>JBDLTZ010000145.1:0-7278 GCA_039805565.1 Chloroflexota bacterium | reverse complement strand
CTTGCGCTCGGCGGTCTCACCGCATGCCAGTTCGACTGGAAGCAGCCGCAGGAGAAAATCGTTCCCTACGTGCGCCAGCCCGAGCTCGTGATCCCCGGCCGCGCGCTGTACTTCGCCACGTCGATCACCCACGGCGGCTATGCCAGTGGCCTCCTCGTGGAGAGCCACGAGGGTCGGCCCACCAAGGTCGAGGGCAACCCCGACCACCCGGCTACCGTTGGCGCCACCGACGCGATCACGCAGGCGTCCATCCTCACGATGTACGACCCGGATCGCTCGACCGAGGTGCTCAACGCCGGTCAGGCCAGCGACTGGAACAGCTTCCTCGCGGCCGCCCGCCCGGCTCTCGACGCCCAGCGTGGCACTCAGGGCGCTGGCCTGCGCTTCCTGACGGGGCCCACCACCTCGCCGACCTTCGCTGCCCAGATGCAGGGGTTGCTCCAAAGCTTCCCGCAGGCGCGCTGGCTCCAGTACGAGCCTGCCGGCCGCGATAACGCCAACGAGGGCGCCCGCCGGGCCTTCGGGCAGGACGTCAACACGGTCTACCGCTTCGACCGCGCCGATGTGGTCGTGTCGCTCGACTCGGACTTCATGAGTGACCCGGCTTCTGGCGTGCGCTACTCGCGCGACTGGGCGCAGAAGCGCCGCGTCCGCCGCGGCGCCGCCGAGATCAGCCGCATGTACGCTGTCGAGCCTACTGTCACCAGCACCGGCATGGTGGCCGACCACCGGCTGCGCGCCAGGGCCGGTCAGATCGAGGAGATCGCCCGCACCATCGCCACTACCGTGGGGGTGACCGGAGCCTCCCCCGCCGGCGGTCTCTCCGAGGAGCAGCAGCGCTGGGTGAATGCTGTCGCCAAGGACCTGCAGGCCGCCCGCGGCCGCGGTATCGTGCTCGCCGGCGCTCACCAGACGCCCGTGGTCCACGCCGTCGCCCACGCGCTCAACCAGTTCCTCGGCAACGTCGGCGAGACAGTGGTCTACACCGCGCCGGTCGAGACCGACCCGGCCGGTGGCCTCGCGGCACTCAACACGCTGGCCCAGGAGCTCGGCGCCGGCACCGTCCAGCTCCTCGTGATGATGGGCGTCAACCCGGCCTACGATGCGCCCGGCGCCCTCGGCTTCGCCGAGCTGATCGGCCGGGCCGCGCTCAGCGTCCACCTCGGCCTCTACGCCGACGAGACCGCCGCGGTCAGCACCTGGCATATCCCCGAAGCCTACTACCTCGAGGCATGGGGTGACGCGCGCGCCTTCGACGGCACGGCAAGCATCATCCAGCCGCTCATCGCCCCGCTCTACGATGGCAAGACCTGGATCGACCTGGTCAACGCCCTTACCGGCAGCGCCGACACCACCTACCAGGCGGTGCAGGCCTACTGGCAGGGCCAGGGTCTCCCGGGGGACTTCGCCCAGAGCTGGGCGCGCATCCTGCACGATGGCTTCGTGGCCGACTCGGTCGCGGCGCCCGTGACTGTCGAGCTCCAGCCGGAGTTCGCCGGCAGTGCAACCGCGCCTGCGGAGGGGCTCGAGATTGTCTTCCGGCCCGACCCGATGATCGGCGACGGCACCTACGCCAACAACGGCTGGCTCCAGGAGACACCCAAGCCCTTCACGAAGATCGTCTGGGACAACTCCGCGCTGGTCGCTCCCAGCACAGCCCAGCAGCTCGGCGTGACTAACGGCGACGTGGTGACGCTCGAGTACCAGGGCCGCAGCGTCGAGGCGCCAGTCTGGATCCTGCCCGGCCAGGCCGAGAACTCGATCACCGTGCACCTCGGCTACGGCCGCACCCGCGCTGGGCGCATCGCCTCGCCAGAGAGCGGCACGATCGGCTTCAACGCCTACACGCTCCGCACCGTCGAGAACCCCTGGTTCGGCAGCGGCCTGAACGTCACCCCAGCCGGCCGGCAGTACCAGCTCGTCAGCACTCAGGGCCACTTCGCTATGGAGGGCCGCGAGGATGACCTAGTACGCCACGGCACCCTCGCCCAGTTCGAGGAGGACGAGGAGTTCATCCATCACGGGGTGCACCACGAGGTCATCTCGCTCTTCCCCGAGTGGAAGTACAACGGCTACGCCTGGGGCATGTCGATCGACACCAACGTCTGCAACGGCTGCAACGCCTGCACGGTGGCCTGCCAGGCCGAGAACAACATCCCCGTGGTGGGCAAGTCCGAGATCGCCCGCGGCCGCGAGATGCAGTGGCTCCGCATCGACCAGTACTACGTCGGCAACCTCGACGAGCCACAGGTCTACAACATGGTGATGATCTGCCAGCACTGCGAGAACGCGCCGTGCGAGATCGTCTGCCCTGTGGCGGCCACCGTCCACGACAGCGAAGGCATCAACAACATGGTGTACAACCGCTGTGTGGGCACTAAGTACTGCTCGAATAACTGCCCCTACAAGGTCCGGCGCTTCAACTTCCTGCAGTACGTCGATGAGACTACCCCGGTGCTAAAGCTCGGCCGCAACCCCGACGTGACCGTGCGCGCCCGCGGTGTGATGGAGAAGTGCACCTTCTGCATCCAGCGCATCAACGAGGCCCGCATCGACACCAACCGCGTCGGCGGCGAGATCACCGACGGGATGGTCCAGACCGCGTGCCAGCAGGCCTGCCCGACCCAGGCGATCATCTTCGGCAACATCAACGACCCGAACGCCGCGGTCTCGAAGCTGAAGCAGGAGCCGCTCAGCTATACCTCGCTCGACGCGCTCAACACCCGGCCACGCGTCAGCTACATGGCTACTATCAAGAACCTGAGCCCGGACCTGCCCGAGCTGACGAAGGCGGAGGGATAATAGATGCAGTCGCAACGCGTAGAGCCGACGGTCGTCGAGACAACTGACGCCTTCCTCGGCCCGAAGCAGACCTACCGCACGGTCACCGAGAAGATCGGCGACATCGTGCTGACCCCGATCCGGAAGACGCCGTGGGGCTGGCCGATCGGGTTCGTGGCCGCCGCCCTCCTGCTGCTGGTGTACCTGTACTCGCTGGCGGTGCTCTTCACCGTGGGCGTCGGTATCTGGGGCATCAACATCCCAGTGGCCTGGGGCTTCGACATCATCAACTTCGTGTGGTGGATCGGCATCGGCCACGCCGGCACGCTGATCTCCGCCATCCTCCTGCTCTTCCGGCAGGACTGGCGCACCTCGATCAACCGCGCCGCTGAGGCGATGACGATCTTCGCCGTGGCCTGCGCCGGTATCTACCCGTTGATCCACACCGGTCGCCCCTGGCTGGACTACTGGCTGCTGCCCTACCCCGGCACGCTCGGGATGTGGCCGCAGTTCCGCAGCGCCCTCGAGTGGGACGTCTTCGCGGTCTCCACCTACGCCACAGTGTCGATCCTGTTCTGGTTCGTCGGCCTGATCCCGGACATCGCCGTGCTGCGTGACCGCGCCCAGAACATCTGGGTGAAGCGCGCCTACGGCCTGGCCTCGCTCGGCTGGCGCGGCTCCGCGAAGCACTGGCAGCGGTACGAGGTCGCCTCGCTCATCCTGGCCGGGCTCTCCACCCCACTGGTGCTCTCGGTGCACTCGATCATCAGTTTCGACTTCTCGATCTCGCAGCTCCCCGGCTGGCACGTCACGGTCTTCCCGCCGTACTTCGTGGCCGGCGCCGTGTACTGCGGCTTCGCGATGGTGATCTGCCTCCTAATCCCGATCCGACGCTGGTACGGCCTGCACAACCTGATCACCATGAAGCACTTCGACCTCATGGGTAAGGTCATGCTCGCCTCGGGCCTGATCGTGGCCTACGGCTACTTCTGTGAGATCTTCTACGCCTGGTACTCGGCCAGCCTGTTTGAGTACCAGCTCATCCTGACACGTACGATCGGACCTTACGCCTGGAGCTACTGGGCGCTGATCATCCTGAACGTGGCCATTCCGCAGCTGCTCTGGTTCAAGCCGGTGCGCTACAACCTGCCGCTGCTGTTCTTCGTCTCGGTGTGCATCAACATCGGTATGTGGTTCGAGCGCTGGGTGATCGTGGTGCTCAGCCTCCACCGTGACTTCCTGCCCTCCTCGTGGGGCTTCTACACGCCGACGATCTGGGACTGGGCCACGTACATCGGCTCGTTCGGCCTGTTCTTCGTCCTGTTCTTCCTCTTCATCCGGCTGCTGCCGATGATCGCGATCTTCGAGGTGCGCGACCTGGTGCACAAGACGCACGCCGAGGAGGCGCAGGCCAAGATCGGCGCCACCGGCCGCGGGGAGATGGCTTAGTATGCTGAGACGAAACACCCAGAAGGCGCCGAAGGTAGCCGCGGCCGCCCAGCCCACCACCTACGGCCTGGTGGCGCAGTTCGATGACGCCGACGCGATCCTGGCGGCCGCAGAGAAGACCCGCGCCGCCGGCTACACCAAGATCGACGCCTACACGCCCATCCCGATCCACGGCCTGGACGAGGCGCTCGGGTTCCGCCGCACACGCCTGCCCTGGCTCATCCTGGTGGGCGGCCTGCTCGGCGCATCTGGCGTCTTCATGCTGGCCACCTGGGTCAACGTGTGGGAATACCCGATCAACGTCGGCGGCCGCCCGCTCTTCAGCTGGCCGGCCTTCGTGCCGATCACCTTCGAGGGCATGGTGCTCCTGGCGGCGTTCGCGGCGGTGTTCGGGATGATCGGGCTCAACGGCCTGCCCATGCCGTACCACCCGATGTTCAACACGCCGAACTTCGAGCGCGCCACCAACGACCTGTTCTTCCTGGCCGTGGAGGCCACCGATCCGCAGTTCGACCTGACCAGAACGCGGCAGTTTCTCGAGAGCCTGGGCGCACAGCAGGTCTCGAGCGTAGACAACTAGGGGAGCCGGGATGCTGCATTCCGTTCAACAGCGCGTCCGCCGAGTGACGGTCGCGCGCCTGGTCAAGGTCAGCTGGGTGGCCTTCATGTTGCTGTTCACGGCGGCGTGTCACCTCGAGATGTACGACCAGCCGAAGTACCGCGCGCTCCAGTCGAGCGACTTCTACGAGGACGGCGCCGCGATGCGCCCGCTCGTGGATAACACCGTTGCCCGCAGCGGTCTCCGCAACGACGAGATCTCGACGGGCCGCGTCGGGGGCACCGCCGACGGCGCGTACGTCGATGAGATCCCGCTCAGCGTCTCGCCCGCGCTGCTCGAGCGCGGCAAGGAGCGCTGGGGCATCTACTGCGCGGTGTGCCACGGCACGGTCGGCAACGGCCGCGGCTCGGCCGTCTACCCGCAGTTCAACCCGCGCCCGACGTCGATCTACGAGCAGCGCCTGATTGACGCGCCGGCCGGCAACATCTACGAGACGATCGTCCACGGCCGCGGCACGATGTACCCCTACGGCGCGCGCATCCAGAGCGTCGAGGACCGCTGGGCTATCATCGCGTACATCCGCGAGATGCAGGCCAATCCGCCGGCAGAGCAGTAGCGTCCTGAGCCTCAGGCCGTGGGCCTTTCGGCGATTGCCCAAGGCCCACAGCCCAAGGCTCAGCACTAAGAGGGTTCTATGGTCGTTAACCAAACCGACGCGCTGCGACCGGCCCTGGAGCGGGCGCAGCGGATCGCGCTGATCGTTGGCGTGGTAGCGCTGGCGCTCACGGCCGCGGGGTACTTCCTCAGCGGGGCGCAGTTCTTCCACTCGTATATCTTCGCCTACTTCTTCTGGACGGCACTCAGCGTCGGCGGGCTGTTCCTGCTGATGATCAACCACATCACCGAGGGTGTGTGGGGCCTGATGTTGCGGCGCTCGCTCGAGTCCGCAGCGCTCACCATCCCCTTGATGGGCCTGCTCTTCCTGCCGCTACTGCTCGGCCTCAACGAGCTGTACCCCTGGACGCGCGAGGAGGTCCTGAAGAAGGAGTACGTGGTGGCGCTCAAGACGCCCTACCTCAACATCCCCTTCTGGATCGGCCGCACGGTGGCTTTCTTCGCTATCTGGACAGCCATGGCCCTCCTGCTCAACCGCTGGTCCGATGAGCAGGACCGCAACGGCCACAGCGAGGCTATGAAATCGCGCTTCCACCGCCTCGCCGGCCCCGGCATCCTGGTAGTGGTGCTCACCTGGACGCTGGCCGCCACCGACTGGGGTATGTCGCTGGAGCCGCTGTGGTTCTCCTCGATGTACCCGACGACGTTCATCGCCAGTATGCTCATCCTGACGTTCGCGTTCAACATCATCATGCTGAACGTGCTCGCCGGGCGCAAGCTGCTGCCGTACAACATCCCGGTGGACCGCCTGCACGACCTGGGTAAGTTCCTGTTCGCCTTCACGGTGGTGTGGAGCTACGTCAACTTCTCGGAATACCTGATCATCTGGTCCGGCAACATCCCCGAGGAGACTTTCTGGTTCGGCCACCGACTACGCGGCGGCTGGGAGATCCTGGCCACCATGCTGATCTTCGGCCACTTCTTCATCCCGTTCTTCCTGCTGCTGAGCCGCTTCACCAAGCGCAACATCGGCTACCTCACCGCGATCGCAGTGTACCTAGTGGCAATCGAGGTGGTGTGGTACTTCTGGAAGATTACGCCGGCGTTCTACCCGGACGGCTTCCACTTCAGCTGGACGGATGTGACGGCGCTGGTGGGGATTGGCGGCGTGTGGTTCGCTGCCTACACCTACTTCCTCAAGCGCCGGCCGCTGCTCCCGGTGAACGACCCGCGTATGGAGAAGCTGCGCCGCCAGCAGCTCGAGGGCCACGGCCACGGGCACAGCCACGGGCACGGCGCCGCCGAGGCGCACCACTAGACCTGGCTGACGCGCTGAGCAGGGGGAGCCGAGAATCGTTCGGCTCCCCCTGCTCTTTCTCCACCTGAACACAGCTCGGTACGCAGCAGGCATCCCCCAACACCACCTTCAGAATCCCCCTCTCCGATCCAATACTACACCCCGCATCTCACAGGGCAGAGCGATACTTGTCGCCGCCTACCTCTCCACCTCGATCTCCGGCTCCATCGGCAAGCTGAGCGTCGGCACACGCGCCCTGGCTGGGGTAGCTTCGCTGTGGTGGCCCAGAATGTGCGCGAGCTGGCCGAGCGCACCAGGCAGGCCACGCAGCTGGTGCGCGAATCCTGGGCGGGTTCCAGAAGGCCACCACCGTGATGGTGACCAAGGAGGACAGCAAGCGCGTCGACGCGGGCGAGATACTGGCGGCCCAGGCCGGCCAGGTGATCCACCGCATCGCCAGGGCTAATGCAAAGTCGGACTAGAGGAGAATAACAGGAGAACACCGCGCTGCTATGATTGGGGCGCCAACCACACAATCAGGACAGCGAGGTGTTCAGCATGGATGCTATCACATTCA
>JBDLTZ010000144.1:0-5968 GCA_039805565.1 Chloroflexota bacterium | reverse complement strand
GACTTGCCAACGGTTTCATACTGCCTCCCTAGCGTCGTATCGCTTGACCACATCCGCCGTGCGGTGCCCGCTTGCTCAAGCTGATAGCTTGTCTGCCGCTTCCAGTTGCGCTACTGCTCGTCAAGGCACCTGCTCCAGGCGAGCCGTGATGTGAGCGATTTGCGCATCGCTCAGCGGGATGTGCCACGCCAAGCCCTTTGCTGCCTGCTGCCCTGCGAGTTGCCCGCTGCGCAGCCACTTGCGGATCGTCCCCGGATACACCCGCAACACCGCCGCCGCACCTTCGACCGAGTAGCTGCCATCCTCCCAGCGGCTGGGATGCCGATGTTCCGGTCTGCTGTTTATCGTTGCCAAGCCCCAGGCCTTGCGCAGGTCCCACACCATCCCACGACTAAAGCAGCGCCCACGTGCGCCGCGCCAGCCGTCCGCATTCAGGACGTCGGCGATTTCATCGTCGCGTTTTTGGGCCGCGTGCAGCTCGCGCACCCGCTGCTGCAACTCCTCCACGTTGGCGTAGTCTGCATAGACCCGTACGCGCCGACGGAGCCAATGCTCGCTGCTCGCCCCCGTCTGCCAGTTGATTTGAAACCAGACCTCGCCTTGGGCCCGTTTTGCGTCCACCAACACGTCCTTAATCACCATCCGGACGAGCGCTTTCCGGTCGGCGCTAGTCGTGCTTGGTGCGTGCCAAACGCGCGGCAGATCCGCACCCAGCTGCAGCATGAGCTCCCGATCTGCTGCGCTCACGGTCAGCTGGCGCTGTTGCTGCCAACGCTCGGCCTCGTGTTCGGTCTGCTCAAGCGCCCGTAACGCCTCCTCCCACTGTCGTTCGAGCGTCCGGGCGACCAGCCGATGTTCTGGCTCAACTGCCTGATATTGACGCGCGGCTCGCGCGGCTTCATAACGCGCCCGCTCCAGCCGCAGCTCCCACTGCCGCCACACCGCCGCATCGTCGTGCTCCAACTGCTCGAGCGCAGCAAGCGCCAGCACGAGCTGATCTGGGGCCAGTGCTGCGAGCACCAGCCGTTCGACCTCGGCATCTACCTCGAACGCGCGCACGGTCTGGCAGCGCGGCCCACCCACCTGCATCTGCTCGCTACTACACTCGTAGATCGGATACTCACCATGGGGCCCAGCGTAATGGAGACGCAACTGCGCCCCACACCGCCCGCAGACGGCGGTCCCTTGTAAGAGGGCTGGTCCTTGGCGGGGCACGCCATGTTTCTCCGCACGGTAGCGACTCTGGTTCTGCCGCAGCCGCTCCTGATTCGCGAGAAAGGTTTCCCAGGTGATGTAGGCGGGATACACTCCTTGCAAACACACCTTCCACTGGTCTGGCGGCAGACTCAGTTTACCACTCCGCGGATGTCCCGGCCGACGCCGGGTGGGGTCAGCAGCGGAGCGGCCATAGACATAGGCACCGGCATACGCCGGATTGTGCAAGATCGCGCGAATGCTACAGGCCTGCGCCGGTCGCCAGACCACGTCGTGGGGTTCGGGGCCTTGGAGTGGGCGGGTGGGAACAGGGAGCCCGTCGCGAACCAGGGCACGCGCGACCGCCTGGGCGCTCCCCAGGCTGCTGAATAAGCTGAAGACCAGCCGCAGGCGTGCTTGTACCTCCTCGTCAGGATGAAGCACGACCGTCTGGTCGCGGAGCCGCAGCAACCCCACGGGCAACGGTTGCCGCAACTCGCCACGCTCGGCTTTCTGGCGTTCGCCAGCGTGCAGGCGGAGCTTGAGGTGATGTAACTCGGCCTCACTCAGGATGCCGGACAAGCCGAGCAGCAGGCGGTCGTGGTAGGTGCGTGGGTCGTAGAGGCGCTCGCTGTCGGCGAGCAAGGTACCGAAGAGCGCACACAGATCCAGGAGTTGATACCAGTCGCGGTTGTTGCGGGCGAGGCGCGAGGCATCGAGGCTGAGGAGCAGCCCGACGCGGGCCAGCCCAATCTCGGCCAGCAGCTGCTGAAAGCCTGTCCGCTGGTCTGCGCTGGTGCCGGATTTGCCCAAGTCGTCATCGACGACGACGACGCGCTCGCGCGGCCACCCGAGCTGGATCGCCCGTTCCACCAGCTGATACTGGAGCTTGGTGCTCTCTGGATGATGGAGTACTTGGCCGAGCGAGGATTGGCGGATGTAGACATAGGCGCATTTGGCGAGATGCTCGGCAGAAATGGGTGTCGAAGTGTGGTCACGGCTTGGCATGCGGCACCTCCTCAGTCGTTTGAGCGGAAGTGCGGATGCGCCGGATCAAGTCGGCGAGGCGCCAGGCCAGTTGCTGTTGGTGTTGCGGGCTCAGCTGTGGCCAGAGCCGGGGCGGGGAGCTGGTTGGTGGGTGGCTGGGCGGTGCCGGGCGAGGTGTGCGTACCTGCATGGCAATCCTCCATCGCGAGCACCAGGGCGCGAACACGGTGTGCGAGTGGGAGGATAGTACGCACAGAGATGCGAGGCAAGGTTCCAGGCGCTGGTCGTGGCGGCGGTGCGCCATCCAGATCAGTAGCGACGCGCGGCACCGCACGCCGACGGCCATTGGGCAGTTGGATGAGAATGTAGGCGGGGCCTTGAGGGGAAGGCGACTGGCTCAGGGGAAAGTTCTGGCCAAACAGCGGATGGGCGGGGTCGATGATGGTAACCTGGCGAGTCACCTCATCGGGTAGTGGGGTTGTATGCGATGGTTGGTTTGCCCACGCGCCGCCGGCCGTACAGCATAATCAGCTGCCCTGGGCCTGGGTGTTGTTGGTTGGCCCGTACGCGCTCCAGGAAGGCTAGTTCTGCCTCGCGATCGACAAACATGCGACCTCCGTTAACCTACGTCTAGATTATTATAATCGAGACGTAGGCAAAATGATAGAAACGAGTTTTACGTCGTTCGAGTGCGGTCCAAATGGGGTAAGATTGGGTAAGGCTGAATAGCATCTGAGGCTTGCACGTGTCCAGCTGCGAGCCTCAGATGCTATCGCTATCGGAACTCAGCAACAAGCTGTGCCGCTACTCCGTCGCGAGCTAGTGGCTGCACACGGCTGTCGGTGAAACGAATCACCCGCAGCCCGTGCGCCTCCAGCATCACCCGCCGTCGTTCGTCGTATGCCCCCGTGAGCACATGGACGCCACCATCCACCTCGATCACGATACGCTGGATCGGGAGGAGTACATCGACGATAGCTCGCCCGACGGTGGCCTCGACCACCGCCGTGCGCTCGTCGATCGCTGGCCCATCACCGGGATCGTCGCACCACGCCAGGTAGTCGAACGGCGTGCGTGGGAGCAGGAGGCGGAAGCCAAGCTGCTCCACCACGGCGCGCACCACCGCCTCGCCTGCTGTCGGGTGGTCAAGTCGGTAGCACCGCCGCGCTTCCGTGGCTCGGGCAACCCGATGGCGGGCGATGTCCGGGCCGTGCTTGTCCGCACAGGCCCGGAATGCCCGCCGCCGTTGCTCGATGTACTCCACCGCACCCCACGCAATGAGCTGCGCGGCGTTTCCGCTCACACCGCCCCGCTGCTGCATGTCCGGGTGCAGTCGTAGTGCGTCCGCCCGCCGCTCCCGCTGGTAATCCCGGTAGCCCTCCTCACCGAGCTGCTCTCGCAGCTGCCGGTGCCGTGCCTGTCCCGCACGCATTTTGGCGGGGTCCTTGGGCCGTTGCTCGTGCTGCACGTCGCCCTCCCTAGCGAAAGAGCGGCGGCAGCTGCTCGTAGGCCGAACGCTGCTGCGCCCGGCGTGTTCGCACCGCTTCAGCGTCTGCGGTCCACGTGAGCTGGGGGAAAGCCTCCGTCAGCGCCTCGGTCGCCGCTAACGCCAGCAGCCAGTACTTGCCGCTCGCGTCGTTCTGGAAGCCCGGCCCGCCGTACGTCTGGCGCAGCATCTTGATGCGCTGGACAAGATCGGGGTCGTAGGGGAACTCGATTCTCAGGTGCAGCCCGTGGAGGCTGATCTGGCCGTAGCGCTGCACCCCATGCTCCGCCGTGCGCTCAGGCGAGGCGACGCTCTGCTCGCGCCTCCCCACTGCTTCAGCCGCCTGCCAGCGCGCCTCGACGATTTCAAGCCAGCGCTCGAAGTGCGGGCAGGCGCGCAGCAGGTCGTCGAGGGAGGCGAGGCTCAGGCGCCACGACTTCACGCCGTCACGCTCGGCGAAGCCGCTGCCGCCGTGGCGGCGCCGCAGGGCGCGGATGACCTCCACTCTCGCTGGGTCGTAGGGAAAGGTGACGTCGAGCTCGCCGTCCGCGAGCGAGATCACGCCGGCGGTGCGCGGGATCTCCGGCGGCTCGATGGTGCCGAAGCGCTCGCGCACTGCGTCCTCCGTCGGGAGCGCTATGCCAGCACCCGCAAGTTGCGTGTCGGCGTACTTGCGGCACAGCGCCCAAGCGGCGTGGAGCTCGTCGCCCTCGAGGTCGCGGTGCTGTGCGCGGCGGGCCAGGTCGTGGCCGAGGTGCGAGTCGGGCTTGTTGAAGCCCTGGCCGTCGAAGCTTCGCGCGTAATCACAGACCCCGGCGAGGTACAGGACAGCACTCGTGATGGCGTCGCGGATCGTGGCGTCCATGGCGGGTACTCCTTGAAATTGGGCATGCCCCACCACGCCCCGGTGCGGGGCGTGGTGGCGACACGCCCCGGCGAGGGGAACGATCAGGTTGGGTAGCGTCAGGCGATCACATCATCGGCATCCGGCTCCTGCGCTTGGTGCGCCTGATGCAGAGCGGTGAGCACTGTGGTGAGCGACGGCTCGCCAGAGGCAAGCGCGGTGATCTCCGTCGCCCGCGCGTCGGCAACGACATAGCCGCAGGTGCAGGGGGAAACCGGGCACCCAGCGGCGTGTCGCGCGTACTCACGCGTCTCCGCGAGCGCGATGAGGGTGAGCCGCAGCCGTGCCTGCTCCGTGATGGCGAGCAGCCGGGCTGCGGCAAAATCGTGCTCGAGCGCCTCGATCCGCTGCTGGAGGTCCATCGCGGATTCGGCGGGAGCCTTCAGTGGCCCGGATGCCGGCTGGAGCGCCACGATGGCGAAGCCAAGGCGCGCGACGCGGGTGTTGAGCGCCTCGCCGCCGCTGAACGCGCTCGTCGGCAGGCGAGAGGCCAGCGCGGCGATCTGCTTCACCGGATATCGCTGGCCCTCGTGCTCGATGGCCCAGCGGTGAGCGCGGTTGTTCTCCCAGCCTGCCCACGCCTCGGTCGCGCGCAGCTCGGTGTCGAACTGGCGGATGGCGGCCAGCACGGCCGAGCGGCTAAGCCGTGGCAGCATCGTCGTCCTCCTTTGAGTGTTGGACTGCGAGGAGTTCACCTGCGAGCAGACACCCCTCGACCAGGAGTGCATCGCTGTCGATGAGCAGCAGGCGGTAGCCATCGCCATCGAGCACGATGCCCGCGCACTCCACGCGGCGCTGTACGTAGGCGCGCAGGGATTCCAGATCGGTGTCCGTCGGCATGCCAGCAAACGCGACGCGCACGTGCCGGCCGTCGCGCAGCTGCACGATGAGCAGCAGCACCTCGCCGGAGATCGCCACGCCGGTCAAGGTGCTGAGGGTAAGGTCGATGGCGTCGAGGTCGGCGAACACATCACCCAGGGCGACGCCCGCGCGGGCGCGCCAGTCGAGAACGAGCTCGGCGTGCGTCACCTGGAGGATGAGCTGGGTGCGCTCGGCCCGCAGCGCTTCCGGGCGTTCGGTCAGCTGGGCGAGCTCCGCACTGAGTTCCGCGATCCGCGCCTTGTCGCGGGCGATCAGCTCAGCCAGGTCATCAGAGGGTGTGGTGTGCATGGAGGTGTCCTTCTATGCAGCAAGCAGCGAGTCCAGGCTGAGCTGGACCCACGGCGAGGGCGCCGGGTCGTCCTGGAAGTCGGCGTCGGCAACGGGGTGCCACGGACGACCGAGATCTGCGTGCTTTGCAACCAGCCCGTAGGCGAGGCGGGCCTCGCGCGAGGTCTGCAGCTTCTCGGCGCTGAGCCCGTAGGCCGGGGTATAGCGCGGGGCAATCGTCTGCCAGC
>JBDLTZ010000143.1:0-8887 GCA_039805565.1 Chloroflexota bacterium | reverse complement strand
CTGGCTGCCACCCCGGGCCGGCTCTTCTTGAGCGCTGACGACAGGACGCACGGGTGCGAGCTGTCGTCGCTGGCGCTTGAGCGGGCCGCACCACCAGGCGAGCATCCCCCGCCCGGCACCGTGACTGATCCACCGCCCGATGAGCAGCCCGCGCCGGCGTATGGCGTACTACTGTGGGTCTTCCTGCCGCTTGTGCGCCGAGGCGCGCCGGGCCTACGGGTGTGGGAGTACCCGCAGAGCCCGCCGCCTAGCTGCGCCGCGTGGCGTGCCAGATCCAGGCCGCGCCGAAGCAGGCCGTGCAGGACAGCACGATCGCTGCGCCGGACGAGACCTCGAGGTAGTAGGAGACGAACAGGCCCACCGCGCCCGAGCCCACCGCCACCAGCGCCGACACCAGCATCATCAGCGGCAGGCGCTTCGTAACCAGCGACGCGGCGGCGGCCGGCGTCACCAGCAGGGCGCTCGTGAGCACCACCCCCACCACCTGGATGCTCGAGACCACCGCCAGTGCCAGCAGCACCAGCAGCAGCGTCCGCAGCCGGTCAGCACGGATGCCGATCGCTTCAGCGTGCGCCGGGTCGAACGACGTCAGCTCCAGCTCCTTGTGGAACACTGCCAGCGTGATGAGGATGCCGGCGGCGATCACTGCGAGGATCGCCAGATCGCCGGGGCTGACGCCGAGGATGTTGCCGAAGAGGATGTGCGTGAAGTCACGGAACGAGCGCACGGTGCTGATCAGCAGGATGCCGAGCGCGAACATCCCCGTGAACAGCACGCCGATCGCCGTGTCCTCGCGCACCGCGTGGCGGCGAGAGAACCAGCCGATGCCCAGGGCGGTGAGTAGCCCGGCCACCACCGCGCCGGCGAACAGGTTCCAGCCGTTGAGGTAGGCCGCCACCACGCCGGGGAGCGCGGTGTGCGAGAGTGCGTCGCCGATGAAAGCCATGCGCCGCAGCACGACGTACACGCCGAGCGTGGCGCAGGTCACGCCGACGATCGTGGCCGCCAGGAGCGCGGTGCGGATGAAGCCGAAGCTGAGGGGCTCGAGGATCCAGCTCATAGTCACGCCGCGAAGGCTACGCCTCCGTAGTGCAGCGACGGCACATCGGCGGCCACGCGCCCGTCGCGCAGGGCCACGACGCGGTCGAAGTCCTCCGGCAGCCGGTCGAGGTCGTGCGTCGAGACGATCGCCGTCTTGCCCTGGCGCTGGAGCCCAGCGAGCACGTCCACGATCACGTCGCGGGTCTCGGCGTCCACCGCGTTGAACGGCTCGTCCAGCAGAAGCATCTCGGACTCCTGCGTGAGGGCGCGGGCCAGGAGGGCGCGCTGCTGCTGGCCGCCCGAGAGCTCGCCGATCTGGCGCTCGGCCAGGTGGCTGAGCCCGAGCCGCTCGATCATCGCGTCGGCGATCGCGCGGTCGGCGGGGCCGGGGCGCTGCAGCCAGCCGAGGTGCGCGTAGCGGCCGGTGAGCACCAGGCGGCGCAGGGTGATTGGGAAGCGCCAGTCGATCTCGCCGCGCTGCGGCAGGTAGGCGGTGCGGTGGTGGCAGCCGCCGATCGGCAGGCCGTAGACGCGGACCTCGCCGGCCAGGGCGGGAAGGAGGCCGGCGATGACCTTCAGCAGGGTGGACTTGCCTGCGCCGTTCGGGCCGACGAGCGCGACGCGCGTGCCTGGCGCGACCTCAAGGCTGATGGCCTCGATCGCCCGCGTGTTGCTGCCGGGGTGGGCGGCGCTCAGGCCGCGGATTGACACCGCTGGGGCGCCCGGCGTGGCTGCGGTGAAGCAGCGCTTTCCGTAAAAGAGTTGCATCCTGGTTTCCTACCCCTTGAGCGCGCTGACGATCGTCGTGACGTTGGAGCGAATGATCTCTGTGTATGTTGCCCCGGCGCTACCCGGCTCGCCGAGCGCGTCGGTGTAGAGCGGCGGGGCGACAGCGACGCCTGCCTCGGCGGCGATGGTCTCGATCAGCCCCGGGTTGCTGACGTTCTCGGCGAAGATCGCCGGGACGCCGGCCGCGCGCACCTCCTGCACCAGCGCCGCGATCTTGCTCGCGGCCGGGTCGGCTACCTCCGTCGAGGCGGCGCCGAGCGCGGTGCCGATGACCTCAAAACCGTAGCGCTTGGCGAAGTAGCCGAAGGTGTCGTGTGAGGTCACGAGCTTGCGCCGTTCCACCGGGATCTGCTCCACCTGCTCCTTCACATACGTGTTGAGCTCGCGCAGCTCCGCGGTGTAGGCCTCGGCGTTAGCGCGGTAGGCCTCGGCATTCGCCGGGTCGGCCTGCGCCAGCCCGTCGCGGATGTTGGCCACCATCGCGATGGCGTTCTCGACGTCGTGCCAGATGTGCGGGTCGAACTCGCCGTGGGCCTCGCTGTGGGCCTCGTCCTCGCTGTGGGCCTCGCCCTCGCTGTGGGCCTCGTCCTCGCCGTGGGCCTCGCCCTCGCCGTGGGCCTCGCCCTCGCTGTGGGCCGGCGCGATCGTCTCGATACCCTTTGAGGCAACAACACGCACAGCGCTCGACCCAGACGCGGCGTACAGGTCGTCAAGCCAGCTCTCAAACGCGAGGCCGTTTTCCACCAGCACCTTCGCACCCACTAGCGCCGCGCTGTCAGCGGGCGTGGGCTCGAAGGTGTGTGCGTCGCCACCCGGACCGACGAGCGTCCGCACCTCGACGAGGTCCCCGCCGACCTGCTGCACCATGTCGCCAATGATGCTGAAGCTGGCGACGACGGGCAGCCTCCCCCCGGTGGCTCCCTCCGCAGGAGCGGCTGGCTCGCTCATCGCGGCGGGTATCGCAGCCGGTGTGCCGCCACAGGCGGCCAGCACCAGCGAGATTGTGACGAATGCTGCGAGGTGAAAGTTTCTGAGTCTCTGCATATCAGCCTCTGTGCGGTTTCTCTTCAGCTGCACATCGTTTCTCATTGATAGCCGGTGTCATTCCGGGATTATACGTGAACATCGCACGCCTGTCAATCGAAGTCGTGTATCAGCTATGTGGCAGGTGCAGTAATCATGCGCATGTCTCCCCTGGTTTATAATGAAACTTAGTCTTATCTTTTGTCTCTGGCTGCGATACTCTCCGTCGTTCTCTCTGGCCAGTTGAAGTGAGGCCTCCCGATGACCGATGCCCGGACTGACCCACCCAACAGCTCGCGACGCAGGACAAGGCGAACACGATCGATGCCCCCCAGAACGGCGCGGTGATCAGCAGCCCATTCGAGCTGCGCAGCCACACCGCCCTTTTCCCGGCCTCAGCGACGGGACGGTATGCTCGGTCGCATCGGTGGCTGTGGCGCTCGGCAGCGGTGGAGCACAGTCCACCGCATCCCTCGCCTCCGTGGCGCCCACCGTGCTGCCTGCGGAAGCACCGACCGCCGCGGTGCTTGCTAGCGCCGAAGGAGGCGTGTTCTGCATCTGTCGGTCGCTCTGCTGCGTAGTCCCCTGCATTCCGGAGCGGGAGAGCAGGGAGGGCAAGCCCTCTCTGGAGCCGCCCAAACCGACAGGTTTGCGCACTACCTAGAAGAGACACGGATGCAGACAGCGCTGGTATGGGGCGCGGCCGGGGGGATCGGCCGCGCGACGGTGGACCTGCTGCGGCGGGAGGGGTGGCGCGTGCTGGGCGTCGCGCGCGACGACGGGCCGCTAGCGGCGGCGGGGGTCGAGTCCTGCGCGGCCGACCTCGCGCGCGAGGCGGATGTGGCGGCGGCGGCGCTGTGGGCCGCGCGCGAGGCTGAGAGCGTGGCGCTGTGGATCTACGCGGCGGGCGATGTGCTGGGCAAGCCGCTGGCGGACACCAGCGCGGCCGAGTGGCAGCGCGTGATGGCGGCCAACGTCACCGGCGCGCACCTGGCGGTGACGCACTCGCTGCCGCTGGTGCCGGCCGGAGGGCACATGGTGTTCGTGGGGGCCTACGCCGAGCGCATCATGCTACCGAAGCTAGGTGCGTACGCAGCCGCGAAGGCAGCGCTCGACGCCTACGTCACCGTGCTGGGCAAGGAGCTCCGCGACCGGCGCGTGACGAACGTGCGTGTCGGGGCAGTGGACACGGCCTTCTGGGAGAAGGCGCCCTTCCGGCTGCCGAAGGGCGCGATGGCTCCGGCGGACGTCGCCGGAGCCATCGTGCGGGCGCACACGTCGGGGCACAAGGGGGTGCTGGACCTGTGATCGCGGCTGCTACGCCGCTTCCATCAGCTCCAGGAACGGCTCGAGCGGCCCGTTGAAGTAGACGTGGACCACCTGGTTGAAGGTGACGCGGGCGACGGCCTCGAAGACCTCGTCCTCGTCGCCGTAGGCCACGAGCATGCCACGCTCGGGCGCGTAGTCGTCCTCGCCGGGCGGGATCACGAACGCCAGCCACTGCCCAGGGTAGCGAGCTTCGGCCTCGGCGATCGGCTCGACGCGCCCCTTCTCCTCCATGCCGGTGTACGGGCAGCCGCAGTCGCAGTTCACGCCGCAGCCCTCGTGGGTGCCGCAGGAGAGCTTCGTGCCCCCGTGCTCGGCGGTGGTGAGGTTGATCAGGACAGGCATGGTACCCCTCAGTACTGAGTGCTGAGTGCTGAGTGCTGAGGCAACCTCACTCAGAACTTGTTACTCAGCACTCAGCACTCGCTAGATATGGATCGCCGCGCCCTCGGCCGCCGCGTGGGCTGCCTCGCCGATCGCCTCGTAGAGCGTCGGGTGGGCGTGGATCGTTCGCATCATCGACTCGGCGGTGGCCTCGTGGGAGAGCGCCAGGCCGCCCTCGGCGATCAGCTCGGTGACGCGCGGGCCGATCATGTGGACGCCGAGCACCTCGTCGTACTTCTTCTCGGCCACGATCTTCACGAAGCCGTTGCGCGCGCCGAGGATGGTGGCCTTGCCGTTGGCGGAGAGCGGGAACTTGCCCACCTTCACGTCGTAGCCCTGCTCGCGCGCCCGCGCCTCGGTCAGGCCCACGCTGCCGATCTCGGGGGAGCAGTAGGTGCAGCCCGGGATCTTGCCGTAGTCGATCGGGTGCGGGTTGTGGCCGGCGATCGCCTCGGCAGCCAGGATACCCTCGGCGCTGGCCTTATGCGCCAGCCAGGGGGTGCTTAGCGCGCAGTCGCCGATCGCATAGACCCCCTCGACGGTGGTGCGCATCAGCGGGTCCACCTTGATGAAGCCGCGCTGGTCGGTCTCGACGCCGCGATCCTCGAGGCCCAGGTCCTTGCTGTTGGGGGCGATGCCGATGCCCATGAGCGCACGCTCGGCCTTGATCGTCTGCTCCTTGCCCTCGGCGTCGGTGATGCTGGCGGTGACGTGGTCCCCCTCCGCCTTGATCGACGTCAGCTTGGCGCCGGCCATCACCTTGATGCCGCGTCGCTGGAAGGCGCGCGTCAGCTCGGCGCTGATCTCCTCGTCCTCGGCGGGCACGATGCGCGGCAGCGCCTCGACGAGCGTCACGTCGGCGCCGAACGAGCGGAACATCGAGGCGAACTCGCAGCCGATCGCGCTCGCGCCGATGATCAGGATGGACTTCGGCAGCGCCTTGAGCGAGAGCGCCTGGTAGGAGTTCAGGATGCGGTCGCCGTCGAACACCGCGCCGATCTGCGGGATCTCGCGCGGGCGAGCGCCGGTGGCCAGCACCACGTTCTTGGCCGCGATCTCGGTGGCCTTGCCGTCCGCGCCCGTCACCTGGAGCCGGCCGCGGTCCACCAGGCGAGCGGAGCCATTGTGGACGTCGACCTTGTTCTTCTTCATAAGGAAGCTGACGCCCTGCGTCATCTGCTTGACGACCGTGTCCTTGTTCTTGATCACCCCGTCCCAGTCCACCGAGACGTCCTTGATGATCACGCCGAAGCGCTTGGCCTCGTGGGCCTCGTCCAACAGCTCGGCGGAGTGGAGCATGGCTTTGGTGGGGATGCAGCCAACATTGAGGCAGACACCGCCCATATACTGGCGCTCGACAATGGCGGCGCGCAGGCCGAGCTGCGAGGCGCGAATCGCGGCGACGTAGCCGCCCGGCCCGGCGCCAACTACGACGACGTCGTAGGGTGTGTCAGTCACAGGAGACACCTTTCTAGCAACCAACGATAGCGCACATTGTACCACGCGCCTACCTAGCCACGCACGGCACGCCCAAGCCGAGAACGCCTTCGCCACCCGGCACGCAACCCTCGGCACTCACGCTCAGGTCTCACGACTCACACCTCAAGTCTCACGCCTCAAGCCGCATAACTCGCCCCTCAGCACTCACGACTTAAGACTCATACCTCAAGTCTCACGCCTTCGTGTACTCGCCTACTCCGCCCCGGCCGACTCCTCCATCAGGGCAAGCTGGCGGGCCACCTCCTCGACGGCGATGCGCTGCTTGCGGTACAGGTCGCTCTCGCTCATCGCCAGGCGCTCGGCGGTGTCGCGGATGCGCTTGCCCTGCAGGAAGCGCAGCTCGAGGATGTTGTACATCAGCCACTCCTGCGCCGAGGGGTCGAGCTGCTCGTCCGGGCGCAGGTTCTCGATCGCCTGGCGCAGCACCGCCTGGAGCGCGCGCGTGGGGCTGCCGCCCTGATCGGTCAGCAGGCGCCGCACCGTCTTGAGGCCCAGGAGCGGGCTGTCGGAGAGCTTGGGGCCGCCCCAGTAGTGCGCCAGTGCGTCCTTCACCAGCTGCGGGAACTCGGGCAGCAGCGCCACGTCGGACTCAAGCTGGTCGAGCGAGGCCGGGGTGGCCTGCTCGAGCTGGCTGCTGAGCGCCTGGAGCGACTGCATCTCCGGCCCGATCCCGCGCAGGGCGGAGAACAGCCGCTGCTGGATCTGGACTGTCTCGAGCGCCAGCTCCATGCGGTGGGCCAGCGCGCCGATCAGCGCGCGCACCTCAGGGCTGAGGGCGCTCTGGGGGTAGGCCACGCCCAGCGCGCCGAGGAAGTCCCCCTGGGGGCTGCGGAGCGCCAGCAGGCTGAATCCGTCGCAGGGGATGAACGACGCCGCCGCGGGCGTGTTGCCCGGTTCGTGGGAGGGGGCCGCCATCACGCGCGGGATCACATCGACCAGCGGGTGCTCGCTGACGAAGCGCTTGACCGCGCGCCGCGAGCCGACGATCGTCTTGATCGTGTAGCCGCCGCCGTCGTCTGGGGCCGCCACGAACCCGGTGTCCACTCGCAGCGCGCCGCAGACCACCACCAGGGTGTTCTCGAGCAGGCTGCGCAGGTCGGTCTGCGTGAAGGTGCTGCGCGGCAGCGCCCGCAGGTAGTCGATCTCCGCGTGGTCCTGGGTGAACACCAGCGCATCGAGGTAGGGCTTGGCGCGGCTGACGAAGATCGGCATCAGCACTGTCATGATCATGATGCCGACGGTCAGCAGCGTCTCGGGTGGGAGACCCACGAGGCGCGCCAGCACCGGGACGCCGCGCAGGAACAGCACGATCGTCACGCCGACGAACGGCCCGTACAGCCCCCAGCGGATGAAGTCCTGCTTGATCAGCCGGTCTGGCAGCGGCAGCCCCTGGAAGGCGATGCTATACACCATCACCACCGTCATCCCGACCACAGCGGCGTTGCCCACAGCGCTGAGCAGCAGCACGAAGGCGTCCGGCACGGGCGGCTGCGGGCCGGAGATCACGAGGTAGGGGAAGACCGCCATCCCCGGCCCGAGGAAGGTGGCGGCCAGGTAGCTAAGGCGGCGCCGCAGCGTGGGGGTGAGGGCCTGGCGCCTCAGGCGCAGCGCGGAGAGCAGCCCGCCGGCGCAGGCACCCACGAAGTAGATCGCGAAGAACCAGAAGAGTGGGCCTGCGCCGAGCTGCGCCACCACCCCGCGCGGGCCGTCCTCGCGCACCAGCAGGTCAGCTGTGAAGGCCAGGGCGAAGAAGGCGGCGCTGAGGACGTAGGCGCCGGGCACGAGCCAGCGGCGGCGGCGGCTCGCGGTGCCGCCGAACACCAGCAGGGCGTCGGCCAGGTGGATGTAGCCGGCCGGGACGCACACGATGCCGAGCCATTGGGCACGCAGCAGGAACTCGACCGTGTGAGCGCGCTGAGCCTCGCCGAGCAGCACGTCTCCGCCGAACACCACGACGACGCCGAACAGCAGCACGCAGATCGCGCGGGCGATGGGAGTGTAGCGATTCTGGAGCGCGATGTAGACCAGTAGCGAGAATGTGACGATCAACACGGCCGCGACGAGCAGTTCGTTGATCGCAAGCAGGATGGTTACGAGAAGCGGGATGTCGTCCATGCGGGGCGCCCGAGGTCACACGATCTGAGTTATTCGGTGGATTATAGCACAGCGTTTCGCTCCGGCGTCTCAGGAACCGCCGAGTTTGGCCTGCTCGATTGGGAGCTGGAGGCCGGGCACCTGCCCCGCGGACTCAGGAGCCATAAGATTGTAGGTGAGGATCTGGCGCTGGAGGTCCTCGAGCTTGCGGCGGTACTCCTCGCGCAGCTTAGCGCGGGCGGCGTCGTCCAGCCGGGGCCAGCGGGCGTTGGCCTGGACGAGCCAGCCGGCCAGGTCGCCGCGCTCCTGGTCCACTGCGCGGCGGGCCTCGACCCACGGCGGCGCAAAGCCGGCGTTCTTGAGCATGCGGAAGCCGGCGCGCAGCTCCTCGGGCACCAGCCGTTCTTCGATGTCCGACCGGAGCGGCCTGCCCTGCCCTTCCAGGTTGTCGAACTGTCCCTCGGAACGCGCCTTGTTGAGGAGCTGGTCGACGACGTTCTCGAAGCTGCTGCCGGTGACCGGCCGGCGCAGGGGGTGGCTGTCGTCCCGCTCCTGGTTGTCCTCGCGCTTCTTCGTGCTCATGGTCGCCTCTCTCGTTCGCTGTCTGTTTTGTGTGAATTATCACAAGGCGAGGGACGCATGTCAAGAGTGGCGAGCGGGCCTTATCTAATGGAATGCTATCGCGGTGCTAACGCGCGGCAGAGGTGCGGCGCGTATCATTATCGCAGAT
>JBDLTZ010000142.1:0-56108 GCA_039805565.1 Chloroflexota bacterium | reverse complement strand
ATCTGCTGGTGGCCCGCGATAGCCTGGGGCTGGCCGATATCAAGGTGCTCTACGCCCACCCGCAGTCGCTCGGCCAGTGCCGCCGCTTCGTGGAGCGCTGCCTGCCCGGTGTAGCAACCGTGGCCTCGCTCAGCAACAGCGCCGCGCCCGCCGAGGCACTGGCGGACGAGCGCCCAGCCGCAGCCATCGCTACCGCGCGTGCCGCCGAACTCACCGGGGCCAAGATCATCGCGCGCGACATCCAGGACCGCAGCGGCAATGTGACGCGCTTCGTGGCGCTCGGGCGGGCCGACAGCGCGCCCACCGGCGATGACAAGACGAGCTTCTGCTTCGGCTTCGATAAGCCAGATCGCCCGGGGTCGCTGGTGAGCGTGCTGCAGGAGCTCGCCCAGGCCGGTATCAATATGACGAAGCTCGAGTCGCGCCCCGCCAAAGAGGTGCTCGGGCAGTACATCTTCCTGGTGGATATCAACGGCCACCGCGAGGAGCCGCGTGTGGCGGCGGCGCTCGAGCGCATCTGCGCCCAGACCGGCCTGTTTAAGGTGTTCGGGAGCTACCCTTGCTGGAAGGCTAGTGGCTGAAGGCCGAACGCTACGGGCGACGTGGCCCTCGGCGGGTGGTAGGGCGCGGCTGGATAGTTGGTGGTAGAGCATATGGATCAGCGTTCAGCGTTCATCCTTCAGTGTTACATAGAGGTGGTGCCGGCAGCGGGACTGTGCAGCGTCGTACGCCCGCTGCCCGCCATTCGCACCGGTGGCTCCTGTCGGCAACCGTTGTGCGTCTAGTGTTTGGCCTTTAGCGTTTCCAAGGAGTACGCAGTGCAGATCCTTCTCTACGATACCACCCTCCGCGACGGCACGCAGCGCGAGGGGCTCTCGCTCTCGGCTGAGGACAAGCTCAAGATAACCCGCGAGCTCGACGCGCTCGGCGTGCACTATGTCGAGGGCGGCTGGCCAGGCTCGAACCCCAAGGATGCCGAGTTCTTCCAGCGCGTGCGGCACGTCGAGCTGCACCACGCCAAGGTGGCCGCCTTTGGCAGCACCCGACGTGCCGGCGGAACCTGCGAGGACGATGCCAACATCCGTGCGCTGGTGGAGGCCGATACACCCGTGGTGACGCTGGTGGGCAAGAGCTCGATCCTCCACGTGGCGAAGGTGCTGGAGACCACCCTCGACGAGAACCTCACGATGATCGCTGATAGCGTGGCGTACTTCAAGCGCCTCGGCAAAGAGGTGGTCTACGACGCCGAACACTTCTTCGACGGGTACAAGCTTGATGCGGCCTACGCGCTCGCCACGGTGGCTGCAGCTGCCGGCGCCGGCGCAGACTGCGTGGTGCTGTGCGATACCAACGGCGGTTCGTTGCCCGAGGAGGTGACAGCGATCGTGCGAGCGGTGCGCGCGCACCTGGGGGACAGCCAGCAGATCGGCATCCACACTCACAACGACGGCGCGCTGGCGGTGGCCAATGCGATGGCCGCGGTCCAGGCCGGCTGCGTGCACGCCCAGGGCACGATCAACGGCTACGGCGAGCGCTGCGGCAACATGGACCTGATCCCGCTGATCGCCAACCTGCAGCTCAAGCTCGGCTACCAGTGTGTCGCGCCTGAGCAGCTGCGCCGCCTCTCCGAAGTCGCGCACTTCGTCGCCGCGGTGGCGAACCTCAATCCGGACACCCACGCGCCGTTCGTCGGCCGCAGCGCCTTCGCCCACAAGGGCGGCATCCACGTGGCAGCGGTGGCTAAGGTGCCCGAGAGCTACCAACACATCGACCCAGAGCTGGTGGGTAACCAGATGCGCGTGGTGGTGAGCGAGCTCTCCGGCCGCGGCAACGTGCGGATGCGCGCCGAGGAGCTGGGGCTGATGCTCAACGGGAACGAGCGCGTCGTGCTGCAGAAGATCAAGGACCTGGAGAGCCAGGGCTTCCAGTTCGAGGCCGCCGAGGGCTCGTTCGAGATGCTGGTGCGCCGCAGCGCGCCGGACTACCAGCCGCCCTTCGAGCTGATGGATTTCACGGTGATCGTGGAGGAGCGCGGCTCCAACCCGGTGATGTCTCAGGCGATGGTCAAGCTGCGCGTCGGCGGTGAGGTGATGCACACCGCCGCCGAGGGGGACGGCCCGGTGAACGCGCTGGACCGCGCGATCCGCAAGGCGCTCCTGCCGCACTACCCGGAGCTGGCCGAGGTGCACCTGGTGGACTACAAGGTTCGCATCGTGGACGAGCACCTGGGCACCGCCGCCAAGCCGCGCGTGCTGCTCGAGTCCGCCCGTGGCGAGGAGCGCTGGAGCACGGTCGGCTGCTCGGAGAACATCATCGAGGCGAGCTGGATGGCCCTGTGGGACAGCCTCGAGCTGCCGCTGCTGCGGGCTCGTGAGGCCGCGCTTGCAGAGACGGTGGGTGCGGCGGTCTAGACCACGGGAGTCTCGGACTCGCTGTAGCGCGGCTTGTGGGACTCATCGGGCGTAAGGAGCGGCAGCTGAACCGTAAAGGTGCTCCCCTGACCCTCCACGCTCTCGACGTTGATTGTGCCATCGTGCTGGTTCACGATCTCACGGATGACGTACAGGCCGATGCCCATACCGCTGATCGACTGCGTGTCGACGTTCGGCGCACGGTAGAACGGCTGGAAAAGGTGCGGCAGCGCGTCCGGCGGGATGCCCATGCCGTGGTCGGTGACTTGGACCGTCGCGTGGTCGGCGCAGCGCTCGAGCCGTACCACGACGGGCCCGCCCTTGGGGCTGTACTTGATGGCATTGCCGATCAGGTTCTGCAGCACCTGCTCGAGGCGCATCTCGTCGCCTAGCACCACGAGCGGGGTCTGGTGGGCGTCGAACGTAACTGTGTGGTTCGTCAGCGATGGCTGCACCTCGGAGACCACACGGCTGACGAGGATGCCGAGATCGATGGCGTTGCGCTCGATTGCCAGCCGCCCGGACTGGATGCGTGAGTGGTCGAGCAGCGTGGACACGAGCTTGTTCAGCCGCTGGGCTTGGTCGGTGATCACCTGGAGCGAGCGGCGATCGCGCTCGCTGAGCGTGCCCTCACGTGCAGCTCGGCGCTGGATGAGCTGCGTGTTGCCGAGCAGCGCCGTGAGCGGCGTCTTGAGCTCGTGCGAGGCCACCGAGAAGAATTCGTCGCGCGCGCGAACCGCGGCCTCGGCCACGTCCCGCGCGCGCACTTGGGCCTGCACCAGAGCGAACAGGACCAGGCTGATCAGGACACCTGCGAGCGTGATGAACGGCACCCAGGTCGCCGCGCTGGTGTTCTCGAACGTGGGGAGGGTGCGGTAGCGCAGGATCCAGGGCTGGCCAGCCACTTCGATCTGCGTGGTGGTGGTGAAGCGCGGCTCGCCCAGGCCGGTGTCGTCGGCCGGTGATATGTGGAGCAGACGTTCGGGGGAGAGGTCGGTGGTGTCGTACGCCTCGAACCCTAGCCGCGGGGTATCCCCGGTGCCGAACAGGTTGGTCAGCAGGTCGTCGGCGCGGAACGGGGTGTAGGCGAAGCCGATCAGCTGGGCGCGGCGCTCGGCCACCGTTGTCGGTGTGCTGCCGCTGCGGTAGATCGGCACGTAGATCAGGAAGCCGGCCTGCTTGCGCTCATCGATCTCCTGCACCAGCGTGACGCGCCCTGACGCGGCCGGCAGGCCTGTGTCACGCGCCCGCTCCATCGCAGCGCGGCGGGTGGGCTCGGAGAACATGTCGAAGCCGAGCGCCGCCTGGTTGCGCAGGTCGAGCGGCTCGAGGTAGAGGATCGTGTGGAGCTCGTCGCGCGGGCCATCGGGCCAGATGTGGAAGTCGGGGTGGCTCTGGCGGCGGATTGAGATGAGCGCATGCTCCTCGCCGGACGGGACGCGGAGGCTGAAGCCGATGCCCTGCATGCCGGGGTAGCGCTCGCGCAGGTCGAGCCGGTCCACGTAGGCGCGGAAGTCCTCGGCCGTGATCGAATCGCTGGCAGCGTACAGGCCGGTCACGCCGCGGAGCAGCGAGATGTAGGTGTCGAGGCGCGCAGCGATGGCCTCTTGCGTCTGCTGCACCTGGCTCTCAAACCGCAGCTGGTCGTTCGCCCGCGTGATAGCCGCCGTGTAGAGCGAGGTGACGAGGGTCAGCAGCAGTGATCCGCCCAGGACGGCATAGGGGATAAAGCGCGATGGTATTCGTAGCGTACTGCGGCGTACAGCCCGGCTCATTGCACTGCCTTTGCTTGCGCGTCTGATCAAGAGCAGAAATGCTCCCCGCAGTCTAGTATAATTGCCGCCATCACGCAATGGCGCGTTTCCAGAGCCGCATCCATAGCAGGACACATACCATGTGCAGCGCAGCCACGTGGGCGCAGACCGCCTTAACTAGCAGGTAGAGGAGAACAGCGTATGCCGATCGCACCGAGCAAGTTTATCTGGTTTAACGGTGAGATGGTGCCCTGGGAGAAGGCTACTGTCCACGTCATGACCCACGCCATGCACTATGGGTCATCGGTGTTCGAGGGGATTCGCTCGTACAACACGCCGAGCGGACCGGCCATCTTCCGCCTTCAGCCGCACATCCGGCGCCTGTTTGACTCCGCGCGCATCTACCGCATGGAGCTGAAGTTCAGCCACGACGAGCTGATGGAGGCCTGCCGAGCGGTGGTGCGTGAGAACGGCCTGACCAACGCCTACCTGCGCCCGCTGGTGTGGCGCGGCTACGGTGAGCTCGGCGTCTTCCCACTGCGTTCGCCCGTCGAGGTGATGATCGCAGCGATGCAGTGGGGCGCCTACCTCGGCGCGGAGGGCCTCGAGAAGGGTGTGGACGTGCAGGTCTCGTCCTGGACGCGCATGGCGCCGAACACCGTCCCGACGCTGGCTAAGGCGGGCGGCAACTATCTCTCCTCGCAGCTGATCGTGACCGAGGCGGTGGGCAACGGCTACGCCGAGGGGATCGCGCTCGATGTCAACGGCCAGCTCAGCGAGGGCTCGGGCGAGAACCTGTTCGTGATCCGCGACGGCGTGATCTACACCCCGCCGGCCACGGCCGCGCTGCTGCCGGGCATCACCCGCGAGTCGGTGATGACGATCGCGCGCCACCTGGGCTACGAGGTGCGCGAGCAGAACCTGCCGCGCGAGGTGCTCTACCTGGCAGACGAGATCTTCTTCACCGGCACCGCCGCCGAGGTTACGCCGGTGCGCTCGGTGGACAAGATGGTGGTGGGCGCCGGCGCGCGCGGGCCGGTCACTACCGCGATCCAGAAGACCTTCTTTGGCCTGTTCAACGGTGAGACTGAGGACCGCTGGGGCTGGCTGACATACGTGTAGACTGCCGTTAGGGTGGGCCCGGGGTCGGCCCTGCTCTCCCCGGTCCCGCCCCTGTGATTGCTGGAGCAAAGGAATGACCACGCAGCCAAAGACTCTGTTCGAGAAAATCTGGGACGCCCACATTGTGCGCCCGCAGACGCCGGATACCCCGGCCGTCCTTTACATTGATCTCCACCTGATCCACGAGGTGACCTCGCCGCAGGCATTCACTGAGCTGCGCGAGCGTGGCCTGAAGGTGCGCCGGCCAGACAAGACACTGGCCACCATGGACCACTCGACGCCCACCACCCCGCGCGGCGCTGACGGGATCATCCCGGTGCTGGACCCGCAGGGTCTGGCGCAGCTCAACCAGCTGGAGCGCAACTGTGCCGAGTTCGGCATCCCGCTGTTCAAGCTCGGCAGCGACAAGCAGGGCATTGTCCACGTGATCGGACCGGAGCAGGGCGTGACTCAGCCCGGCATGACGATCGTCTGCGGCGACAGCCACACCAGCACCCACGGCGCGTTCGGCGCGCTGGCCTTCGGCATCGGCACCTCCGAGGTGGGCCACGTGCTGGCCTCGCAGTGCCTCATCCAGAGCAAGCCGAGGACGATGGAGATCCGGGTGGACGGCAGGCTGCGGCCGGGCGTGACCGCCAAGGATATCATCCTGGCGATCATCGCCAAGATCGGCGTCGGCGGCGGCACCGGCTACGTCTTCGAGTACACCGGCGAGGCGATCCGCGCCCTCAACATGGAGGAGCGCATGACGATCTGCAATATGAGCATCGAGGGCGGCGCTCGCGCGGGCCTCGTGGCGCCCGACGAGACAACCTTCGCCTACATCGAGGGGCGGCCTGCCGCGCCGAAGGGTGAGGCGTGGGAGCGCGCGGTGGCCTACTGGCGCACCCTGCCCACCGACGAGGGCGCGACCTACGATAAGGTCGTGACGATCAACGCCGATGAGCTCACGCCGATGATCACCTACGGCACCAACCCCGGTATGGGCATCCCAATCACCGGCCGCGTACCGACGATCGAGGAGCTGCCGGATTCGTCAGCGCGCATGGCGCTCGACAAGGCGCTGCGCTACATGGACCTGCAGCCGGGCCAGCCCATGCTGGGCCAGAAGATCGACATGGTCTTCATCGGCAGCTGCACCAACTCGCGCATCTCGGACCTGCGGGCGGCGGCGAGCATCATCAAGGGGCGCAGGGTGGCCGAGGGTGTGCGCGTGATGGTGGTCCCCGGCTCGCAGCAGGTCAAGAAGCAGGCCGAGGCCGAGGGGCTGCACGAGATCTTCAAGGCTGCGGGCGCCGAGTGGCGCGAGGCGGGCTGCTCGGCCTGCCTCGCTATGAATGAGGATCGGGTGCCGGCTGGTAAGTACGCGGTCAGCACCAGCAACCGCAACTTTGAAGGGCGCCAGGGCCCCGGCTCGCGCACGTTCCTCGCCAGCCCGATCACCGCCGCCGCCTCGGCCGTGGCGGGTGTGGTGGCCGACCCGCGCGATCTGCTGAACTAACAAGGGAGCCTGCTGTGGAGCCAATCAAGACGTTTACGGCGAAGATCGCCGCGCTGCCGGTCGAGAACATCGACACTGACCAGATCATCCCGGCGGCCTACCTGAAGGTGACGAATAAGGACGGCCTGGCCGAGGGGCTGTTCAAAGCCTGGCGCTTCAGCCCGGACGGCACGCCCAAGCCGGACTTCGTGCTGAACCGCCCCGAGGCCCAGGGCGCCGAGGTGCTGGTGGCCGGCAATAACTTCGGCTGCGGCTCATCGCGCGAGCACGCGCCGTGGGCCCTTCAGGGCTACGGCTTCAAGGCTGTGATCTCCACCTACTTCGCCGATATCTTCAAGGGGAACTCACTCAAGAACGGCCTGCTGCCGATCCAGGTGGACGAGGAGACCCTCCAGCAGCTTTTCAGCCTGGCCGAGGAGGATCCCACTACCAGCGTTACGGTGGACCTGGCCACGCAGACGGTGACCCTGCCGGACGGCCGCGCGGTGAGCTTCCCGATCGACTCGTTCGCCAAGCACTGCCTGCTGAACGGCGTGGATCAGATGGGCTTCCTGCTGGCCGAGGCCGACGCGGTTGCCGCGTACGAGGCCGCAAGCGGCGACCGCGTGAACACAATGCTCGTGCAGTAGACGGGGGCCTATGAACCGCCTGATCGGCGCGACGCGCTACATCGTCATCATCGCTATCGTCGCGACTCTTGTTGCCGCGACGGTCCTGCTGGTCTTCGGTGCGATCGACACGATGCTGGTGATCCGTGATCTGTTCGTCAAGGGGGACTTCTCGTCGAAGACGGGCAAGATCCTGCTGGTGGACTTCATCGAGATCGTCGATATCTTCCTGCTGGCGACGGTGCTCTACATCACGGCCCTGGGCCTCTACGAGCTGTTCATCGACGACACGGTCCTGGTCCCGGCATGGCTCGAGATCCACAACCTGGATGACCTGAAGGATAAGCTGGTTGGGGTGATCGTGGTGGTGCTGGGGGTTGGCTTCCTGGGCCAGTTTGTGAGCTGGGACGGGCAGAGCAACCTGCTCATCCCCGGCGGCGGCGCGGCGCTGGTGATCGTGGCGCTGACATACTTCCTGAGCCAGAAGTCGAAGAAGGCGAAGGCGGAGTAAGTGTGAAGTGTAAAAATGCATCAGGTGCGCTGGCAGCAACGTGCGGTGCCATCTTGCATTTTACACGAACGACTGTACTGGATTGAGATCAATGAAGGCAACTATCACCATTCTGCCCGGCGACGGGATCGGGCCGGAGGTCACCGCCGAGGGTGCCCGCGTGCTGCGGGCGGTCGCGGCCCGCTTCGACCATAGCTTTGAGCTGCGTGAGGCACTGCTGGGTGGCTGCGCGATTGACGCGCACGGCACGGCGATGCCGGACGAGACGCTGCGGCTGTGCCGCGAGTCGGACGCGGTGCTGCTTGGCGCCGTGGGCGGGCCGAAGTGGGACAACCCCGAGGCTAAGGTGCGCCCTGAGCAGGGGCTGCTCGGCATCCGTAAGGCGCTTGGGCTGTTCGCCAATCTGCGCCCGGTGACGCTGCACCCGCGCCTGATCGCCGCCTCGCCGCTGCGTCCCGAGCGGCTGCAGGGCGTGGACATGCTGGTGGTGCGCGAGCTCACCGGCGGCATCTACTTCGGTGAGAAGAAGCGCGAGAGGCTGGACTGGCGCGACTGGCCGAAAATGGGCGAGCCCATCCGCCCGGCGGAGAAGAGCAGGTCAGAGTCGGAGGGACGCGTCGAGGAGCGCGCTCTGGACACCTGCGTCTACACCACCAGCGAGATCGAGCGCATCGTGCGGGCGGCGGCCCAGATGGCGCGCGGCCGGCGCGGTAAGCTCACCTCGGTCGATAAGGCGAATGTGCTCGAGACCAGCCGCCTCTGGCGCAGCGTCACGGTGCGGGTGATGCGCGAGGAGTTCCCCGACGTGCAGCTCGAGCACCAGCTGGTGGACGCCTGCGCGATGCACCTGATCCGCCGCCCGGCCGACTTCGACGTGATCGTCACCGAGAACATGTTCGGCGACATTCTCACCGACGAGGCCTCCATGCTGGCGGGCTCGATGGGTATGCTGCCCTCGGCGTCGCTCGGGCCGTCCGGCCAGGGTAACACACGCATCGGTCTCTACGAGCCGATCCACGGCTCGGCGCCGGACATCGCGGGCAAGGGGATCGCGAACCCGCTGGCGACGATCCTGAGTGTGGCGCTACTGCTGCGCTACTCGCTTGGGCTCGAGGAGGAGGCCTGCGCGGTCGAGGCTGCGGTGGGCGCCGCGCTCGACGCTGGGTTCGTCACAGGGGATGTGGCCGCTCCCGGCGAGGCCGTGCGGACCACCGCCGAGGTAGGCGCCGCGGTGGCCGAGCGGATCTAGGGCGCTCCCTCGCCAGAGAGCACGCAGAGGGCGCGGAGATGGGCTTGAAGCTCATCACTGCGCCCTCTGTGCACGCTACGGGGGGCTTGTCACTCTGTGGGCAGCGAAGAGTCTATGCCAGAGATGCTTCGCTGCGCTCAGCATGACAGTGAAAGTGGGAGTGCACTGTCATGCTGAGCGCCTGCATCTCCTCAGGCGACCGTGGTCTGCGCCGCGAGTGGGCGCGCCACCTCGATAAGAATGTTTTCGCTCTCCAGCGCGTCGGCCACCCCCTGCCGATCGGATGCGTCTGGGGCCAGCGCCTCGTCGCGCGGGATGATCATGATCCCGCCGCCGTGCTCGCTCATCGCGTGCCGCAGCGTGTTGAGTCCCGGCCGATCCATGCTACCGTCGGGCCGCATGTCGTTGAACTCTCCGATGATGATGTAGCCCTGTGCGGCGGCGTGCGACCGGCACATCTCCAAGTCGCTCACCAGCGCGTACTCCCCGCGGCTCTCCTCCACTGAGGTGCGTAGATAGATCGCGCACGGCGTCATGGCAGCCTCCTCTTTCTGTGCGGCGGAACGCGTACAGATGAGCAAGAAGCGCGCCGATAGCAGAGTCTCAGAACGTGCTTTAGGGGTGTTCGCGGCGTTCTGATGGCCCGAAGTGTTCAGTGTTTGGCACTAGGATTCCCGCAGCCGGGAGATGTCCTGGCGCCATGCGGCCACGAGGGGGTCGGTGTTCGGGTCGCCCCCCTCGCGGGCCACGTGCCACTTGCGAAACGCGAGCTCGTTCTGGGCGTTGGCCAGCTGGGCGGCTGTTCCGGGGAGCACCGGCACGCCCCGGAACAGCCGGTCGCGGGCGATCCGCTCGTACTCGGCCGGGGTCACGCTCAGGCCCACTTCGTCGGCCAGGTAGGCGCGGATGATGTCGCGCTCCCACTGGGCGCTGAGCCAGAGCAGCACCGCCAGGAGGATATAGGGGAAACCCTGCACCAGGATGTTCGACAGCACCGCGGCTGCCCAGATCCCCAGGGCCGGCGTGTTCTCCAGGCCCGCCTCTATGTCGAAGCCGATCAGGTAGAGGAAGAAGGCCAGCGCGAAGATACCGATCGAGTTGTTCAGCGCGTGCGCCAGCGTCGCTACGCTGTATCCCGCCACCGGCGCCCCGAGTCGCAGGCAGCCGCTCCTGGTCTGGCGGGCCAGCCCCACCCCCGCGCCGCACAGCGCCGTCCAGAGCATGTGGCCGTTGAGCCCCAGGAACACAAAGCGTCCGGCGAACTGCTGCGCGAACGGCGCCGTGCCTGTCTCGAGGAAGCCCTGCATCACGTAGAGCGCGTACTCGGCGATGTTGAACCCCAGGCCTACCAGCCCGCCGTAGATGATCCCGTCGCGCACGTTGTCGAACTCGGCGCGGAAGAACCAGAACAGCACCAGCACGGCCAGGCCCTTGGCCATCTCCTCCACCGGTGGGGCAACGAGGGCGGCCGCCAGCAGCTGCCCGGCCATCTCGGCGTCCATGCCGCCGGCCACCTCGAGCCCGAGCTGGATGAAGCCGAAGCCGAGCGCGTTGAGGATGGCCGAGATGCCGGTGCTGATCACGGCACCCCACAGCAGCGCGCCCCCAAACAGCCAGACCGACTCGCGCTCACGCCGGTCCAGGTACCAGAGCAAGGCGATCACCGGCACCGAGGCGGCGGCGCCCAACAGCGCGGCAGCGGCGAAGACCGCGCTGGCCTCGAGCGGCTCGAGGATCCAGAGCGTCAGGTGGCCAAGGAACGCGATGCCGAGGAGTAGCAGCATACCGGCCCAGAAGAGGCACCCGTAGGCTGGCTTCCGCAGCGGTGAGCCGGTCAGGGCCCTGGCGACGAGCTCGGGGGAGTAGGGCATAGCGCGGTCTCTCTCATCGTAGTGACGGGCACATAGGGGCGCAGCAATTGTAGCACAGCAGATCAGCCCTTCGTCCTACCCCGCTCGGCCCCGCGGCCGGTGACAAACAGGGCCTCGGTGGCGTTTACTGGGTGTAGACGCACCAGTGGTAGACGGCGACGAGCAGCAAGCATCTGAGGCGGCCTATGAGCAGCGCGACAGCCCTCATTACCAGCCCGGACGGCCAGCAGCGCAGGGTGGTGGTCGGCGCAGACGGGCTCCGCATCGGGCGGGCGCCCGACAACGATTTGGTGATTCTCGCGGCGGGGGTGGCGCCGTATCACGCGGTGATCCGCAGCGCGGGCCAGTACCGCACGCGTCAGGTGGGGCACGCCGAGCCGGCCGACGGCCCGCTTCTGATCGAGGTACCCACGGGCGGCGGTGCGGGCGCGGCGGTGCGGATCGGAGGCTATACCATCCGGCTCACTGGACCGGCAGGCCCGCTGGCAGCGTAAACTCCACCACCGCGCCCGCGCCGATCCCGCGCGCAGCGAACCACCCCTGGCGTACCTCCAGCGCATAGCGCGCCGGTCCCGCCGATCGGTGGAAGGTCTGCTCGTCGAGCGGCTGCATATCCTCCACATTCAGGATGCGCCGCTCGGCGTCCAGGTACGCCACCGAGAGTGGCACGAGCGTGTTGCGCATCCAGAACGAGAGCTCCTGGTCTACCGGGAAGACGAACAGCATGCCCAGGTCGTCCGGGAGCTCGCGGTAGAACATCAGCCCCGCCGCGCGCTTCTCGGGCGTTGCCACCACCCGCAGGCGCAGGGCGTGCCCCCCGACCGTCGCCTCGATCTCCGCGTCCGGCACCACCGTGGGACCCGCTACGGCCACCGGGTCCTGGGGTGCCGTCACACCCGGCATCATGATCGCTGAGGCGGGCGTAGCTGTGGCGCCGGCCGGCGCCGTGGGAGTGCTCGCATCGCCGGGGGCGCCCGAGACATCGGGCAGCGCGACGACGGCCGCGGGGGTTGCAGTGGATGCGCCGGCGGCAGGGGACTGCGGGGCCGGGTACTCCCCGGGCGCTCCGCTCGCCGCTGGTACTGCGGGTTGCGGGGCCGGGTACTCCCCCGTGGATACGTCCGGCAGCGTGACGGCAGCTGTGGCGCCCTCCCCCGCGCCCGCTGTGGCGGGGGTGGAAGGTGTCGGGGAGGGGGGGGCGGGCTGGAGCGCGCAGGCCGCGCACAGGAGCATGAGCAGCGCCGCCAGCGCGGCGCGAGTCGTTCGAACCAGGTAGAGCACGTATCTCCCTTCCTCAGGTCTGGGCCGGGCAGGCGGGACTACCGGCTTGCGCCGTAGGATTGCTACAGGCGAGGTTTTCTTCGCCAGCGGCGTCGCTCATCTCGTCGCCCCAGCCAGCGCGTTCGTCTCACGGGCGAGGTCGGCCGAGCCGCTGATCGCCTGGGACAACCTGATCAGCTCGTCCATCTCAGCGTGGAAGTCGGCCACGATCGCCTCCGGGTCCGGGATGAGCCCGGCGTCGGATGCAACACCCAGCAGCACGGAGCCGGCGTAGCTGAAGATGCTGACGCCGAGCCCGAGGTGCCCGGACTGCGGCACCCAGAACATCGTCTTCTCGACCCGCGCGCCGGCCATGTAGATCGGCTGGCGCGGCCCCGGCACGTTCGTCATCACTGCGGTGGCCTTGCTGCCGAACAGATCCACCGCCAGGTCAGCCAGCTGCGGTGGCGAGGCACCGATGACATTCAGGATGCCGAAGGCCACCACCGCCTCCGGCGAGCCCTTGATCGCCTCCATGCGCCGCTTGAGCTCGAGCAGCCGGTCGAACGGGTCGTCGATGCCGACCGGCAGCGCGAGGAAGACCACGCCAAACTTGTTGCCGAGCTCAGTGATCGGCTTATCCAGCGGGCGCAGATTCACCGGCACCACGGCGCGCAGGTTGACGCCGTCTACAGGGGCGCCGCGGCGGATCAGGTAGCGGCGGAGCGCTCCGGCAGTCGCGTTGATCAGCACATCGTTGACGGTGCCGCGCGACATGCGGCCCACCGCCTTGACGTCGTCGAGCGTGATGGGCTGTGACCAGGCGGCGCGCTTCTCGACGCCGAGCGGGCCCTTGAGCAGTGTCGGCGGGTCGGGGGACATGAACAGCAGCTTGTTCAGTGCGGCGACCCCGCTCGCGCCGAGCTTCGCCGCCTCGAGCACGCGGTCCGGGTCGGCAAGCGCCTCGGCGCCCTCGCTCAGCAGAGCCTGTCCGGCGCGCACGGCCGAGCTCACGGGGTGCAGCAGCCCCGCCATTCCCCCGCCCTCGCCGCGTGCGGCGTGCTCCTCAACCAGCGCTTCCTCCTCGGGGTGATCATCGGTGAGCGACAGCAGCACCTGCACCAGGGCGATCCCATCGGCGATCGTGTGGTGCAGCCGGGTGATCACTGCGCTACCGCCGTTGTAGCCATCTACGACGTGGAACTGCCAGAGCGGCCGCGCGAAGTCGAGCCGTGTGCTCATCAGGTCGCTCGCCAGCTCCTGGAGGGTGTGCTGGTCGCCGGGGGGCGGCAGGGCGATACGGTGGACGTGAGAGCGCAGGTTGAAGTGTGGGTCCAGCTCCCAGCGGGGAGCCTCGCTGCGCTGGTTCGGGTTTGCGATCCGCATCCTGAAGCGCTCGAAGCGCAGCAGGCGCCGCTCGATTACCGACTTGAAGCGCTCGAAGTCCAGCGGCGCGTCGAACATCAGCACGCCGGTGATCATCATCAGGTTGGTCGGATCTTCCATGTGGAGCCAGGCGGCGTCCACGTTGGAGAACGGCTCGGTGCGTCGGGCGGCCATGGTCGTAGCTCCTCGCGAAGCCTTGTGTCGTGGGGCGATCATACGAGAAGTTGCGCCGTGCGTCAACGCCGGGTGCTATAATGTTTCCGGCTTAGCTCAGCGCCAAGGAGTCCCCACGCATGCTGGCGGCACTCAAGCGTACGCCTGCCCTGCTCCTCCGCCCCTATGTGATCGCCCGCTCGTACCGACGCGAGAACTTCGGCCCGGACCTGATGAGCGGTCTGACGGTGGCGGTTGTGCTGCTGCCGCAGGCCCTTGTGTTCTCGCTGCTCGCCGGCCTGCCCCCCGAGCGTGGCCTGTACGCCGCCGTGGCCGCTGCGATCGCTGGGGCGCTGTGGGGTGCCTCGAACCACCTTCACACCGGTCCCACCAACACCGCCTCGGTGCTGGTGCTCTCCACGCTGGCGCCGATCGTCGTGCCCGGGTCCGCCGAGTACGCCGCCGCTGCCGGCGTACTGGCCGTGCTGGCTGGGCTGGCGCGCGTGGCGCTGGGATTGGCCCGCCTCGGTATCCTGGTCAACTTCGTCTCGGACTCGGTGATCGTCGGCTTCACCGCCGGGGCGGGCGTGCTCATCCTGGTGGGCGAACTGCGGCACCTGCTGCGGCTCGGCGCGCTCAGCTCGCCCGGCATCGTGGATACGTTGCTGAACATCGGCGCCAACCTCCCTGAGAGCCATCTGCCTAGCTTGGCGCTCGGAGTGGGCACGCTGCTCCTGATCGTGGCGCTGCGGCGGATCGCGCCGAGGCTGCCAGGGCCGCTGATCGCGATCGTGGTCGCCTCGGGCGCAGTGGCGCTCCTGGGGACTGAGCGCCTCGACGTCAGCACGCTCGGGGCGCTGCCCGGGGGCCTGCCGCCGGTAGCCCGCCTGCCGCTGCTCGACCTCGACCTGGTGGGCCAGCTCTCCACCGGCGCGCTGGCGGTGGCAGCGATCGGGCTGGTGGAGGCCAGCTCGATCGCTCGCTCGCTCGCCGTGCAGTCCGGCCAGCGCCTCAACACCAACCAGGAGTTCGTTGGCCAGGGGATGGCCAACATCGCCGCCGGCGTCTTCTCCGGCTACCCCTGCTCGGGCTCGTTCAACCGATCGGCGCTGAACTACGACTCGGGGGCACGCACCCCGCTGGCCGCTGCGCTCTCCGGCGCGATCGTGCTGCTGGCGATGCTGTTCCTCGGCCCGCTGGCGGCGTTCCTGCCGCGCGCCGCGCTCGCCGGTATGCTCGTGCTGGCCGCCTGGGGCATGATCGACCGGCGGCAGATGGCGCGCATCTGGCGCGGCGCGCGCGGCGAGGCGGCGATCATGCTTGTGACGCTGCTCGCCACCCTGTTTCTGCCGCTCCAGTTCGCCGTCCTGGCCGGCATCCTGATGTCGTTCGCCTACTACATCATGAAGACCAGCGCACCCCAGGTGCGCGCTGTGGTGCCCGACGACGAGTTCCGGCACCTGGTGTACCGCCCCGAGAAGCCTCACTGCCCACAGCTCGGCATCCTCGATGTGGGCGGCGATCTGTACTTCGGCGCGGTGGGGCATGTGGAGGATGCCATCCGCGCCCACCGCCAGGAGCACCCCACGCAGCGCTTCCTGCTGCTGCGCATGCAGAGCGTCGATATCATCGACATCAGCGGGATCCGCATGCTCGAGAGCGTGCTGCGCCTCTACCGCGAGGCCGGCGGCGACGTGTACATGACGCGCGTGAGCGAGTCGGCACTGCGCCTCATGCGCACCAGCGGCTTCCTGGCACGGCTCGGCCCAGACCACCTGCTGCACGAGGACCACGCGATCGAGTATATGTTCTACAAGGTGCTTGACCCGGCGGTGTGCATCTACGAGAGCGGCGTGCGCGTCTTCCGCGAGTGCCAGAATCTGCCCCGGCCGGACTACGCGGTGACCATCACGCTCACGCCGGTGAACCCGGCCGAGGTGCGCGAGATCGCGCCGCGCTGGCTCTGGGAGCGCCTGCGCGAGCCCTCGCCGCCCACGGTGCTGGACGTGCGCGAGCCGCGCGAGTTCGTCCGGGGGCACATCCCGCAGGCCCGCCTCTGGCCACTCTCGAAGCTGCTCGCCGGCCCGCTCTATGACCTGCCGAACCGGCCGATTGTGCTCGTGTGCCGCAGCGGCCGCCGCAGTACCCGTGCCGCCGCCGCCCTGCGCGCTGCCGGGTACGACGACGTCTCCATCGTGCGCGGCGGCATGCTCGCCTGGGAGGCCGCCAACTTACTGGAGGCGGTGGATTGATATGACCGCTCTCTCCCCGCGCAACCTGGGATTGGACCTGGTGCGCGCCACCGAGGCCGCCGCGCTGGTGGCCGGCCGCTGGATGGGCCTCGGCCGGCGTGATGAGGCCGACGACGAGGCCGGCGTCGCCATGCTCCGCGCGCTCAACACACTCGACATGGACGGTCGCCTGGCGGTGGGCGAGGAGGGCCGGCGCGCCAACGCCCCGCTGCGGAGCGGGCAGCGCGTGGGCACCGGCAGCGGGCCGGCGATGGATGTGGTGGCCGACCCGATCGACGGGCGCAACCTGCTGGCCCAGGGGCGCTCGGGCGCGATCGCCGTGGCTGCCGTGGCTCCGCGCGGCTCGATGTGGACCCCCTCGCCCGCGGTGTACATGGAGAAGATCGTGGTGGACCGCCAGGTGGCGCCGCACCTCGTGCCGGAGTGTATGGGTGCCCCGGCCGCCTGGACCCTGGCGCTGGTGGCGCGCGTGAAGGGCAAGCTGGTGCGTGACCTGGTGGTGTTCGTGCTGGACCGAGAGCGTCACCGTGATCTGGTGGAAGAGATCCGCACGGCCGGTGCACGCGTGATGCTCAGCACCGATGGGGATATCGCCGGCGCGATCATGGCCGCCACGCACACTGCCCAGATCGACCTGATGCTGGGTATCGGCGGAGTCTCCGAGGGGGTGATCGCGGCCTGCGCGGTAAAGGCGCTCGGCGGCGCGATGCTGGGACGGATCGCCCCCCAGAGCGAGGCCGAGCGCGTTGCGGTGGCCGGCGCCGGGCTGGATACGCGCAACGTGCTGACCTGCGACACGATCGTGTCCAGCAAGCAGATCTTCTTCGCCGCGACCGGCATCACCGACGGGCCACTGCTCGGCGGCGTTCGCTACGCAGCCGGCCGCGCCGAGTCCGAGTCGATCATTCTGCGCGGCGAGACGGGCACCCGCCGCCGCATCCACGCCGAGCACCTGCTCTCGGAGAAAGGTCTCTCGTAGCGCATGCCGAAGCTGCTCCGCATCACCACCGAGGACGCCGACTACCAGCATATCGAGACGCTGCGCCGCAACCGCAGCAAGCGCCAGCGCAGCGGCGAGTTCTTCGTCGAGGGGGTCCGCCCGATCAACCTCGCCCTGCGCCACGGCTGGCAGATCAACGCCTTCGTCTACTCGCGCGAGCGCCCGCTCTCCGACTGGGCCGCGGGCATTCTGCGCGCCTCCTCCGCCCTGTACCATGTCGAGCTGCCGCTGGGCCTGCTCGAGAAGCTCAGTCTGAAGGAGGATACCTCCGAGCTGCTGGCGGTGGTGGCGATGGCCGAGGACCGCCTGGAGCGCATCCCCACGGGCGAGCCGCCGCTGGTGGTGGTCTTCGATCGTCCCGGCAGCCCGGGTAACCTCGGCACGCTCATCCGTAGCGCGGACGCTCTGGGAGCCGATGGCCTGGTGGTCACCGGACACGCCTGCGACCTGTACGACCCGGAGACGATCCGCGCCTCCACCGGCTCGATCTTCGCGCTCCCCGCGGTGCGGCTCCCCTCACACGCCGAGTTGCTCCCCTGGCTCGAGGCTCTGCGTGCGGCACACCCCCAGCTCCAGGTGGTGGCCACCGATGAGAAGGGTGAGCGCGACGTGGACCAGCACGACTTCACCCATCCCACGGTGCTGCTGATGGGCAATGAGACCTGGGGTCTCAGCGCGGCCTACCGCCAGCTCGCCGACGCGGCCGTGCGCATTCCGATCGGCGGCGACGCCTCCTCGCTCAACGTGGCGGTGGCCGCGAGCATCCTGCTGTACGAGGTGGGGCGACAGCGCAGGCGTCGCTGAGGGGACCAGGGAAACGTAGCCGAGCCTTCAGGCCTCCGGTGTGGCTTTGATACACGGACGTTGCTTGCCCTGCTGCCGACGCCGTGATACAATTATCGCACGCAGACAACACGGCGCCGGGGCCGGTCCACGAGATAGCATACAAGACGGCACTCGCCGTAGCGCGCCCCGACGAGTTGTCGGAGCGCGTTTTGGTTTTCTGGAAGGAGCCCAGACCATCGCAGAGCACACCGTAACGACCACCGTCGACGGCAAGAAGCTGTACGAGACGAAGGCGCCCCGCGAACGCGCGTTCCTCGTCGGCGCCGAGCTTACCGGCGGCCGCAGCGCCTGGCGCGCGGAGGACTCGCTGCGCGAGCTGCACCTGCTGTGCAACACCGCCGGCCTCGAGGTTGTCGGCAGCACCTACCAGCGCCTGAAGCAGCCATTCCCCAAGCACTTCATCGGCCCCGGCAAAGTTGAGGAGGTTGCGGCGCTGAAGGATGAGCTTAAGTACGATGTTGTCGTGTTCGACGACGAGCTCACCCCCGGCCAGACACGCAACGTCGAGGAACTGATCCAGCGGCGGGTGATCGACCGCACCACACTTATTCTGGATATCTTCGCGAAGCACGCCCGCACCCACGAGGGCCGTGTGCAGGTTGAGCTGGCGCAGTACAAGTACCTGCTGCCCCGTTTGCGTCGCGCCTGGACCCACCTCGAGCGCCAGGCCGGAGGCGGCGGCGGCTCGGCCGGTGGTGTCGTGGGCCTCCGTGGCCCTGGTGAAACCCAGCTCGAGGTCGACCGCCGGATCATCGGCCGGCGCATCGCCTGGCTCGAGCAGCAGATCGATGACATCCACCGCCAGCGCGAGCTGCATCGCGCCCGCCGCCGTAAGTCCGGCGTGCCGGTGGTGGCGCTCGTCGGCTACACCAACGCCGGCAAATCCACCCTGCTCAATGCCCTGGCTGGCGCCGATGTGCGCGCCGAGGACCGCCTGTTCGCCACGCTCGACCCGACCACGCGCCAGGTTGAGCTCCCCGGCGGCCAGCACATGCTGCTCACCGACACCGTCGGCTTCATCCAGAAGCTGCCGACGCAGCTTGTGGCTGCCTTCCGCGCCACCCTCGAGGAGATCCGCGAGGCCGACCTGCTGCTGCACGTGCTCGACATCACTCACCCCAACGCCGAGCAGCAGACGCAGACGGTGCTCGATACCCTTCACGAGCTGAAGGCCGACGACCGGCCCATGCTCACGGTGCTGAACAAGGTGGACCAGCTCCAGGGCGTGCATCAGGATGAGATCGGGCGCATGGCCGCTGAGCTTGGGCTGCCGGCGGATTACATCGCTGTCTCCGCTGCTAAGAGCTGGGGAGTTGATGTGCTTCTCCGACGCGTGGAGAGCAACCTCGCGCTTGATATGGACCGTGTCCACGCCTTCATCCCCTACAACCGCAACGACCTGCTGGCGCTCTGGCACCAGCGCGGCGTCGTGGACGAGGAGCGCTATGAGGCGGATGGGACGTTCATCAACGGCAAGCTCCCGCCGCTGATTGCCGACCAGTTCCAGAAGTTCCTCGTGAACGGGACCTCTGAGCGCTCCGTGTGAGGCGCGGGCGTGGCGCGATGCTTCTGTGAGGGCGGCCGCAGCACCTGCGGTCGCCCTTAGCTGTGTTATCATCTCGACGGTGCAGTATCTGTCGAAAGCGATGCCGCTGGCATCTTCAGCCGGATCTTCCATGCCCCCCACACCACACGACTCCGCAATCCCCGGGCACGCTCCTGACGACGACGCAGCCACCGCCGGCGCCTCGCCCGCACATGCCACTCCTCCTCCAGCCCCCGGCTCTCAAGACGCAGCACACAGCACTGAGCACTCAGCACTCGGGCCTCAAGACTCAGCGCACAGCACTCAGTCCTCGACCCTCGGGTCGCACGCTACGCGCCGCAATTACCGCCTTGGGGTTGCGAACGGCATCAGCTTCGGCCTGGGCGAGTCGCTCGCCAGCCCTGGCCTGGTGCTCTCGTTGCTGATCCGCCAGCTCGGCGGCTCGCTCACGCTGGTCGGTAGCCTGCCGGCCATCCAGATGGCGGGCTACCTGTTGCCGCAGCTGATCGTCAGCGGGCGTATCCAGGGCCGCGCGTACAAGCTGCCGGTCTACCGGCTCTTCGGCGGGATACGGCTGCTGGTCTGGGCGGCGCTCACCGCCGCGATCTTCGCCTCCACCGCCCTGCCGCAGCCGCTCGCCCTAACGCTCGTCGTGCTCGGTTTCGGGGCCTTCACCTTCCTCGGCGGGATCACGGCGCTCACGTTCCAGGACATCGTCGGGAAGGTCATCCCGCCCCAGCGGCGCGGCAGCTTCTTCGGCACGCGCCAGCTCGTGGCCGGGCTGCTCACGTTCGTGCTCGGCGGCACGCTGGTGCGCTGGCTGCTCGGCGAGGGCGGGCCGCTCCCCTTCCCGGCCAACTTCGGCGCGCTGGCGTTCCTCAGCCTGCTCTGCTTCTCCGTCGGCATCGGCAGTTTCGCCCTGGTGCGCGAGCCGCCCCAGCTGCGCCTCGGCCCGGCGCTGCGCCTCACCGAGGGGCTACGCCGGGCGCCCGAGCTGCTGCGCGGCAACCGCAACTACCGCTGGTTCATCATTGCCCGGCTGCTCATCCGCACCGGCCAGATCGCCGAGCCGTTCTATATCATCTACGCCACCGAGTCCCTCGGCCTGCCAAAGAGTGTGGCCGGCGCGTTCGTGGCCGCCTGGGCGCTCTCCGCCGCGCTCTCGAACCTGGTGTGGAGCCGCGTGAGTGACCGGCAGGGCAACCGCCGCCTGATGCTGATCGCGGGCTCGCTGATCGCCCTGGCCCCGGCGCTGATGATCGCTGGCCCCGCCGCCGTGCGCGGCCTCGGGCTCGGCGAGCTCGCGCTCACGATAGTGCTCGGGGTGGTGTTCTTGCTGGTGGGGGCGGCCAACGACGGCATGGCAATCGCCGGGATGACCTACCTGCTCGAGGTGGTGCCTGAGGACGAGCGCCCTACCTATATGGGGCTGGCGAACACGATCCTGGGCGCGGGGGCACTGGTGCCGGTGGCCGGTGGGTGGATCGTGGCGCTCCTCGGTTATGGCGGGGCCTTCGCAGTCGGCGCCGCGCTGGCGCTACTCGGCCTCGCTGCCACCACGCGCCTTAATGAGGTACGGCGGCCGTGACGGCCGCGCGCTACGATGAGTGCGACGGCGCTTTGAGGGTGAGGCGCCGGCTGGGTCGGCTCGCCTCCGCCGCTGGTAGCGCTACGGTGAGGTCGAGGGCGGCGCAGAAGGCGCGCAGCTCGTCGCTTCCGGGGAGTACCACCAGGCTGCGCTGCGCCCGCCGCACGATGATGAAGTGGTAGTCGAGCTCGCCGCTCTCGCGCGGCGTCCACGAGATCCGCCCGATCACCGGCGGCTCGATCTGCCAGCCGTCAACGAGCAGATGCTCCAGCGCCTGCACCGTTCGCGGTGGCTCTGGTCTGGGGTTTCCCGCACGCACGTGACCTCCCTGCCTCAAAGCGTTGTTAGTCCGGAGGACCCGATATTCTCTATAGCACTGTACCTGTTCTGGATTATCGGGACTTCAACGCACTGTTAAGGGATCGTTAACCGATGAAAGCAGTTTCCGTAGCTGCAGCTCTGGCGACCCTCGCCACGGCCGGTGTTCTGGCCCCGCTGGCACTGACCCCCCTGCGCGAGCGCCTCAGCCCGCGCGAGATCCCGGGCGCGCAGCGCTTCCTCCGCGCCGGCGGCTACGAGCTGCACTACACCGATGAAGGTCCGCGCGATGGCTCGCCGGTGGTGCTGGTGCACGGCTTCGCGTCGTGGGCCTTCTCGTGGCGCGCCCAGCGCCAGGCTCTCTCCGCCGCCGGGTTCCGCGTTGTCACGGTGGACCAGCTCGGCTACGGCGGCTCCGAGCGTGTGGCCGGCCCAGTCTATTCCACCGACCGGCAGGCAGCGCTGGTGCTGGAGGCCATCGATGCGCTCGGCGTCGGCGCGGCGCACATCGTCGGCCACTCGTTCGGCGGGCGCGTCGCCATGCACGTCGCTCTCGCCGCGCCGGCGCGGGTTCGCTCGCTCACCCTGATCTGCCCCGAGGCCTTCACCACCGAGCGGCCACCGATCGCTGCGGTGGTGGGTCTGCCGCTCGTCGGGCACGCGCTCGCATTCTACTCGCTCGCGCCGCCTCTGGTGCCCGTGGGCCTGCGCTCGCTGAGCGGCTCCGACGCGTGGCTCACCGAGGAGGCCGCAGCAGGCTACATCGCACCGCTGCACGTCCGCGGCTCGGTTGAGTCGCAGGTCTGGCAGGCGCGCTCGCCCAAAGACGACGGTGCGCCGCTGCCCGGTCGCCTGAGTGCGGTGACACACCCCACGCTGCTGCTGTGGGGGGCGCGCGACACAGTATTCCCACCAAAAGAGGGGGAGCGCCTGGCCCGGCTGCTGCCGGACGCTCGGCTGCGGGTGCTGGAGGGGGTGGGGCATCTGCCGCACGAGGAGCGGGCGGCGGAGGTGTCGGGGGAGATCCTGAGGTTTCTGAGTGCTGAGTGCTGAGCGCTGAGCGCTGAGTGCTGAGTGCTGAGTGCTGAGTGCTGAGTGCCGGTCCCTCAAGACTCGAAACTCATGACTCGGCACTCGTGATCGCCACCGCGAACGCCATCGCGTGCTCGCGGGTGTGGGAGAGGCTCACGGCGATCTCGCCCAGTCCCAGCGCGCGTGCGCGGGCCGCGGCGCCGCCGTGCAGCGTGAGCGCCGGCCGCCCATCTGGGTCGCTCAGAACCTCAACGTCGGTCCACTGGAGCGCCGCGCCGCCGTGGTCCCCACCAAGCCCGCGCAGTCCCACGCCCAGCAGCTTGCCCACCGCCTCCTTGGCGGCCCAGCGCGCCGCGAGCGAGGCCGGGCGTCTCGCGTAGGCGGCGAGCTCGGCTGCGGTGTAGATGCGCCGCAGGAATCGCTCGCCCCAGCGCTCGGCGGCTCGCTCGATCCGGGCCACTTCGACGATGTCCACGCCCGTATAGAGCACCGCCTACTGCCTTCCAGTCAGAGAGATGTCGGTGATCTCAGAGAGGTAGTCGTGGCCGCGGGCCTCGATGCGGATGAGCTGGAGGTATCGCGCCTGGCGCAGGATCGCGTCGTCGCGCAGCTCCACGTCCAGGCGGTACCACTGGAACTGGGGGACGGGGCGGTAGAGGAACTCCCCGGTCGCCTGCGTGGAAGGGGAGTTATCCTGGTCCACGTAGACGCACAGCAGCCGCTGCTGCTCCTGGTCGGTGGGGCTGGTGGGCTTGTACTTGATCGTGATCAGCACCGGACACTCCGAGCCTGCAATCCCCGCCTCCGGCACCGATTGGACGAGCACGCGCACCCAGGCGCTGAAGCGCAGCGAGGTGAACTCCGACACGTCGGCGTCGAGCTGCTGCTGGATACCGTTGGCGAACGGTCGCTGCTGGTCACCGTCGCGTCGGATCTGACCCACCAGAATCTGGTTCGCGGGGGTGCAGAGGTCGGGCGTCTCCGGGCGGCAGGTCTCTACCACGTGGAAGCGGCCGTTCTGCTCAGCGGTGGTCATGTCGCCCGCCACCGGGTCCCAGAACTGCTCCCAGGTGAGCGACCCCGAGCCGGGCAGGTAGCGCCCCTGCGCCTGGTACAGATGGAAGTCGCCGTCGGCGATCAGGTCCCACGACGCCTCGGTCGGCCCCTCGATCGCCCCGCCCGAGGCCACCTGCACCAGCTCGGTCTCGTCCATCATCACGCGCTGCTCGCCGCTCTCGACCACGGCGCTGCCGCGGCGGGCGGCCACCTCTACCAGCAGGGGGCTCTTGCCGCGTGTGGTGGGCGCCAGGTGGCCGGGCTCGGTGTTGGGGACGTTGATGCTGTAGCTGCCGCCTGGGGCGAGCTTGATCCGCACGCCCACATCCGTCTCGACAGTGTAGTAGACGTCGTGGTATGGCTGGTTATTGGCGATGTCGTAGCGGGCGTACCCGGAGGTATGACGGATCACCACCTCCTGGCGGCGGTCGGTCCAGCGGGTGACGCGGTACTTCTCGACGCCTAGGTCAGCGCCGGTGGGATGTGCCCAGAGCTGAATGTGCGTCTGATCCGGCAGCACGAGCGACGCCACAGGGCCGTAGCCGGCCTCGCGCTTCGTCCGGATGTGGTAGCCCTCGTCTACGTACTGGCAGACGTCCTGCTGTCCGAGGCAGGGGTCGCGGTCGGCAGGCGGGCGCTCGAGGCTCTCGGGGGCAAGCTGGCCGCGGGCCTGGAGCGTCACTCCGGCGTTTACGTGGCCGCGGAGCAGCCCGCCGCCGCGCGGAATCATAGCCGTCGAGTAGTAGGTCCAGCCCCACCAGCCGGCGCCCGCCACCAGAGTGCAGAACACCACAAAGAACGTCAGCAGCGTGATCCACGCGCTCGTCTCGGGGCGGATGCGTCTCTTGGGTGTGGGTTGTGCGTGCTCAGCCAAAGACTCTCCAGTGCCGAGTGCTGCGTGCTGAGTTCCGAGTATCACCCGCGCCCCTCAGCACGCAGCACTCAGTACTTAGTAGACGGGAAGGTATCGTTCGAGCTCCCACTGGCTCACGAAGATGCGGTACGCGTCCCACTCGCGCTTCTTGGACTCCACGAACCGCTCGAGGACGTGCGGGCCGAGGGCGGCGCACACCACCTCATCCCGCTGGAGTGCGTCGAGCGCTTCGCCGAGCGAGGCCGGCAGCACGTCGAACTGCCGCGCCCGCGGGTCTACCTCGAACAGGTCCTCCTCCACCGGGCTCGGCAGCGGCAGCTCGCGCCGGATCCCGTCCAGGCCCGCCGCCAGCATCACCGCGTAGGCCAGGTAGGGGTTGCACGAGGGGTCCGGGCAGCGCAGCTCCACGCGGGTGGTCTGCGGCCGGCCGGCGTGGATGCGCGGCACCCGCACCAGGGCGGCGCGGTTCGTGCGACCCCACATCAGGTACACCGGCGCCTCATAGCCCTGGACTAGCCGCTTGTAGGAGTTGACCAGCGGCGCCAGTACGGCGCTCATGCCCTGGGCGTGGGCCAGCAGCCCGGCGATGAAGTGGCGCGCGGTCCGCGAGAGGCCGTATGGGTCAGACGGGTCGTAGAAGGCGCTCTGCCCCGTGCGGGCGTCGGCCAGGCTCTGGTGGACGTGCATGCCGTTGCCATTCATGCCGGCGATCGGCTTCGGCATAAAAGAGGCGTACAGGTTGAGCGACTGCGCCACCGCCTTGAGCGTGGTGCGGAAGGTCACGGTGTTGTCGGCCATGCGCAGCGCCGGCCCGTGGCGCAGGTCGATCTCGTGCTGGCCGAGCGCGCCCTCGTGGTGGGTCTGCTCCACCTCGATGCCAAACGCCGAGAGCGCCCGCACCATCCGCCGGCGCACGTGAGTGGCGGCGTCGGTGGTGGCGTCGAAGTAGCCTGCCACGTCGTGCGGCTCAAGCGCCGGCTTGCCGGCCTCGTCGGTGCGCAGGAGGAAGAACTCCATCTCCGGCCCAACCTGGTAGACAAAGCCCATCTGGGCGGCGTCGTCTACGGCGCGCTTGAGGACATTGCGCGGGTCGCCCGCGAAGGGCTTACCGTCGGGCGTGAGCACGTCGCAGATCAGGCGGGCTGTGTTGAAGCCCGACGCCTCGTCCCACGGGATGACCGCGTAGGTCTCCACGTCAGGCACCAGGTACATGTCGGTCTCGCGCCGCTCTGGGCCGTACCCCTGGATCGCTGAGCCATCGAACCACACGCCGTGGTCCAGGCAGTCCGGCAGCGCAGACGTGGGGATGGTTACGTTCTTGAGCATCCCCACGATATCGGTGAACTGGAGGCTGATGAACTCGACTCGCTGCTGCTCGACAAGCGCGAGGATGTCCTGGTGCGTGCGTCGCATCGATGAAGTCCCTCACCCGTTGGCCGCGCCCGCCTTGTGTGGGGCGTATGGCGCGGCGCAAACCTGTCCGTGGTTCACTGGCGCTGGTACAGAATCTGATAGCCGCCATTGCGTGCGCCGCTCGCCGAGACGCGGTAGCGCAGCTCACCCTCGGCGTCCACCGCTACGCTCCCTGAGCGTGTGACCTGTTCGTCCGGCCGGCTCTGGGCGCTGAGCGCCACTGCGCCGTTGGCGTCGAGCATGTCCAGGCGTAGCTCGCCCTGCTCAGCCTCGAGGATGATGATCACGCGCAGCTCGGCGCCCGAGATGCCTGTGGACAGCGAGCGCACCTCCGCGCCCTCCGCGCTGACGAACATCGTGCTGTGGTTGCCCGCCTGCTCGCCGGCGTCGGTGGACACGCGCTGCCCCGAGGCGAGCATACAGCCGCTGAGGAGCAGACCGAGGACGAACGGCCAAAGGCCGAAGGAGCGCCAGACCGAGGACGAATGACCAAAGACCGATGGTGGCCATGGTCGTTTCTTTCCCGCGCCGGCCCTCGGCCCTTGCGCTCCGGTCGTCGGTCGTCGGTCGTTGATCGCTGGCCCTTGGTCCACGCCCGGCCTACCCGTACGACTCGGGGCGGCTGTCGGCGTTGTAAGTCTGATCCTCCGGCACTACCGACACCCGCAGCGGCTTGCGGCTGTCGATGCGGAGGAAGGTCAGGCAGTTCGGGTTCGCGCAGACCAGCTCGGATTTGTCGGCCATCATGTAGTCAAAGATTGCCAGCTTCTGCTTGCAGACCGGGCAGGTGACCGTTTCGAGTCTCATGTGTGTTCCAGCTTCTTTGGTGTTTCAGATTGGATGGTCGCGTGCCGCACTACTCCGCGAACAGCGCGTCGACGAACGCCTGGGAGTCGAACAGCGCCAGGTCGGTGAGCTTCTCGCCGGTGCCGATGTAGCGGATCGGGCGCTCGATATCCTGCGCGATCGCGAAGGCGATGCCGCCCTTTGCCGTACCGTCGAGCTTCGTCACCGCTACGTCGGTCACATCCACCGCCTGCGCGAAGGATTTCGCCTGAAGCACGCCGTTCTGGCCGGTGGTCGCGTCGATCACCAGCAGCACCTCGTGCGGGGCATCGGGGATTCGACGGCGGATGACGTTGCGAAGCTTCTCGAGCTCGCGCATCAGGTTGGCCTTGGCGTGCAGGCGTCCGGCCGTGTCGATGATCAGCACGTCAACGTCCTGCTCGAGCGCGGCGTCGACCGCGTCGTACACCACCGCCCCCGGGTCGGCGCCTTGGCCGCGCGTGATCACCGGGACGTCGGCGCGCTCGGCCCAGGTCTCGAGCTGCTCGGTGGCTGCGGCGCGGAAGGTGTCCCCGGCTGCCAGCAGCACCTTCTTGCCGAACTGTCGCTTCATGCGGTTGGCGAGCTTGGCGATCAGAGTGGTCTTGCCGGCCCCGTTGACGCCCACCACGAGGACGACGTACGGCCGTGCCTGGCTCGGCCGCTGGCCGGCCTGCTCCTGGAGCACGCGCACCATCTCGGACTTGAGCATATCACGGGCATCACGGGCGCGCTTGACGCCATGACGCACGCAGCGGTCCTTGGTGCGGTTCACGAGGTAGGTGGTGGTCTCCACGCCGACGTCCGCCTGGATGAGGAGCGCCTCGAGGTCATCCCACAGCTCGTCGGTGACGGGGTCATCGGTGGCGAAGAGGGTGGCGATCTGCCCGAAGAGGCCGTGGCGCGCCTTGGCGGTGGCCTGGTCGATCTTCTGCTCTTCCTGCTGTGCCTCTTCCTCGCTGCGCGGGGCGTCCTGCCCGCGGCCGAACATGCGCTTGAAGAATCCCATCAGCTGCCTCAGACGTGCGCCGTGTGCGGGCGCACGAGTAGTGTTACCGTCGCCGCGCGTATTGTACCATGAAGGGCCTTGCTCGCACGGGGGAGGCGTATGAGGGGAGGATTGGAGGGGTGCAATCCCTCCTGTCCTACATGCCCGGCGACCCGGCCAGGGTTGTGTACGTCAGTGCGTTGTTCAGGAGGTTGTGCGTCACACGTGGGTTCGGGGCCTCGGTGCTGCTATGGCGCCAAGAACCCTCACCAGAGTGTATTATAGAGACGGTACTACTCCAAAACAGAGCGCCAGCCCACGTCTTTCACCGCATCCCCGTGCTATACTTGCGCGCACTCGTGACCCGCAAAGGAGCATCACAATGCCAGACAACGCCGCTCTTGACGCCCTGCTCGGGGCTTATGGCGCCGGTGGCGAGCACGCCGGCTCGCCCCTGCTCGCCGTTAAGTCTAGCGCGCCCGGACCGCAGGGTAGCCTCCCGCTGACACCGGAGATGCTGCTCAACTCCCCTAGCGGCGACCTGTTCGCCCTCAGCCAGAACGTCGGGATGGGGTGGGACCCGGCGAAGCTGATGGGCACGCAGGTGCTGCTGCTCAGCACCCAGGGCGGACTCCGCGCCGAGGACGGCACGCCCATCGCGCTGGGATATCACACGGGCCACTGGGAGATCGGCCTGCTGATGCGCGCCGCCGCCGAGGAGCTGCGCGATCACGGCGCCCTGCCGTTCGCCGGCTACGTCTCGGATCCGTGCGACGGGCGCTCCCAGGGCACCGACGGCATGCTCGACAGCCTGCCGTACCGGAACGACGCGGCGCAGGTCTTCCGCCGCCTCATCCGCTCGCTGCCCACGCGCCGCGCGGTGATCGGCGTGGCCACCTGTGACAAGGGGCTTCCGGCGATGCTGATGGCGCTCGCCGGGGCGCCGGATCTGCCGGTGGTGCTGGTGCCCGGTGGCGTGACACTGCCGCCCGAGGAGGGTGAGGACGCGGGCACGGTCCAGTCGATCGGCGCGCGCTTCGCCCACGGCGAGATCACGATCGAGGAGGCCGCCGCGCTCGGCTGCCGGGCCTGCGCCTCGCCCGGTGGCGGGTGCCAGTTCTTCGGTACCGCCGCCACGGCCCAGGCGGTGGCCGAGGCGCTCGGTCTGACACTGCCGCACGCCGCGCTCGCGCCGTCGGGCCAGCCGATCTGGCTCGAGATGGCGCGCGCCTCGGCCAGGGCCGCGCTGCACATGCACGAGCGCGGGCTGAACGTGCGCGACATCCTCACGCCGAAGGCCATCCACAACGCGATGGCCGTCCACGCGGCGATGGGCGGCTCGACCAACCTGCTGCTGCACATCCCGGCCATTGCACACGCCGCCGGCCTGCCGCGGCCCACTGTCGAGGATTGGATTGCCGTCAACCGGCGCGTGCCGCGACTGGTGGACGTGCTGCCGAACGGCCCGCGCAACCACGTGACGGTCCAGGCCTTCCTGGCCGGCGGCGTGCCCGAGGTGATGCTGCACCTGCGCCGCCTGGGCCTGCTGCACGAGGACGCGCTCACGGTCACCGGACAGCCGCTCGGCGCCGTGCTGGACTGGTGGGAGGCCTCGGAGCGCCGGACCCGGCTGCGCGAGCTCCTGCGTGAGCAGGATGGGGTGGACGCAGACGATGTGATCATGAGCCCCGCGCGCGCACGCGAGCGCGGCTTGACGAGCACAGTGACCTTCCCGCGCGGCAACCTGGCCCCCGAGGGCGCGGTGATTAAGAGCACGTCGATCGACCCGCGTGTGGTGGATGCTGACGGAGTGTACCGCAAGCTGGGCCGGGCGCGCGTGTTCACCCGCGAGCGCGATGCGGTCCGGGCGATCAAGAGCCATGGCCCCGAGGCGGTGCGCCCGGGCGAGATCATTGTGCTCTGCTGCGGCGGGCCGATGGGCACCGGCATGGAGGAGATCTACCAGGTGACGTCGGCGCTCAAGCACATCAGCTGGGGGCGCGAGGTGGCGGTGATCACCGACGCGCGCTTCTCTGGCGTGAGCACCGGCGCTTGCATCGGGCACGTCGGGCCGGAGGCGCTGGCGGGCGGGCCAATCGGTAAAGTGCGCGATGGCGACCTGATCCGCATTGTGGTCGATAGGGTGAACCTGGTGGGGACGGTGGATTTGGTGGGCGACGCGGAGCACGAGTTCAGCCCTGAGGAGGGTGCATTGGTGCTCGCCGCCCGCTTGCCGCGCGAGGATCTGGCGCCGCACCCGTCGCTCCCGGCGGATACGCGGCTCTGGGCGGCGCTGCAGCAGGTCGGCGGTGGCACCTGGGGCGGCTGTGTCTACGACGTAGACTCGATCGTGGCGGCGCTTCGTCGGTAGCCGGACGCCGTGGGGTGGAGAGGATCACCCCTATGAGAACCTCATCTGCGTGTTGCATGCCACAGAGCGCACGGAGCAGGGGCGAGAAGCTCTGCTCTGTGCGCTCTGTGGCTGGGTATCTGGAAGAGACCTAGCTTATCGAAGCCAGCAGCCCTCGCAGGTGGGCGCTGATCTCCCCGGCCCGCCCGCCCTCTGCGCCCGGCACCTCGGCGGCTGAGTCGAGCATGCCGAGCTGCGTCAGGGCGTTGCGGTAGCAGCGCTGGGCCTCTACCGAGCGCCCGAGCTGGCGCCACACATTGCCCTGCCCCACCAGCCCTGGGATAAAGGCCCGATCGAGAAACGTCGTGCGGCGGTAGGCCGCGAGCGCCTCGTCGAGCCGCTGCTCGTGTTCGTGGACCTGCCCGAGCAGGTAGTGCGCGGGCACGCACAGCCGATCCTGCTCCAGGGCCTCGGCGCAGCGCTTCTCGGCTCCTTTCCAGTCCCCCTGGTCTGCGCAGCGCCGCGCCTCCCTTACCATCGACGCGACGTCTGGTGCAGCCGACTTGATCGGCTGTGCGATGACTGCCGGGCCGGCGTGGTGCGTCGCGTGCGGAGTGGCGTGGGCGACTCGGGGCAGCGGGTGCTGTGGGGTCGGGGCTGGACGCTCGGGTGCAGGCGGCGGTACGAGAGTCCCCGGTATTCGGTCACCATTCGACATAAACAGCGGCGCGCTGAGCGGCTTGCGGTACAACACTGTGTCGGGGAAGTTCTCGACATCGAACTGGTGGTAGGTGGCCGCGTGCGGCTCGGCGTGACCGACGATCAGCCACCCCCCAGGCGCCAGCGCGTCGTAGAAGCGCGACGCCACCTGGCGGGTGGTGGCCTCGTCGAAGTAGATCGTGACATTGCGACACACGATGATGTCGAGCGCCGTGGTGTTGTTCATGAGCGAGGGGTAGGACGGCTCGGCCAGGTTGAGGCGGGCGAAGTGGACCATGCGCCGGACCACTGGGTCCAGCCGGTAGCCCAGCTCCTCCTGGGTGAAGTAGCGGTCGCGCACCTCGTCGCGGGTTTCGCGGAACGACCAGTCACGGTAGAGCGCCTCACGTGCGCGGCCGAGGAAGGTCGGGTTGATGTCGGTGGCGAGGATCGAGACGCTCCAGGGCTCACGTGCGGCGAGCGCCTCGCTGATAAGGATAGCGAGGGAGTATGGCTCCTCGCCGGTGGCACAGCCGGCGCTCCAGACGCGCAGGCTGCGCACGGGGCCGCGGCGCGCGATCAGCTCCGGCAGGATGCGCTGGCGTAGCGCCGTGAACTGCGCGCTGTTGCGGAAGAAGTAGGTCTCGCCGATCGTCAGGTGCGTGAGGAGAGTCTCCCACGCCGTGCCGCCGGCCATGGCCTCGCCCAGGAGGTGACCGAGGGACGAGTAGCCGCTGGCGCTCAGGGCCATTGCGAGCCCGTAGGCCAGGTCGGTGCGCTTGCGCTCGGGGTAGTAGAGACCCGCACGGCTCAGCAGTAGGTCGCGGTACTGGACGTAGAGCTCGTCCGTCAGGCGTGCGTCCATGTCACTTGCTCCGCACGAATTCCCAAGTCGCCGCCGCGATATTCAGCAGCGGCTCGATCCGCTCGGCCGCGCCGGCCTCCACAGCCGCCCGCGGCATCCCGTAGACGACGCAGCTCGCCTCGTCCTGCGCAATCGTGTGGGCGCCCGCCTGCCGCAGTAGTTTGAGCCCGCGCGCGCCGTCGTCCCCCATCCCGGTGAGGATCACCCCGATGGCGCCTGTCCCGTAGGCCCCGGCGAGCGACTCGAACAGGGTGTCGGCGCTCGGGCAGTAGCGGTCCGCCGTGGAGGGGTGCCGCAACCAGGCGTAGCCGCGCAGCGTGGAGACCAGGTGCCGTTCCTCGGGGGCGAGGTAGACGTGCCCTGGCTGGAGTTTTTCGTCGTGCCGCGCGAGGTGCACCGGCATAGGGACGGTGCTGTCGAGCCACTCGGCGAGCGCGCTCACGAAGCCGCGCGCGATGTGCTGCGCCACCAGGATGGGCAGTGGGAAGTCGCTCCCGAGGCGCGTCAGCAGCGTCTGCACGGCCACGGGCCCGCCGGTAGACGCGGCGATCGCGAGGAGCTCGGGCTGAGGTGTCACGCGCCGACTGGTGACCGAGGGTGACCCCACGGGCCGGCTCTCGGTGGATACGCGCCAGTCGCCCTGCGAGGGGCGGGCGTGGCGCGTGATCACCGGCACGTCGGCCATGAGGCGCAGCGTGGTCACCAGCGCATCGCGCTCCACGGTGAAGGCCGGGCTGGCGACGGAGCCCGGCTTCTGTATTACCGCCAGTGCCCCCGCGGCCAGCGCGTCCATCGAGCGGCGCCCAGCGTCGCCGCGGCTGTTGCTCACCATCACGATCGGCGTTGGGCAGCGCTGCATGATCTGCCGCGTGGCCTCGTACCCGTCGAGCACGGGGAGGTGGATGTCCATCGAGATGACGTCCGGCCGGAGCTGGATGGCGGTGTCAACCGCCTCCTGGCCGTTCGTGGCGGCGCCGGCCACCTGGAGATCTGGTGAGGACCGGATGATATGGGTGAGCAGCTCGAGCTGCGAGCGCGAGTCCTCGACGATGAGGACGCGGATCGGGCTGCCGGGAGGTCGTTGCTTCAACTCGTCGTACTCCGATCTATCGTGCGGTAGAGGCACGGCGAAACGGAGCGCGGGGTTGTCCCGCCTCCGTGCGCCCCAGGCCCTCGGATGCAGTTAGAGCGGCCGCGGCGCGCCGCTCGCAGGAATAGCCCCGTAGTCAACCGCCGGGGCCAGACGTCGCAGCTCCGCGAGGTCGCACAGGAGCGCGGCGCCGTCGGGTCCACGGAGCACGGCGCGTAAGAAGGGCTCGGCGCCGCGCTGGTCGATCGGCACGCACTGCTCGGGCGCGTAGCTCCGGACTGCGAGCACGTGGTCCACCAGCAGGCCGAGGACCGGCCGATCGGCGCGCGTGTCCTCTGCGATGCCAGCGATCACAATTTGGCTGGCGAGGCTGATATGCGGCGGCGCGCCCACCAGGCGCCTACCGTCGATCACGGGCAGGTAGGAGCCGCGGAGGTTCAGCAGGCCGCAGACAACCGGCGGCGCGCCGGCGATGGTGAGCAGCGCTGGGACTCGCACAACCTCGCGCACCTCGGCCACCGGCAGCGCGTACTGCTGGTCGTTGATTTGGAAGACCGCCGTGACAAGCGGCTCGATAGCAGTGCCAACCATCTGTCTGTAGCCCTCTCAAGCCTCGCCGAATGCTCCGGCTGGGACTTGCTCCATGTATCCAAACGGACTGTGCGGTAGGGGAGGGTCAGGGAGCGCAAGCCCTCCTTGAACATACCTCGATCCAATGCCACGGGTTTGGCCTGCAAGCACCTAGACAAGCCCGGCGATCGTGTCGAGCAGCGTTTGCTGATCGAACGCACGCTTGACGATGTAGGCGTCCGCGCCGGCCGCGATCCCGCGCTCGCGGTCTGCGGGGGTGTCGAGCGAGGTCACGAGCACCACCGGAGTGTGCTGCAGGCGTGCGTCCGAGCGCACCTGGGCGGTCAGATCGAAGCCGTTCAGGCGTGGCATATCGACGTCGCTCAGCAGTAGGTCGCAGCCCCCGTCCTCGGAGAGCTGGCGCAGGATCTGGAGTGCTTCGACGCCGTCGGTGGCCAGGCGCACCTTGTAGCCGGCCGACTCGAGAATGTTCTTTTCCAGGGTGCGGGTGGTGATCGAGTCGTCGGCCACCAGCACGGTGGGCGTGCGCCGCGGCCCCTCGGCCTCCTCGGCAGGCTGCGCTATCATCTGGCGGGCATTCGTGGCGGCCCGCAGGATGTCTACCACGTCGATGAGCGGGACTACGCTGCCATCCGCGAGGATGGTCGCGCCGGCGATGAAGCGGACCCGCTGGAGCGGGGCGGGCAGCCGGTAGACCACCAGCTCCTGCTCGCTGAGGACTGTGTCTACGAGGCATGCGACGGTGCGGTCGCCGCTGCCCAGAAGCAGTGCCATGCTTGTGCCCGAGGCCGCGGCTCGTGTGGCGCCGCGCTCCTCGGTGGTGGTACGCCGGTCGGCGAGCCCCAGCAGCTCTGCGAGCCGCACCAGCACCACCGGGCGCTCGTCGAGCGTGATAGCAGCTCGGCCCTCGATCACCCGAACATCACGTATGCTCACGGGGACGATCCGCTGCACGGACTCGAGCGGTACGACGTAGGTGGCGCCGGCGGCGCGTAGCAGCAGCCCGTGAGAGCTCGTGAGCGAGAGGGGTACGCTGATGGTGAAGCGCGTGCCGGACCCCGGCGTGCTCTGGACGCTGACGCGGCCGTGCATGCGCTCGACGCGCGAGCGGACGATGTCGAGCCCGACGCCCCGGCCTGAGAGGGTGCTGACGGTCTGGCGGGTGGAGAGGCCGGGGAGGAAGATGAGGTCCGCCACCTCGTCGTCGCCCATGCGCGCGAGGTCGGCATCGCCCGAGACCCCGGTAACCAGCGCCCGCTGGCGGATGGCACCCAGGTCGAGCCCCTCGCCGTCGTCCTCGATTGTGAGGCTCAGCCGGTCCCCGCTCACCGTGGCGCGCAGCTCGATGCGTCCGACGGTGGGCTTGCCCAGAGTTGCCCGCTGGGCGGCGAGCTGGATGCCGTGGTCGATGGCGTTGCGCAGCAGGTGCGTCAGGACATCGCGGAGATTGTCGAGCACCTGGCGGTCGGCCTCGGCGCCCCCGTCGTCGAGCACGAGCGCCACCTGGCGGTCGGCCGCGCGGGCCATCTCGCGGGCCTGGAGTCGAAGCGGGCCGAAGATCGTCGCGACCGGGAGCATGCGGGTGCGGCGGATCTGGTCGTGGAGCCGGTCTGTCACGGCGCTGAGGCGGGCGTGGTCCTCGTTGGCGAGGTGGGCCTGTTGAGAAAGGGCGCGCTCGAGGGTGCCGATCAAGGCATTGGCCTGGCCGAGCGTATCGAGCAGGGTTGCGATGTCCCCCTCGGACCAGTGTGCCGCTCCGATCGGCTCGTGACGCTCGTGCCGCGCGCGCTCGTTGCCAGAAGGGTGCTCGCCGGCGAGGTGGCGGTCCTCGAGGTAGTGGACGGTGGGCCGGATCGACGGCGCGCGGGACTGGAGGCGGGCGATCACCGGGCGCGCCTGCCGCCAGATGCGCCGCCAGCGGGCGGGCAGCTCGGCGATGGCGCGGGTCTCGCGGGCGCGGACACGGGCGCGGACGGCGCACGTGACGAGCTCGCCTGTCTCGTTGAGCAGGTTGTCGAGAGTTGTGGTGGAGAGGCGGACGGTCCCGCTGCTGGTCTCCCACGGGGCGTCCGATGTGTCGGCCGCGGGCGTCTGCGCGGGCAGCACCTCGGACACCTGAGGGCTCAGGGTGTCCACTGCCGGTGAGCGCACGGGCGCGACGACCGGCCCCGGGGTGCGTGGTGGGTTCGCGCCCTCGACAATCCTGGAGAGCATCTCCAGTAGCGGCTGGTGCTTCTGGAGGACGTCCTGCGCATCGGTACCGGCCTGCCCCATCAGCGTGCCCATCGCGTCCAGAGCGGCGTAGACCGGGTCGCAGATATCAGGGGTGAGCGTGAGCACGCCCTGGCGGACGGCGGCGAAGAGATCCTCGACGCGGTGGGCGACGGCCTCGATCGACTCGTGGCCCGCCGCGCGGGCGCCGCCCTTGAGACTATGGGCCTCGCGGAAGAGTTGGTCCAGCAGCTCTTTGCGCTGGGGATGGTCGGGCTCCCGCTCCAGCGTCAGAAGGAGCTCGCCGATAGCCTGGCGGTGCTCGGCCTGTTCTTCCTGAAAGGCCTGCAAGACTTGGGCAATGATCTCTGCATCGGTGAGCATCGGCTGCTCCTGGTGGGCGAGGGTCGTAATCCCTCAGGCGAGTGACTCCGAGCGTGCCGCGCCCTGGCCGATGAGCTGCGCGACGGTGTCACAGACGAGCGCGAGCGCATCCTCTTTCGGCAGGTAGTCGGCCGCGCCGAGCTCGAGCGCGCGCTCGACGTTGCTGATGTGCTCGCGGCTGGTGAGCATGATGACCGGGATGGCAGCAGTGGCGCGCCCGCGCTTGAGGCGGGCGAGCACCTGGAACCCATCGAGCTTAGGAAGGTCGATATCCAGCAGGATGACGCGCGCGGTGCTGTCGCTAGCCTTGCGCAGACCCTCGGCGCCATCGCGGGCGATGAGCACGCGGTAGCCGGCGCGCTGGAGCAGCAGCTGGAATTGAAGCGCCTGGGTCGGGCTGTCCTCGACCAAGAGGATGTCATAACAGTCGTTCATGGCTGTTAATCCGAGGTATCGTTCACGATCAGGCGCGGGTCCGTGAGCAGGAGCACCGGGTCGATCTGAACAGTGAGGCGACTGTCAACGCCGCGTACCCAGCTCACCCCACGGCCGGCCGTGGCGGACAGCGAGGGCGAGAGCTCCGGGTCGCTGTGACGCACCTCGACGACGCTGTCGGCCAGGAGGCTGACGTCGACGCCGCCGCCGGAGATGCGCAGTAGGAAGGACTGCACCTGCGGCGGCGTAGACGGGATGTCGAGCAGGGGCCGGATATCGAGCGCCGTGAAGAGGCGTCCGCGGATATTCACGAGCCCGATGACGAACGGCGGCGTGGCCGGCAGCGGCGTGAAGGTGCTCAGCGGCTGCACCTCGTGGACGCAGTCGGCTGGGATACCGTACGTGCCTTCGCCGAGCTGGAAGACCAGAATCTCCTCGCCGAGGTCGGTGGCGTCGTCATGCTCCTGGGCCGCGAGGGTGCGCGCGCGCTCCTCGAGGGTGTGCCAGGCTTCGGGGGTAGTGCGAAGGTCGTCGAAGTACATACGTATCGCTCCCCGGCGCCAGTGTCACGGCTTGTGTGCTCCCTGGTCGCGCGGTGTTGTCGGCATTGTAGTGGTGGAGATTGGGAGGAACAAGGTGCAGAACGGCAGATAAATTGTAGCGGTTTGGTTGAGGGGAAGAGCTTTTTGCTACTTTGTATCGGAGACGTTTCCTTTCACTCACGTGGATCGGTATTACTATGTGCACAACCACCAAGGGGAGATCGATTCAGACATTCCATCATCACCGGGGCATCCGCCGGCGAGGAGTATGAGTTAGTGACCGTCATCTCGAACGAACTCGCGGATGTGCTCGCTCGCGCACAGGGCAATGACCAGTGGGCGTACGAGCAGATCTACAATCGCTACGTCGATGCGCTGTACCGCTATCTGTACGCGCGCTGTGGCAATGCCGCCATGGCGGAAGAGGCGCTCGGCGAGCTCTGGCTGCGGGTAGTGCAGTATCTGCCGCGCTTCCGCATCCCCAGCGATGGCGCGGATCAGGCTTTTGCCTCGTGGTTGTACACAATCGCCCGTAACCTGCTCGTGGATATGCAGCGGAGCCACCGGCTCACCACTGGCGATATCCCGGCAAGCGTTGCGGCGCCGGGCCCGGAGCTCGACGCGGGGGTGCAGAAGCGCGATGAGTATCAGTCACTCGTCGATGCAATCAGGCGTCTTACCGATGACCAGCGGGAGGTGATCCTGCTGCGGTTCCACGAGGAGCTTACGAGCGCCGAGGTCGCGCAGCGCACCGGTCGTACTGAGACGGCTGTAAAAGCTTTGCAGCACCGTGCGCTGGCCGCACTGGCGCGGACAATGCGGGTGGGGAGACAGCGGGAAGATCATCATGGAACATCGATCAACCTCGAGCACCGACGATATTCTTGACGTATGCCTCGACCAGATGCGGGCGGGGAGGAGTCTCGCTGTGCCACCACACATCTCCGCCGAAGCGAAGGATGAGCTTGCCATACTCGTCGCTGTCGGCGAGCAGCTCCGTGGCCTTCCGCCGAACCAGCTCTCGGATGCTGCCCGAGACCGAGTGCGGCGCCAGATGCGCGCGGCAGTCGCGGAGCGGGCTGCGCGGCAGCAGGCTTGGCGGCGGCTTTGGGCGCCGGTGCTTCGCTTCGCGATGGCGCTGTCCGTCGCATTTGTGGCAGCTGGTGGGGGCGTCGCTGCAGCACAGACGAGCATGCCGGGTGAACCGCTGTACGGCGTCAAGCGTGCAAGCGAATCGGTTCGGCTCCAGCTCGCAGTGAGCCCCGCCGACCGCGCACAGCTGCACTTGGAGCTGTCGGAGCGGCGCGTCGAAGAAGCTGTTGCGATGGCATCGGCTGGCTCCAAGGTCGAGGCCGAGTTGCTGCGTGAGCTGAGTCTGCACCAACAGCTGGCTTGGGTGACAATCGACCAGCTGCCGCCGGAGCGGGCGGAAGCGGCTCGGCAGGCGTACACCGAGGCGCTGGGGCGTCAGATCGATCTGCTGACGGCGGCACCGGGTAGCTCTGACGCAGCGACCTGGGCTGTTGTGACGGCGATGACTGAGTCGAGCCGCGAGGCGCTCCACCGCGCTGGTGCCGGCGAGATAGGCGCGGATGACGTTCCGCAGCATGGCTCGGGCCAGAGCGATATGGATGTTGGGCAGGGCAGCAGTGAGCAGCCGGGTGGGAACGGGAGTCAGGGCGAGCAGCCGGGGAACGCGCCAGGCGGGAACGGGAACCAGGGTGGGAACGGGAGCCAGGGCGAGCAGCCGAGTGCACTTCCACCGGCGAACGACGCTGCAACTGACAAAAGTCAGGGCAAGCCTGAGTCGCCTCACGAAAGTCCGCCACAGGTGCAGCACGGTGGGCAGAGCGGCGCGGATGACGGGCAAGCGGGCGGACGCAACGACCAGCAGAAGCAAGATACTCCCCCACAGTCTGACCAGAGCGACGAGCAACAGCCTAAAGGCGTCGACAAGGGCACAGGCGCTGGCGCGAGCGATGTATCACCACTGGAGCCCAGCTCAGATGCGCCGTGAGTGAGTGCAGATCTTAGGCCCCTGGCGGCGCGCACCGCTCAGAATGATATCTGGACGTGCCACCATCGTGCCCATCGCGTAACCTCTGAAGCGGAGTGCCGTTCGTGCCCCCGCCGGTATGCTTCTCACACTCGAAGCACGCCGGCGGGGGTCGTGCTGACTCCCCCAGCAGTGGTGTTGCACAGCAGTGTGGTTTGGTCGGGTGGGACTTGACGGGCGCTGTGCGTGCGTCTACGATGCCCTCGCCAAGCGAAGAGAACATGGAGGCCTTTGATGACCGAACTCTACCCGCTGCTCACCCGCCCGCACACCGTCCAGCCGATCTGGGGCGGCGCTCGTATGGGGACGTGGCTGGGCCGGCCTGAGCTACAGGTCGAGCGGCTCGGCGAGGTCTGGCTGGTGTACGATACAAACCCCATTGCCAACGGCCCGCTCGCCGGCAGGACGCTCGCCGACGTCACGCGCGAGCTTGGGGCGGCCCTCGTGGGGACGCGGACCACGACACGCTACGGGAACGACTTCCCGCTGCTCGCGAAGTTCATCGACGCTGCCGACCGCCTGTCGATCCAGGTGCACCCGGACGACAGCTACGCCCACAGCCGCGAGGCCGCGACCGGCTTCCACGGTAAGACCGAGGCGTGGTACATCCTGAGCGCCGACGAGGGTGTGGACGTGGTCTACGGTCTTGAGCGGCCGAGCAGCCGCGAGGAGTTCTCTGCGGCGATCGCCGATGGGGGGGTAGAGGCTCTAATGCACCGCCTGCCGGTGTCGGTGGGCGATACAGTGTTCGTGCCCGCGGGGACGATGCACGCGATCAACGCCGGGATTGTGTTGTTCGAGATCCAGCAGAAGTCTGAGCTGACCTACCGGGTCTACGACTATGGCCGGCGTGATGTGAAGACGGGCCAGCCGCGTGAGCTGCACGTCGAGAAGTCGCTAGACGTAATGGAGTACGGGCCGGCACCGCGCGGTGTCGTGGCGCCGCTGCCGCTGGGCGAGGGGCGCGACCTGCTTGTGGCCTGCCCGCTGTTCGCGCTGGAGCGCTGGGCGCTCTCTGCGCCACACCGCGCGGCCACTGAGGCCGTGACATTCGAGATCTACACGCTGCTGGAGGGCGAGGTGGATCTGGGGTGGAGCGGCGGGGCGATGCGGCTGCGGCGGGGGGATGCGGTGGTGCTTCCGGCTGGGCTGGGCGGGTACACGCTGGAGCCGGCGGCTGAAGGGACGACGCTGCTGCGCGTGCACGTCCCGGACCTCGAGCAGGACTACGTGGCGCCGCTGGTTGCGCGCGGCGTGGCGCGCGAGCGGATCGCCGAGACTGTGATCGGCTAGAGCGCGCGGAGCTGGCAGCGTGCCTGTTTTCTCGCTCCCGAGCGGTTGTATCTCCCTTGAGCCACAGAGAGCACCGAGCGCAAGAGGCGCTCAATCGCGACGCTTTCTGTGGCTCAACCGAAGGGCCAGCACGCAATAGTGTGCTTACGTCTGGTAGTTGTGCACTGCTTCATGAGCCCCGAAGCTCCAGCCCTCAGCCCTCTGCCTACGGCATGAGCTGGCCGCCGTTGACCTCGAGCACCTGCCCGGTCACGTACCCGCTCATCGCGTCGGACGCCAGGAAGAAGGTTGGGCCGACGCACTCCTCGGGCGTGCCGGGGCGACCCATCGGGATCGTCGCCACCATCGCGTCCATTTGTTGCTGGTTCGTGAAGCGCTCGTGGAACGGGGTGAGCACGACGCCGGGCGAGAGCGCGTTGACGCGGATGCGGTGCGGGGCGAGCTCTTTCGCGAGCCCCCGAGTGAAGGTGCTGACCGCGCCCTTGCTCGCGGCGTAGAGCACGGCGCCGCCCCCGCCGCCGTGGCGTGCCGCGACGGATGTAACGTTGATGATGCTGCCGCGGCCCTGACTGCGCATGGCCGGGATGACCAGGCGACACATCGCCACCGTGGAGGTGAAATTGACGTCCATCACCTCGTGGACGAATGAGTCGCTCGACTCCGCGATCGGCGTGCGTTTGACCATGCTGCCGGCGTTGTTGATCAGGATGTCCACGCGGCCGAAGCGCTCCAGCACCGCGTCGCGCAGTGTCTCGAGCTGTGCGGAGTCGGTCACGTCGGCCTGGGCGAGGAGCGCTATCCCCCCGGCGGCCTCGATGTCTCGTGCGACGGACGCGGCGGCGTCTGCGCTGCGGCCGTAGTGGACCACGACGCTGGCCCCGGCGGCGCCGAAGGCGCGGGCGAGCGCGGCGCCGATCCCTGTGCTGGCGCCGGTGATGAGCACAACCTGGTCGTCGAAGCGGATATTCATGTCCCCCTCCGTGCGCCGCGACGGGCCGACCCATGCTGCACTGCACTGGCGCACCGCGCCATCTTACCAGATCTGCGGCGGCGCCTAGCGTGCCTCGAAAGCGCCCGAAATGCCTTGCTGCTGGGTCTGCTTTCTGCTACACTACACATTGCTCTTTACACCATAGTGTTCCGGCCAGAGAACGTGTGTGGGTCACTCAGCCGGCCGGATGCGACTGAGCAGAACGGTGCTGAGCGATGGTCGACCGCCTGGCACTTCCAGGTGCATAGCCAGCTGAGGTGTAGCGTGAGCGGGACTCGCCCCAACCCGCATCCGTGGTTCGCCGACCACGTGATTTTCTTTGTGTATCGCTGGCTCTCGTGGGGCGGAACGGCCCTGTGGCTGCTGCTGCAGGGGCACGTCCTCTCGCAGTTCGGCTGGGTGCTTCTCATCACCGCTGCTCTCACCATCCCCACCACGCTCTACGCCCAGCGCTACCTGCGCGTGGTGCGCCGTAACCCTGCGCTGATGACCCTCGACATTGTCTATATGGCTACGGTGCTGGTGCAGAGCGGCGGCTGGGAGAGCCCCTTCGTCGCTCACGCTTTCAGCAGTCTCGTGCTGCCGGCGCTGCTCTTCGGCTGGCGCGGCGGAGTGATGGCCGGGCTGTCGTTCGTGACGATCGATCAGGCCGCGCTGTGGGCCGCCGGGACACCGGCCTCGGTTCAGGTTGTTGATGGGGTGTGGCCCACGGTGGCCCTCGTGCTTCGCATGATTACGCCGCCGCTGTTCGGTGTGCTCTTCTGCCCGCTGGTGGATTATGTGCGGCGCCGCTCGGCGACCAGGCGGAGGCGTACGGCCGAGGGCAAGATCTCGCCCGCGGACGATCGGCTCGGCCGCGGGACGCGCGCGAATCTGTCGCGCTACACGGCGCTGCCGCTCGATGAGGGTGCGGACCGGCTCCCCGGGGAGAGCGGCCTGGCGACGCAGGCGATCCGCACCCGCACCGCCGAGCGCGCCGTCGAGGACCTGCGACGCGTCATCTTCGCGCCGCTCCCGGCCGCCGAGATGGACCTAGCTGCGGCACTGGATGCGTTGGCGCTGCGCTTCGGGCAGCACACCGGCGCCGCCACCCGCGTGGCGACGCTCGGCCGCACCCGCGCGGTCCGGCCTGTTCACCGCGACCTGCTGGTGCGACTGGCGCAGGAGGCGCTGCTGAATATTCAGCAGCACGCGCATGCCGGCTCGGCGATGATCACCCTGCGGTACGACGCGTCCTCCGTGGCGCTGCTGGTACAGGATAATGGCGTGGGCCTGCTCGATGGCACACACGAGCGCCCGGGCCTGCACGCCCTGCGGGCCATGCAGTACCGGCTCGCAGAGTGCGGTGGACGCCTGGATGTGTTCGAGACCGAGGGCGGCGGTGTCACAGTCCGCGCCACTATGCCGCTCGAGTAAACGATGCGCTCTTTCGCCCGAGTCCCCCTGGCTGTCGTCGCGCTGGCGCTGATCGCCTACGGTATGACTCAGCCAATCGATGACGACGCCCGCTGGCTCGCCGCGCTGTGGGCCGCGGCGCCGCTGCTGCTGATCTTCGTCCACCTCTCGCTCCCGCCGCGGCCGCGCGGCGTGGCTACCAGCGTCCAGAACCTCGGTATTGTGGTGGCGCTCGGCTTTGTGCTGCTCTCGGCCCAGCTGCTGCGCCAGCAGTTCGTGCGCGCCGCCGATATCTCCGAGGCGGTGTTTATCGACGAGCAGACCGGCCAGCCCACCAGCAACGTGCGCCACGTGATCGAGGCCCTGCGTGTCCAGCGTGGGAAGATGATCGATCGCAACGGCGAGGTGCTGGTGGATACGCGGCTGGTGGAGGGCGGGTTCGTAGTGCGCACCTACCCGCTTGAGGCGCAGTTCGACATCACGAACTTCAGCGGCATCATCGGCTTCTTCAGTGACCGCTTCGGCACTTCGGGGCTCGAGGCCACCTTTGGCCCGTACCTCGACGGCGAGCGCGACTCGTTCGAGCGCCTGCAGGATCAGCTCCTCGGACGGCCGCAGGTGGGGGACGATATCCGCCTGACGATCGATGCCCGCCTGCAGGACCGCATTGGGCGTCTGCTGGGCGATCGTTTCGGCTCGGTGGTTGTGCTCGACCCGCGCACCGGCGCGGTGCTGGCGATGGTGAGCAAGCCGGGCTTCGACGCGCGCCAGCTGGCGTTCGACCCGTCGGCGGATCGTGAGGCGGAGAACCAGCGCATTGCCGGCTACTGGGAGCAGATCAACAGCGAGGGCGCCGGCCAGCCGCTTCTCAACCGGCCGACGCAGGGGCGCTACCCGCCCGGCTCGATCTTCAAGACGGTGACGGCGGTCGGCGCGCTGCTGCACTCCGAAGAGGGCCGGCCAGACCAGATCGACTGCCCGAACACGCGTGAGACTGAGGCAGGCGCCCCGCCGGTGGTGAACGCGGTGCCCGATCTGTTCTCGATGACCGGCAACCCCTCGAACCTGGAGCGGGTCTACGCCTTCTCGTGCAACACAGCGTTCGCTGAGTACGCGCTGCGTCTGGGCGCCGACCGTATGGTCGAGGTGTCGGAGGCGTTCGACATCACCCGGCCGCAGGATGCCGGCGAGACGTATGCGCGTTTCGACGATCTGCTGACGCTGCCGAGCGTGCTGTACGTTGAGCCCGGTTTCCTCAGCAGCCTGCCGGCTCTGGCAGACACCGGCTACGGGCAGGGGCAGCTGCTGGTGACGCCTCTGCAGATGGCGATGGTGGCCGCCGCGATCGCGAACGATGGTGTGATGATGGAGCCGTACCTGGTGGAGCGCGTGACGCGGCCGCAGGGCGGGCTGGTGACGGCGCGCGGGCCACGGGCTATCCGCCGGGTGATGCCGGGGTCGGTGGCGGCGGTGATGCGGAACAACATGCGCGCCGCGGTGGAGTACGGCTTCGGCAAGGCGGCGCAGGGAGTGGACCCGAGCGTGGCGCTGGTGGGCGGGAAGTCCGGCACCGCCGAGCACACGCCGGGGGCTGTGCCGCATGCCTGGTTCATCGCCGTAGCGCCAGTGGAGCAGCCGCGCTTCGCGGTGGCGGTGATGGTCGAGCAGGGCGGCGAGGGCTCGAGCGTGGGCGCGGCGCTCGCAGGGCAGGTGGTGGCGGCGGCGTTCGAGCTCGTGCAGCCGTAGCTCACGCCACGGCCTGTCCCTGCTCCTGGTAGAATGGGGTTACCCCTGTGTGACCCCGCCGCGTGCCACTGAGATCGTGCAGGCAGACGCAGGGGTCTGCCGCGTACACGTTGACGGGGCTCCGATTGTCCAGCGAATGGCATAGCGTGACGATCTACCGCACGAGCACGATGCTGCTCGTCCTCTCGGTGTTGGCGGCCTGTGGCTCAGCGCGCGCCACACCAGCAGCCACCGTACCACCCACCGCTGCGGCAGTAGCTCTGGCGCCGGCTAACCCCAGCCCGCCACCCCCCTCGTCGGCGCCCGCCGAACCCACCGTGTCGCCTACGAGCGACCCGACTGCGGAGCCTGCCTGGACGGCGCCTGCTCTTACCGCGACGCCTGACGAGCTGCCGCTTGAGGAGCGGCGCCTGATCTTCGACGAGGTGTGGCAGACCGTGCAGGACGAATATCTCTACGCCGACTTCCGCGGCGTGGACTGGGAGGGCATCCGCACGGTGTACGCCGAGCGCATCGAGGAGCCGCAGACCCGCGAGGAGTTCTATGGCACGATGGTGGAGCTCGTAGCGCAGCTCGACGACAACCACTCGCGCTTCGTGCCACCCGCCGCGGCGCAGGCCGAGGACGTCTCCACCAGCGGGCGGGAGACGCGCGTCGGGATCGGCGTGGTGGTGCAGCCCAAGCAGGACGGGGCGTTCGTGCAGCTGGTGTTCCCCGAGAGCCCGGCGGCGCGGGCCGGCCTGCGCCCACGCGACCGGATCGTGGCGGTGGATGGGAAGCCATACGCTCCCGGCCTGAGCGACCTGCAGGGCGAGGCTGGCACCTCGGTGCGGCTCTCGGTGGTGCGGCCCGGCGACAAGCTGCGCGACGTGGTGGTGGTGCGCCAGGAGGTGCGGACGCACATCCTGCCGTACTACCGGCGCTTCCCCGGCGACGTGGGCTACGTCAGTATCCCAACCTTCTGGGCCAACGACATGGGTGAGCAGGTGAGCGGCGCGCTGACTGATTTGGTGGCAGCGGGGCCGCTGCGCGGCGTGATCCTTGATGTGCGCTCGAACCGCGGCGGCTGGGGCGAGGTGCTGAACGAGGTGCTGAGCCACTTCGTGCGGGGCCAGGTGGGAGTGTTCTTCGGGCGAAGCTATGTGCGGCCGCTGGTGGTGGAGCCGCCCGCCGGGCCGGACCTGCGGCGCATGCCGGTGGTGGTGCTGGTGGACGGCGAGACGGCCTCGTACGCCGAGGTGCTGGCGGCCGTGCTGCAGCGCGAGGCCGACGCACGGGTGGTGGGCACTCCCTCAGCAGGAAACACCGAGACGATCTATGCCCACACGCTGCGCGACGGCTCGCGGCTCTGGCTGGCGCAGGAGAGCTTTCGGCTCCAGGACGGCACGAACCTTGAGGGGGACGGTGTGACGCCGGACTCGGTGGTGGACGCCGACTGGACGCGCTACAGTGAGGAGGACGACCCGCAGCTGCTGGAGGCGCTCCGGTTACTGGGGGCGGGGCCGAAGTAGCGCATGGCGCCACCGCTTGCCGGTTGCACATTTCATTCATAACCGTGACACAGTCTGCACTTTGAACCTGCACGCATCATTGTACGATTGCTATGACACCACGTACTGCATCCATCACCCGGAAGACCGGTGAGACCGACGTTACACTCAGCTTTACGATCGATGGCAGTGGCGCCGCCGATGTCGAGACTGGAGTAGGCTTCCTGGACCATATGCTGACGCTGTTCGCGAAGCACGGGCTGTTCGACATAACCGTGCGGGCGGTAGGCGATCTGCACGTGGACGAGCACCACACGGCTGAAGATGTCTGCATCTGCCTGGGGCAGGCGCTCAACCAGGCGCTGGGCGAGCGGCGCGGCATCGTGCGGACCGCGCACAGCTACGTGCCGATGGACGAGGCGCTCGGGCTGGTGGCGGTGGACTTGGGCGGCCGGCCGTACTGTGTGTTTGACGCCGCATTCGTGACGCCGCGCGTGGGTCAGCTCGGCACAGACTTGATCGGGCACATGCTGGAGAGCATCGCCTTCCACGGCCGGCTGAACCTGCACGCTCGCGTGCTGTACGGCGCGAACGACCACCACAAGATCGAGGCGCTGTTCAAGGCGCTCGGGCGGGCCCTGGACGCGGCCACGCGCGTGGACGAGCGGCTGGGCGGGGCTGTGCCGAGCACCAAGGGAACCCTGTAGGGCCTCTGTCACAGAGGGCGCCAGAGGCCACGGAGCGGTTGAGCTGCTCCCCTCTGCGCCCTCTGTCATCTGTGGCAAGAGTAGGAGGTCACGCATGCGGCTCGATGTGGCGCTGGCGGTGGAGGCGGGCCGGCTGAACGAGGCCAGCGCGATCGCGCGGGCTGCGGAGGCTGTAGGCTTCGCCGGCCTCTGGACGACGGAGACCAAGCACAACCCCTTCTTCCCCCTGCTGATCGCCGCCGACCACACCGCCGAGATCGAGCTTGGCACCGCGGTGGCGATCGCCTTCGCGCGCAGCCCGATGGTCACGGCGCAGGCCGCGTGGGACATGCAGGCCTTCTCCGGCGGGCGGTTCATTCTGGGGCTGGGCACGCAGGTCAAGGCCCATATCGAGCGGCGCTTCGGCATGGCGTGGGATCCGCCGGTGGCCAAGCTGCGCGACTACATCGGCGCGCTGCGGGCGATCTGGGAGAGCTGGCAGAGCGGCGCGAAGCTGGACTACCGCGGGCAGTTCTACAACCACACCCTGATGATCCCGTTCTTCAACCCCGGGCCGATCGCTGAGCCGCGTATTCCGATCTACATCGCCGGTGTGAACGAGGGGCTGGCGCGGTTGGCCGGCGAGACCTGCGAGGGGTTCCACGTCCACCCGTTCCACAGCGTCGCCTACCTGGAGCAGGTGGTGCGGCCGCAGATCGCAGCCGGGGCAGCGAAGGCCGGGCGAACGATCGCCGACGTGACCCTGGCGAGCAGCATCTTCGTGGTGACTGGGCCGGACGAGGCGGCGATGGAGGGCATGCGCCAGTTCGCGCGCGAGCAGATCGCCTTCTACGCCTCGACGCCGACCTACCGCGTGGTGCTGGCCTGCCACGGCTGGGAGGATGTGGGCGAGGAGCTGTCGCGGCTGGCGGCGACGCGGCGCTGGGGCGAGATGGGCCGGCTGATCAGCGACGAAATGCTGGCGGTCTTCACGGTGCAGGCACCCTTCCACCGGCTGGGGCGGGCGCTACGCGAGCGCTACGACGGGGTGCTGGACCGCGTGACCCCGTACATGCCCTACAGCCCGGGCCCACTGGACGAGGTGTGGCGCGAGGTGGCGCGGGAGCTGCGCGCCTGAGCTGAACGCGAAACGCTGAACAGCCGAGCTGTATGTCTGGCGGGCCTTCTAAGTTTGGTTCAGGCTCTCCGCCCTCTGTGGCTACGAGCTCGGCTCCACCAGAAGGCTGAGCAGCAGCCCCGAGACCCCCGCGAGGAAGGTGGCCCCCAGCCACAAGTGGATCGACCAGAGCATCCCCCCCGTCAGGTGCACTGTGAGGAAGTAGAGCAGGTAGAGCAGCGCGGGCACCGTGGTGGCGAAGACGCGCAGCGCGAGCGGGCGCGCGGGCGACGGGCGCAGCACAGCCAGGAGCAGATCACCGGCGAGGCCCGCGGCGAACGCGGCCGGGATGAGCAGGTAGCGGTCCTCCATCAGCGCGATGAGGGCAGTTGTAAGGGTGAGGGTGAGCGTCAGTGAGCCTACGGGGAGGGTGCCGCGGCGGAGCGCCAGGAGCAGCGGTCCCATGAGCAGGGCAGTCTGGAGCAGCACCGCCGTCACTCCGAGCGCATCACCCGCGTCGCTGTAGCGGCTGGAGCGCGCCATGACGTGCACGAACGGGTGCGCGAACTGCGTCATGAACCCCATGAGCGCCACGAGGAACGCGAGCGAGAGCACCGCGGGGCCGAGGTGGATCCATCCCCGGGCTGGAGGTCTGCGCCAGGCGGCGCGGAGCGGCCCCGAGAGGATCAGCGCCATCGCCACGGCGAGCGTGAGGTGTGTGGGGCTGATGAGCGCCTCGACATCCTCCTCGATCCCGAACAGCGTGTGCCAGACCATGTCCCCGACCCCGCCGAGCGCGAAGAGCGGCACGCCGACGAGCAGGGGCTCGTAGCCGGCGGGGAGCGCGAGGTGCCATGTGCGCCCACGCAGGAGTCCGTGGGCAAGGGAGGTGAGCGCCACGAGCGCTACAGCGCCGAATCCGGCGTAGAACACCGCGTGCCAGGGCGTGAAGAACGAGTCGTCCACGCGCCCGTGGTTGTGCGCCCAGCCGTCCAGGTAGAGCCCGCCGAGGAACCACGCGCCTAGTGCGGTCATGGCCCAGTCAAAGCGCAGAGAGCCTGAGGCGTGCGCTACAGTGTGTGCCTGGTGATGCGACTGCTGGCCACCTAGTGTCTGCTCGATCATCGTGCGACCTCCGTGCCCGTTCGTTCCAGTGCGTGCGGTGAGCCACTATTATAGCGTGTTGCCAGCCTGTGCTGTTTTGCGATGCCCCACACAGGTGAAAAGTTGCCCCCCAACGAGGGCTATGCTAGAATGACGCGCCGCTTCCTAAGCACGCCACGTGCGTTCACAATAGATCGTTGCCGCGTTCACGCTGAGTTGAGGGGTAGGCAATGAGTGTGTTGGAGTGGTCAGCGCCGATCAGTGGATTTCTTGCGCTGGTGGTGGCCTGGCTCACTGCGGCTTCGATCGGTCGGAGCGACTCCGGTAATGCTCGGATGCAACAGATCGCTGGCGCCATCCAGCGGGGCGCGATGGCTTTCCTGGGCCGTGAGTATCGGGTCCTCGTCTTCTTCGTCGCCGCCGTCGCCGCCATCATCACCCTCGTCGGGCTCTTCACTCCCTTCATTCACCCACTCACCGCCGTAGCGTTCCTTTTCGGGGCGGCCGCGTCGGTGCTGGCGGGCTTCTTTGGCATGCGTGTGGCGACGCAGGCGAATGTGCGGACGGCGCAGGCGGCGCGCCAGGGGCTGTCGGCGGCGCTGCGGGTGGCCTTCGCAGGCGGCTCGGTGATGGGCCTCTCGGTGGTGGGGCTCGGCCTCGTGGGCGTGGGCAGCCTGTATCTGATCCTCGGCGAGGAGGGGGTGCGGCTTGGCATCATCAATGGCTTCGCGCTGGGCGCGTCCTCGATCGCGCTCTTCGCACGCGTGGGCGGCGGCATCTACACCAAGGCGGCCGACGTGGGCGCCGACCTAGTGGGCAAGGTTGAGGCCGGCATCCCCGAGGACGACCCGCGCAACCCGGCGGTGATCGCCGACAACGTGGGCGACAATGTGGGGGACGTGGCGGGCATGGGCGCCGACCTATTCGAGAGCTACGTCGGCTCGATCGTGGCGACGGCGGCGCTGGCAGTGCTGCTCCCCGAGGAGCAGGTGCCGGCGGCACTGGCGGTGCTGCCGCTGTACATCGCGGCGGCAGGCATCATCGCCTCGATCATCGGCACGTTCGTCGTCATGCGGATGGGCGGCGGCAACCCGGCGCAGGCGCTGCGTATGGGCACCTTCGTCTCGGGCGGGCTGACGGTGGCTTTCGTGGCGGTGATCTCGCTGGTGGGCTACGGCAGCTGGGTCTACCTGGCGGCCACGGTGGCGGGGCTGGTGGCGGGCATCGCGATCGGGCTGATCACCGAGTACTACACCTCCGGGGCGTACCCGCCGGTCAAGCTGATCGCCGAGCAGTCGGTCACCGGCGCGGCCACCAACATCATCTCGGGCCTGGCGGTCGGCATGCGCTCCACAGCCTACCCGATCCTGGTGATCGGCGCGGCCACGCTGGCGGCCTACTACGTGGGCGAGACGATCAGCGGCGAGGGGCTGTTCTGCATCGCGCTGGCGGCGGTGGGCATGCTGAGCATCACCGGCATGACCGTGGCGGTGGATGCCTACGGCCCGATCGCCGATAACGCCGGCGGGATTGCCGAGATGTCGCACCTGGAGCCCGAGGTGCGGCAGGTGACCGACACGCTGGACTCGGTGGGCAACACCACGGCGGCGATCGGCAAGGGGTTCGCGATCGGATCGGCGGCGCTCACCGCGCTGGGCCTGTTCGCGGCATATGCGGCGGCAACGAACTTGGGCGCCGTGAGCCTGACCGACCCACGGCTGATCGTGGGCATGTTCGTGGGCGGCATGCTGCCGTATCTGTTCTCGGCGATGACGATGGAGGCGGTAGGCCGCGCCGCCACCAGCATGATCGAGGAGGTGCGCCGCCAGTTCCGCACCATCCCGGGGCTTATGGAGGGTAAGGCCGAGCCGGACTACGCCCGGTGTGTGAGCATCTCGACGGCGGCCGCGCTGCGCGAGATGGTAGTGCCGGGGGTGATGGCCGTGCTCGCGCCGCTGGTGGTCGGCTTCGTGCTCGGGAAGGTCGGCCTGGGTGGCCTGCTGGCGGGCGCGCTGGTGACGGGCGTGCTCACGGCCGTGTTCATGGCAAACGCCGGGGGCGCCTGGGACAACGCCAAGAAGTACATCGAGGCGGGCAACCTGGGCGGCAAGGGCTCGGATGTGCACAAGGCCACAGTGGTGGGCGACACGGTGGGGGATCCGTTCAAGGACACCGCCGGCCCGTCGCTGAATATCCTCATCAAGCTGATGAGTATCGTGGCGCTGGTTTTCGCGCCGCTGTTCCAGTGAGGCTGTTCCAGTGAGGTTGAACAGCCTGAACATCTGATGATCAATGGCGATCACAGGAGGAGGACGTCAATGCAGGAGCTAACACCGTTTGAGCAGACCGCCGTGTGGGCGGTCCTGGGAGTGGCGATCTTCGGCATCGCCTACGCCTTTGTGCTGCGCGCGCAGATTCTGGCGCAGGACAAGGGCACGGCGCGCATGCAGGAGGTGTGGGGGTTCATCAAGGATGGCGCCAACGCCTACCTGAGCCGCCAGTTCCGCACGATCGTGATCCTGATCGTGGTGCTGACGTTTGTTCTCGGGGCGAGCGTGTTCGTCATCCCGCCGACGCGTGAGGCGGTGGAGCACTTCGGCAGCGAGGAGGCGGCGGTGTGGTGGGTGGCGATCGGCCGCGCCATCGCCTTCCTGATGGGCTCGCTGTTCTCCTACACCGTCGGCTTCGTCGGCATGAATGTGGCGGTGGAGGGCAACGTCCGGGTCGCGGCGGCCGCGCGCAAAGGGTACGACCCGGCGATGCAGGTGGCCTACAAGTCCGGCTCGGTGACGGGCATGCTGACGGTGGGCCTGGGCCTGCTGGGCGGCACGCTGATCTTCATGGTGTTCGGCATCGCGGCGCCCGACGCGCTGCTCGGCTTCGGCTTCGGCGGCTCCCTCATCGCGCTGTTCATGCGCGTGGGCGGCGGCATCTACACCAAGGCGGCCGACGTGGGCGCCGACCTGGTGGGCAAGGTCGAGGCGGGCATCCCCGAGGACGACCCGCGCAACGCCGCGGTGATCGCCGACCTCGTGGGCGACAACGTGGGCGACTGCGCCGGTATGGCGGCCGACGTCTTCGAGAGCTTCGAGGTGACGCTGGTCTCGGCGCTGATCCTGGGCCTGGTGCTCGGCGACGCGGTGGCCGGCGGGATCGGCGATGGCAACTACGACCTGCGCTTCATCGTCTTCCCGCTGATCCTGCGCGCGATCGGCGTGGTGGCCTCGGTGATCGGCAACTCGATCGTGCGGACGGACGAGCGGCGCCGCAACGCGATGGGCGCCATGAACCGCGGCTTCTACCTGGCCGCGGGCGTCAGCGTGGTGGGCTTCGCGGCCGTCACGATGGTCTACATGATCGACCCGGTCACCGGCGCGGTGGACTGGCGGCCGTTCCTGGCCACGGTCTCGGGCATCGTGCTGGCGATCGCGCTGGACAAGCTGACCGAGTACTTCACCTCGACGCACTTCGCGCCGGTGAAGGATACGAGCCGCGCCTCGCAGACCGGCTCGGCCACCAACATTCTCTCGGGTCTGGCGCTGGGTATGGAGTCGAGCGTGTGGGCCATCCTGGTGATCGCGCTCTCGATCCTGTCCTCGGTGCTGATCTTCGCCAACTTCGCCGCTGACGCGATCGTGACATTCACGGCGGTGCTGTACGGCGTGTCGCTCACCGGCATCGGCATGCTGACGCTGACGGGCAACACGATCTCGATGGACTCGTTCGGGCCGATCTCGGACAACGCCAACGGCATCGGCGAGATGGCGGGCCTGGATAAGAACGCCCGCAACGTGATGGACGACCTGGACGCTGTGGGTAACACCACCAAGGCCGTCACGAAGGGCATCGCGATCGGCTCGGCGGTGATCGCAGCGGTGGCGCTGTACGGCTCCTACCTGGCGGACGTGAGCAAGGTACAGGCCCAGATGGGAGTCCCGGCAGCCGAGCAGCTCTCGTCGATCGGCATCCGCGTGTCGCTGCCGGAGGTCTTCATCGGCCTGCTGATCGGCGGCGCGGTGCCGTTCCTGTTCTCGGCGCTGACGATCCGGGCGGTGCAGCGCGCGGCCTCGCAGATCGTGAACGAGGTGCGGCGGCAGTTCAAGATCCCGGGCATCATGGAGGGCACGAAGGTGCCTGACTATGCGCGGGCGGTGAGCATCTCCACCACGGCGGCGCAGAAGGAGCTGGTGAGCCTGGGCATCATCGCGGTGATGGTGCCGATCCTGGTCGGCTTCCTGCTGGGCGTCGAGGCGCTGGGCGGCTTCCTGGCGGGCATCATCCTCTCGGGCCAGCTGATGGCGGTGTTCCAGTCGAACGCTGGCGGCGCGTGGGATAACGCCAAGAAGTACATCGAGGAGGGGAACTACGGCGGGAAGCACTCCGAGCCGCACAAGGCGGCTGTGGTGGGCGACACCGTGGGCGACCCGCTGAAGGACACGGCCGGGCCGGCGCTCAACCCGATGATCAAGGTCATCAACCTGGTGGCGCTGATCATCGCGCCGATTGTGGTGACGGTGGAGCCGGGCGTGGGCGTATGGGCTGCGATGCTGCTCTGCGCGGCGGCGCTGGTGTGGGCGATCTGGCAGAGCAAGCGTGAGGCCGAGTCGATGACGGCGGAGACGAGCGCACCGCAGGCCGCCAAGGGCGTGTAGGGAGCGCAACGCGCACGATAAGGACGGGGCCGGCTGAAGCAAGTAGCTTCGGCCGGCCCCGGTGTTTTTGCTCGCTGCGTTCGGCGCTCTAGTAGCGCGAGGAGGAGCGGCGCTGCTTCTGGAAGCAGTCATCGCAGTAGACGGGCTTGCTGCCACGCGGCAGGAACGGCACCTGAGCGTCCTTGCCGCAGCTGGCGCACGTGACGGTGTGCATCTCGCGGTCGCCGGAGGCACGGCTGCTGTAGCCGCCGCCGCCGCTGCTGTAGCCGCCACCGCCGCTGCTGTAGCCACCGCCGCTGCTGTAGCCGCCGCCGCCGCTGCTGTAGCCGCGGTCGCTGCCGTAGCCGCTGCCGCTGCGGCCACCGCCCTGCTGCTTGCGCGCAGCGCGGCACGAGGTGCACCGCGTCGGCTCGTTCGTGAAACCCTTCTGCGCGTAGAACTCCTGCTCGCCGGCTGTGAACACGAACGCCGTGCCGCAGTCGCGGCACGTCAACGTCTTGTCAGCGTAGCTCATCGCTCGCCTGCTCCTTTGGATTCCCTGAATCTGGGTGACTGGTGGAAGACCGAACAGGGTTTGGGGGAACGATGGGCTGACTGGCTGTGCTGCGGCGGGCAGGCCATGCAGGAGCACCTCGTGAGACCAAACCTTCGATTTAGTGTAGCATACGCTATGGCGCATTGCAAGGGGGAATTTGTCCCTATCTATGGTAAACGCAGCCCATGTGAACTATTCATGTTCGAAGTGATCAGCGCAGCTGTTCGTGAATATATTATTTAAGTGAAGTGAAGAAATTAGAGTAATGCAATAAATATGGTTCATTCGATATCTAGACCGAGGCATGCGGCGAGGAACGCGGCCAGATCTTGCTCGGCGCCCGGGAGAAGCGGCAGGGCGCTGACCCCGCTCGAGTAGCGCTCGGGCGCGCCGCGGCCGGGGAAGAGGATGACCGAGCCGACCGTGGCGCGCTCGCCTGCCGAGCCGATCGCGCCGAGGTAGGCGTAGGCGTCGGCGAGCGCGTCCTGCGGCACACCCCCCTCGCCGTCCAAGCGGTACTTGGCGTCCAGCACGAGCACGCGCGGCGGCGCACCGGGGCGTGACAGCTCGATCGCGAGGTCCGGCACGCGGGTGTGGCGGTCGAGCGAGACGAGGAACGCTGAACGCTGAACGCTGAACGCTGAACCGGCAATGCCTGCACTCGCTTCGTTGTCAAGCTGTGGCGAGGCTTGAGCGTTTTGCCCTGCGCGTCTTGCATTTCCCTGTGGGCGGTAGCGCGGCTGGTAGCGCAAGGCGAGGGTTAGGTCGCCGCGGGAGACCGTGAGCAGCGGCTGACCTTCGACGAGCGCCACGCCGTGCTCGAGGTCATCGGGGGGGGTGTCTGGCGAGGAGGAGGCCGCGACGAGGCGCTGCTCGCGCACGGCGCCGAGGGACGCGAGGGCCTGGGCGACCTGGAGAGCGCACCAGGATTCGTAGAGGTGCGGCAGGTCGGCGATCGGGATGTCGAGCAGCGGGGTGTCCACGGTGGCGAGCGGCTGCTGGTGGAGGGCGAGCCACGTGCGGTAGACCTCGCGGTAGGCCGGGTCGCGCTGGATGAGCGGGGTAGGGCCGCGGAATGCGGGCAGCGGGCCGACCTCGGCGAGGGGCGGGGCGGCGCGGAGCTCGCGCAGGCGGCGGGCGGCGTCGGCACAGCCCGCGGCGATCTGGTTGGCCCGCTGGCGGCGCACGGAGGCGGGACCTTCGGCGCGCTCGAGGCGGGCGGCGAGGCGGGCGGCGAGGGCTTCGATGCGGCGGGCGCGCGCCGCGAGCAGGGCCAGCAGCCGCTTGAGCAGGCGGTGCTCGTAGGTGTCGATTGTGGGGGCGGCCCGCGGAGCGGGGAGGCTTGTGGGCAGCAGGCCGCCCTGGGGTGTCAGGGTGCGCTGGAGCTCGTCGGCCAGGCCTGGGGGCGCGGGCTGGAGCTCGCCTCGGGGCAGAGATGCGAGCGTGGGGCCGTCGGGCGCGGCCGGTCCGCCGAGGGGCGCGGGGGCTACATCGTGGCGGAGCTGCTCGCGCGGGCGTGCGAGGATGCGCTGCGCGGCGCGCTCGAGGGCGTCGAGGCGCTCCTCGAACAGCGCGTAGTACTGCTCGGCGGGCCCGGGGCGGCGCTCGGAGGCGGGGGAGGGCGACGCGCCCTCGGTGCCGGCCCCGGCCAGGGTGAAGGCGAGCCCGGCCGCGAGGTGCTCGATGTCCTCGAGCAGCAGGGCGTAGCGCTCCTCGTCGATCTTGGCGGGGGCGACGCGGAGGCGCCAGGTGTGCTCGGAGGGGCGCGGCCCGGCGATCCGCAGGCGGAGCTCGTGGAGGCCGACGGCGGCGCCGGGGTTCCAGCGCCAGCGCCAGGCCGGGTCGCCGGGGCGGAGGAACGGATCGAGCGGGCGGCCATCCACCGCTAGCTCGAGGGGTGCGTCGGGGGGCGCGGGGCAGATCAGCTCCACCGGCTGGTGCTCAGGGACCGCCGGGAGGGGCGTGTCGTCGTCGAGGGGGAGTGGGATCAGCACGCCATTCTCAGCTTTCCGCCGCAGCGAGCGGCGCGCAGCTTTGCCGGTCGTGGTTGCGCCACACCATGCCGACGACGGCGCGGATCCCGAGGCGCTCGTAGAAGGGCTGGACGTCCGGGTCGCACACCAGGTCGATCATGGAGAGGTGGCGCAGCCGGGCGAGCATGCGGCTCACGAGCTCGGTGCCGATGCCCTGGTAGAGTGAGGTCGTGTAGACAATCATGGAAGGCTCTGCGCTGAAGCGCGGAGGCTCTCGCTCCTCGCTACGATTGTCCAGCCAATAGGGAGAAACCGTGTGGTTCCAGTATAGCACGCCTG
>JBDLTZ010000141.1:0-3362 GCA_039805565.1 Chloroflexota bacterium | reverse complement strand
GGTGACCACGCCGCCCGCGGCCACCGTGACCTCGACCACCGCCTTGCGCCCGGTCTGCTCCCTGACCCGCGCGCGCAGCTCAAGCTCAGGGCCGAGCGGTGTGGGGCGCAGGTAGTCCACGTGCAGCGCCCCGGTCACGAAGCGTGGCGCCTGCCCCTCCGCCTGCCCTGCCGCGCGCATCGCCGCCAGTGCCGCGGCCCCCATCGCGTGGCAGTCCACCAGCGACGCGATCAGCCCGCCGTAGACGAAGCCGGGCACCGCCATGTGGAACGGCTGCGGCGTGAAGCGCGCCACTGCTTCGTCCCCTTCCCACACCGAGCGAACGTGCAGCCCGTGCTGGTTGTGCCGGCCACAGCCGTAGCAGTGGGCGAAGTCGTCCGGGTAGAGGTCCTGGGCCGCCGTGTCGGGCGTGCTGGTCATAGCGCTCTCCTGCTCAGATCAGTTCGTCTCGATCTGCTCGATCGGCAGGCCGTACGAGCGGGCCGGCACCGAGCCGAGGCGCTCGGGCCAGCGGCCGGTGATGGCGCGCGTGATCTTGCCGGCGTGCTCGTGGCAGTTCTCGATGAACAGCGTGTAGCGCTGCTGGACGCCGGCCGCGACCGTGCCCGCCAGGTAGAGCCCCGGCACCTCGGTCTCCATCGTCTCGGGGTCGAAGCGCGGCACGCGGTTCTCGCCCTCCAGCCGCACCCCCATCTGCTCCAGCAGGCTCTGGTCGCCGCGGAAGCCCGTGGCCAGCAGCACGAAGTCCGCCGCGTGACGCACGGTGTCGCCGCCGCTGGTGGAGGCGAGCGCCACGTGGGTGGGTGTGATCTCCAGCGGTGTCGTCTCGGGTAGGAAGCGGATCGTGCCGGCCTCGATCTGCGCGTGGACATCCGGCAGCAGCCAGTGCTTGACACGGCGCTCGTCAAAGGCGGCGCGGCGGTAGCTGATGGTGACCTGCGCCCCGGCGCGCCAGCAGCGCAGGGCGGCTTCGACGGCCGAGTTGCGCCCGCCGACGATCAGCAGGCGGGTGCGGAAGTAGTCGTGCGGGTCGCGGAAGTAGTGCGAGACGTGCGGCAGGTCCTCGCCGGGGATGCCGAGCCGGTGCGGTACGTGCATGTCGCCGATCGCCAGGACGACGCGGCGGCTGCGGTACTGCCGCTCGCCCCCGCGCGCGCTGGTGGTGATGCTGAAGCCCTGCTCGCCGCGCTCGAGCCCCGTCACCGGCTCGAAGGTGCGGACGCGCAGGTCGAGCTGCTCGACGATCGCGCGCAGGTAGGCGAGGTACTCCTCGCCGGTGACGCGGCCCTGGTGGCCGTTCTGGATCGGCACGCCGGCCAGCTCCAGGCGCTCGGTGGTGCTGAAGAACGAGGTGTTGCGCGGCCACCAGGTCAGGGTGTGGCCGATCTGCCCTGAGTCGAGGTGCAGGTAGTCGACGCCGGCGCGCCTCAGGCAGGCGGCAAGCTCGATGCCGATCGGGCCGGCGCCGATGATCGTGACCTCGTAGGTGTGGCCCTCGGGGGCCTGGGTGCCGTTGGACATTGCGCTCTATCCTCTCGTGGGCGGGGCCGCCCGCGTGTTCGCCGGGCCGTATTCTACATCCTACCGGCGCCCGCGCGAGCGCGGCCGCCCCTCGGTGAACAGCACGCTCAGGTCCTGGCCGCCGAAGCGCAGCTGCTCGCCGCGCTGCATCAGCTCCAGCGCGAAGGTCCTGAGCGACTCGAACTCGGCGGTGAAGCCGAAGAGCTGCAGCGAGCGCGCGGCCTTATACAGCCGGATGGGCCAGTTGTTCCACCGCTGCCCTGGCTGCGGGCTGGCCACGGTGCGCTTCGCCGCCAGGTCCCAGCCCCAGGCCAGCATCAGCAGCTCGACGCCGCGCAGGTAGCTGTGGACGTAGGCCGGGTCCCGCTTCAGCTCGGCGATATCTCCCTCGTAGACGGTGTAGCGCGTGCCGAGCCGACTGTCCTCGTCGATCGGGAACATCCACCAGTCGAAGTGGGCTTCGTGGATGGCGCGCCAGTTCCCGGCCGCAGCCCAGCGCTCGAAGCGCGCCAGCTCCTCGGCCTGCTCGCGCTTCAGCGCATCGATCCCCGCGAAGCTGCGGTCCCCGTTGCGTCGGGGGTGGTCTGATGTGGACATACGCATCTCCTCTTTCTGTGCCCGTGAGCGCGCAGGGCGCTCATTTAGCTATGGAGCCTCCGGCGGATGGCCGACGCGCATCTGGTATCATGGCCGGCTATTGACGACTCGGCGGTGCGCCGGCGCCGCCAAAGCAGGAACGAGCAATGCAGCATCTCTTCAGCCCGATGACTCTCCGCGGAGTTACGCTCCGCAACCGCATCGGCGTCTCGCCGATGTGCCAGTATAGCAGCGTCAGCGGCGGCCTGGCCAACGAGTGGCACCTCGTGCACCTGGGGGCGCGCGCCGCAGGTGGCTCCGGCCTCGTGATTGTCGAGGCCACGGCCGTCGAGGCGCGCGGCCGCATCACACGCCACGACCTCGGCCTGTGGTCGGACGCGCAGATCGCGCCTCTGGCGCGGGTCGCCCGCTTCATCCGCCAGCAGGGGGCGGTGGCGGCCATCCAGCTGGCCCACGCCGGACGCAAGGCGGGGACAGCGCGGCCGTGGGAGGGCGGCGGGCCGCTCTCGGATCTTGAGGGCGGCTGGGAGCCGGTGGGCCCGAGCGCAGTCCCGTTCGACGAGGGGCACCGCACGCCGCAGGAGCTCTCGGTGGAGCAGATCGGGGTGCTGCAGACGGCCTTCGTGGACGCGGCGGTGCGGGCGCGCGAGGCGGGCTTCGAGCTGGTGGAGCTGCACGCGGCCCACGGCTACCTGATGCACAGCTTCCTCTCGCCGCTCTCGAACCGGCGCGAGGACCAGTACGGCGGTGACTTCGCCGGCCGCACGCGCTTCGTGCTGGAGACGGTGCGGGCGGTGCGCGAGGTCTGGCCGGACGACCTGCCCCTGGCGGTGCGTCTCTCGGCCACCGACTGGGCGCCGGGCGGCTGGACGCCCGAGGAGACGGTGGAGCTCTCGCGGCTGCTGCGCGCCGCGGGGGTGGATCTGGTGGACTGTAGCTCGGGCGGGATGGTGCCGCGCGCGCAGGTGCCGGTGGGCCCCGGCTACCAGGTGCCGTTCGCCGAGGCCGTGCGGCGCGAGGCGGGGGTGGCGTCGGCGGCGGTGGGCCTGATCACCAGCCCGGCGCAGGCCGATGAGGTCGTGCGCTCGGGCCGGGCCGACGTGGTGCTGCTGGGGCGGGAGCTGCTGCGTGAGCCGCAGTGGCCGCTTCGCGCGGCGCGTGAGCTCGGCCATTCAGCGCCGGTGCCGCCGCAGTACGAGCGGGCGTTCTGAGTCTTGAGCCTTGAGTCTTGAGTGCCGGGAGGC
>JBDLTZ010000140.1:0-35336 GCA_039805565.1 Chloroflexota bacterium | reverse complement strand
GATGAACTCGACGCTGCGGGTGACAGCGGTGGAGAAGCCGATGCAGTAGTCGGTGCCGAAGACGTCGTTGTCCATCGTCTTCGGGATCGAGAGCACACGCACGCCCTCCTTGTGCATGCGGACGGCGTAGGAGAGGGTGTCGTCGCCACCGATCGGGATGAGGGTGTCGATCTCCAGCTTCTCCAGCACCTTGAGCACGTGCGGCGTGCAGTCGGCCTGCTTCTTCTCGCCCTTATGCTCGAACTTGCCCCTGAGAAAGGCGGGCATATCGCCCTCACGGACCTTGGCAGGGTTGGTGCGCGAGGTGTGGAGGTGCGTGCCGCCGTAGCGGTCGATTGTGCGAACGCTGCCCTTGGTGAGCGGCTCGACCCACTCTTTGGCGCTGCTGGAGTCGTCGAGGTTGTAGTTCAGGAGTCCGCCCCAGCCGCGGCGGATGCCCACAACCTCGATGCCGGCATCGGCGCAGCGGTTCACCACCGCCTTGATACAGGGGTTGAGACCAGGAACATCGCCGCCACCGGTCAGGATACCAACTCTCATAGGTACCGTCCTTCTGAAGCATCTTTGTCGGATCGCACGGGTTACATCACCTATTGTATACGATCGTTTACAAATCGTTGGGACCGGTTCAGCCCTTCATCAGGCGCGAATCGTTGCCGGATGACCGGAAGTGTGCTACACTCGCGCGCACGCAGCGAAGGATTGGGATGAAGGGCGACCTCACGGCCGAAACGGATACGCGGCATGACACAGGGACCGCCAGGGCTGACTCGACCGAGCGCTCCTGGCGTTCATTGCGTCTGGGCGCCGCGCGGGCGTGGCGCGTTCTCGCGGCAGCTCTGGCCGGCGCGCTGCTGTTCGCGCTGTGCGCGCAGATCCCGGCCGCCCACGCAGTGGATATCGGCGGGCTCGACGCGGCATACGTGCAGGGCCTGCACGACCCCGAGCGCGCGGGCCAGCCGGGCGAGCGGCCGTATCTGGCGGGCTCGGATGGGTCGGCGCGCTGGACACGGGCGGTGTCGTACCTGCTGTTTCCGCAGATGGGTGCCCCGGGCGAGCTGACGCTGCGGCTGCGCGGCTGGCGCGCGCAGGGGTCGCCGCCCGAGCTGCTGGTGCTGGCCGGCGGAACAGAGATCGGGCGCATCCGCACGAGCGGCGACTGGGAGGAGCACAGGTTCACGATCGCCAGCGGGCTGCTCCGTCCGAGCGACGTGGTGGTCGAGCTGCGCGCCGACACGGTGCGGCCGGCCGGCTCGAACAGCGGGGCGATCGGGGTCCTGCTGGACTCGGCCAACTACCGCACTGCGTCGCCGGCCATCCCCTACCCCTGGCAGGTGGCGTATGGCGCCCTGGCGGCGGGCCTGCTGTGGACGCTGGTACGTGGCCAGCAGACAAGAAGCAATGACCAACAACGGGATGCTCGTCTCACGGGCCTGCTGCCCTTCCTGCTCGGCATGGCGCTGCTGACTCTGGCCTACCTGCTGCTCTATCGCCTCCAGCCGCCCTACCCCTACCCGCTGCGGCGCCTGCCGCAGGTGGTCTGCGCACTGCTCGCGGCGCTCGTTGCGCTGCGCTTCGGCCCCCGGCTTCTGGTACGCGCGCCGGCGCTGGCCGACATCGCGGCGCTTGGGGGCATCGGCGCGTGGGCGGTAGCCTTGCTCGTGACGGGGCAGCAGCACCTGGTGCTCTCAGTGCCCGGGGTGGAGAAGGACTTCCGCGTGTTTGCGACGCGGGCCTTTGAGCTAGGCGAGGTGTTCCGGGCAGACGGCTTCTACAACCTGGGCTATCCGCTGCTGCTCTGGCTCGTCACGCCGCTGGCGCAGGGGAACCCCTTCCTCGCGGCGCGGGCTATCTCGGCGCTCAGCGGCGCCCTGCTGCTCGGCGCGACGTGGTGGCTGGCGCGCCGCACCGCGGGGCCGCTTCCGGCGCTTCTGGCGCTGTGCGCGCTGGCGCTGAGCCCGCTTGTAGTCCAGTACGGTCTCTACGTCGGCAGCGACATGCCGTTCGCGGCGCTGTGCGCGCTGGCGCTGGCGGTGCTTCTACGACACGCCACGAACCGCGGACCACAGACGACGGACCACGGACCACGGACCACGGACCACGGACCACGGAGGGCATTGGTCGTCACTGCTCAGTCGTCGCTCTTCGGCCCTTCGTCTGCGATCTTCCTCGCGGGGTTGGCGGCTGGCGCCGCGTTCCTGATGCGGCACCCGGGGCTGCTGCTGCTGCCGGTGGGCCTGCTCGCGGTGGCCCTCGGGGCGGGCGACAGGCGGGCAAAGGTGCGCGGCGCCACCATCTTCACGCTCGCCTTCGCCATGGCGATCCTGCCGCAGGTGGCAGTGAACCTGCGCGACACCGGCCAGCCGCTGTACAGCCAGCAGGCGAAGAACATCTGGCTGGCGGTGTACGGCGACGGCGACTGGGCGCGCTGGGGCGAGACGAGCGACAGCGTGACTCTGGCGGCGGTGATCGCGCAGGACCCGGCGCGGTTCCTGGGTAGCTGGTGGGCCAATGTGCGAGCGTTCTTCGGCACTGGCGCGGAGGATACCAGCGAGTTCGGCAGGGCGCTGCAGCTGCGGCTGCTGGCCTTCCCAGCGAACTGGCTGGCGGTTGCGGGGCTCGCGTACTTCGGGTTTCGGACGATAGATGTTGGACTGCGCAGGCGTAGCCGTGTGCCCGAGACCAGCCTCCCGAGCGCAGCTACGGTGCTGCTCACGTGGGTTGTGCTGTACGTGGCAGCGGTCTCGGTGGGGCTGTCACTGCCTCGCTTCTTCCTGCCGCTGGCGCCGGCCTACGCCGTAGCCGCTGGCTGGGCGGTGATCTGGCTCACGCGCCGCTGGGCGAGATCGGCAGAGGGTCAGGCGCGCGGGGTCATCCTGGCCGGCGCGGCGCTGCTGGCACTGATGTGGGGCGGGCTTGGGAACGGGATCAACTACGTGCTGCGGGTCCAGCCCGACGCGGCCTCGCCCGGTCAGCCGCCCGAGGCGATGGCCGCCGCAGAGCTTGTGACGCGGACGCTCGGGCGGGATGAGCGGGTGGTAGTGCGAGCCGCCCCGGACGATGAGCCGGGGCTGACACTGAGCAAGTACTCGGCGGTGGCCCATCTAGCGGTCCCGCCGCCGTCAACCGATGCTGCCGAGGCGCTGCGGGCTACCGGCGCGGGCTACCTGCTGTGGTCGAGTGAGCTTGGGCTGGCGCCGGATGTGGGCGAGCGCGTAGGGGCAGCCGGACGCTACATACTGATACGGCTCGAGAAACGCTGAAGGATGAAAACGACCATACAAGACTCGGAGCTGTGGGCGCCGCAAGGGACAATCGCAGCAGGGCGGCTCCAGGGGCTACGCACGGCTCTTGACCAGATCAACTGGCCGCTGGCGCTGCTGGTGCTGGCGTGCGTCGCGCTGCGCGTGTGGCTGATCTCTTTCACGCCACTCGACCCGCGCTTCTCGAATGCCGACGACGGCGACTACTACCAGCGCGCGCTGCGACTGGCCGTGACCGGGCAGTACGTCGACGACGCCTGGCTGATCCGGCCGCCGCTGCACGTCTTCTTCTTCGCGCTCTGGCTGCGGCTCGCGCTGCTGCTCGGCGTGCCGCAGCTCGGCGTGCTCTTCGTGCAGCTGGCGCAGACCGGCCTAGCCGCACTGACGGTGCTGGTGGGGCACGCGGCGGCGCGGCGACTGTTCGCAAGCGAGCGTGCGGGGCTGCTGTTCGCCGCTTTCCTCGCACTCTGGTACCCGTTCGTCGAGTCCGCATCAGTGCTGTTCACCGAGCTGATCTACCTGTTCCTCTTCCTGGTGCACGTCTGGCTGCTGCTGCGATTCGACGGCACCGGCAGGCTGCGCGACCTGGCGCTCTCGGGGCTGGCCCTGGGGGCGGCAGCGCTCACGCGGTCGCCGGCACTGTACGCAGCGGCGTTCGTGGTGCTCTGGCTGGTGGTGCGGGGGTGGGCGCAGGGGCGAGGACCACGGACCGCAGACCACGAACCACGGAGCGGCAGAGCCGATCACGTTCGTCGTTGGACCGAGGTCCTTCGTCAGTCGATTGTGTTCGGCGCGTGCGTGCTGGCGGTCGTGGGCCCCTGGACGCTGCGGAACTACCTGACCTACGGGCATCTGATCCCGGTAGACACGCTCGGGCAGATTAACCTATGGCTGGACCTGGACCGTGTGAGCGACCGCGTCAAGAATATCGAGACTCTGCGCGCCCTGCCGCAGTCGGAGCGGCACCTGTACGCCCTGGCGCGCGCGCGCGAGATCCTGGCCGAGGACCCCTGGCGGCCGTTCCGCCCGATGTGGGACACCTTCCGCCACATCTGGAAGGCGCAGTACGTCGAGGACTACTACGTCAAGCAGAGCTTTTTCACGCGGCCGCTGCGCGAGACCGCGCCGCTCGGGCTTGCGGGGGATGTGCTCTGGCTCGCGGGGACCGTGGCCGGGCTATGGGGGCTGGGCGGGCGGGTGCGGGAGGGGTGGCACAACCGGCTCTTCTTCCTGGCCTGGGTTGGCTACTCGCTGGTCACCGTGCTGCTGTTCCACGTCGAGCCGCGCTACCTGCTGCCGCTCTGGACGCTGTTCGCGCTGTACGGGGCGGGCGTGCTCGCCACACTCGCGCGGGACCGACGACCAACGACCACGGACGAACGCCTGAACGCGCCACGCAGCGGTCGATCGCCTTCCGTCCCTGGCCTTTGGTCCTTGGTCATCCGTCCCTGGTATCTGATCCAGTTCAGCCTGGTCCTCATCTTCCTCTGGCTGCTGCTCAGCTACCGCGACTACCCGGCGATCATCGCGATGGGGGCGGCGCGCGAGCGGGGCATGGTGGCGGGCGAGCGAGCCTACGCCGGTGGAGACTACCAGGGGGCCGAGGCTGGCTTCCGCGAGGCGCTGGTGGCGCAGCCGCGCTTTGTAGACGCGCAGGTGAGCCTGGCGCTGGCGCTGGCCGCGCAGGGGCGCCACGAGGAGGCCGCGGCTGCGCTGGACCGCAACAGCTCGCGCCGAACCGAGCTGGCCTACGGCGCCATAGCGCGCGACACAGGCGACACCGAGACGGCGCGGGCGCTGCTCACGCGCTTCGAGGCAATCGCTGGCGAGGACGTGCAGCGCTGGGCACTGGAGTGGCTCAGGCCCCCGGCGGTGCAGGGCGTGCGACTGGGAGATGGGCTGGATCTCGGCTACATCTGGGGCTTCTCGGCGGGCGAGCGAGATGCGAGCGGCCCGTTCCGCTGGCTCGAGGGCGCTGGTCGCGTGGTGCTGCCGCTGCGTGAGCCGCTGGAGCAGGGCGCCACGGTGGAGCTGCGGCTCACCGGCGGGCGGCCAGGCGTCACGCCACTCCAGGTGCGCGTGGGCGGCGGTCCCTGGCAGCGGGTCGATGTGGCAGGCGGCGAGTGGCGCGTCTACCGCGTCGCCGTGCCGGCCGAGCTCGCCGGCCAGCGCCGCCTCGCGGTGGAGCTGGACGCCCCGACCTTCGTACCGGCGCGCGAGAACCCCGAGAGCAGCGATGCCCGCGCGCTCAGTCTGATGGTGTCCGAGGTGCGCGTACAATAGTGAAGGACCCCCGCGCAGCGGGGCATGTTATGAGTGGAGCAATGACCCAACCAACCATCCTTGCGAGCGACATGGAGGGCGTGCTGACGCCCGAGATCTGGATCGCCGTCGCCGAGCGCACCGGCATCGAGCGTCTCAGGCTCACCACGCGCGACATCCCGGACTACGACGAGCTTATGCGGGGGCGGCTTGCCATCCTGCGCGAGCACGGGCTGCGGCTGGCGGACATCCAGCGCGTGATCGCGACGATCGAGCCGCTGCCGGGCGCCGCTGCGTTCCTGCGGCAGGTGCGCGAGCGCGCCCAGCTGATCATCCTCTCTGACACCTTCTACGAGTTCGCCGCGCCGCTCATGGCCCAACTCGAGCTGCCGACCCTGTTCTGCCACACCCTCGAGGTGGACGCCGACGGTATGATCAGCGGCTACCGCCTGCGCCTGCCCGACAGCAAGACCGCCGCGGTGCGCGCCATGCGAGCCCTCAACTTTCGCGTGGTGGCGGTGGGCGACTCGTACAACGACACCGGTATGCTCGGCGCTGCCGATGTGGGCGCCCTGTACCACCCGCCCGCCAACGTCGCCGCCGAGTTCCCGCAGTTCCCGGTGGTCACGACATACGGCGAGCTTCTGGAGCTCCTGTAGATGATTCCCGACACACTGGAGCAGCAAGCGACTGTGACCGCCCAGCCCACGCCCGCCGGCCAGCGCGCATGGCCCTTCAGCATCAGCGTCGTCATCCCGGCCTTCAACGAGGGGCCGCGCGCCGGCGGCATCGTGCGGGCGGTGCGCGCCGTGCTGGCGGACGCTGAGATCATCGTGGTGGACGACGCCTCCAGGGACGACACCGCCGACCAGGCGCGCGCCGCCGGGGCGACGGTGATCCAGCGGCCCTACAACATCGGCAACGGCGCCGGCGTCAAGACCGGCGTGCGGGCCGCCACGGGCGACGTTGTCGTGGTGATCGACTGCGACGGCCAGCACGACCCGGGGGACATCCCGCGGCTGCTGAGCTACATCGGCCCGTACGACATGGTGATCGGCAGCCGCGAGGACGCCACCAGCCACGAGAACTGGGTGCGCTACGCCGGCAACACGCTGATCAACCGCTTCGGCAGCTACCTCATGGAGATGGAGATGAGGGATCTCACCTCCGGCTTCCGCGCCTTCCGCCGCGAGGTGCTGCTGGAGTTCCTCCACCTGCTGCCGAACAAGTTCTCCTGGCCCACGACGAGCGCGCTGGCGTTCGCCAAGGCAGGGTACCACGTGCGCTTCGAGCCGATCACGATGCGGAAGCGCCAGGGTGGGCAGAGCACTCAGAAGCTGTTCAAGAACGGCGTGCGCTTCCTCCTGATCATGCTCCGCATGACATCGCTGTTCGTGCCGATGCGGGTCTACTTCCCGGTGGCAATCACGATGCTCCTGCTCGGGCTGCTCTCGTTCCTGCTCAACTTCCTGGTGATTGAGCCGTGGCGCCTCTACGTGCCCAACTCGGCGCTCGGCCTGTTCATCGGCGCGATTATCGTCTTCATGTTCGGGCTGCTCGCTGAGCAGATCGCCGGGCTGCGCTTCCAGCGCCACCAGTGAGTATGAAGAAGCTTTCCCGCTGGCTGCTGCGTCTGATCGGCCCACTGCTGCTGGTCTTCTTCCTGTGGCGGAGCGACCTGGGGGCCATCGCCACGAGCCTGGCCGCGCTGGCCCCCTGGCTGCTGGCGGCCTCGCTGGCGCTGGCTCCGCTGTTTATCCTGGTGAAGAGCTGGCGCTGGGAGCTGATCATGCGCGAGCTCTCGCTCCGGCCGCCGCGGCTCGCCTACCTGGCGGTGCTCTACACGATCGGGCTCTACGCCGGGGGGGTTACGCCGGGCCAGTCGGGGGACTTCATCAAGGGTTGGTACCTGCGCAACCGCGGCCTGCCGCTCGGGCCGTCGCTGTTCAGCATCCTGCTAGACCGGCTGTTCGACTTCTTTGTGATGGCGCTGCTCTCCCTGCTAGGGCTCGTGGCGTTCATCGATGTCTTCCCGCCCGAGGCGCAGGGGGCGGTGCGGGCGGTCACGGTGGGCTTTGCCGCCGCCGTGGTGGTCCTGACGCCCGCGCTCATGGCGCGCGGCCCGCGCGAGTGGGCCCTCGGCCGGCTTACCCCGCTGCTCCCCGGCCGCGTCCGGGCCAGCGCCGAGCGCTTCCGCGAACAGCTTGGGCAGCTCAGCCTGCGCCCGGGGCCCTTCGCCCTGCTTCTGCTGAGCACCGCGCTCTCGGCCGGCTCGACGATGCTGCGGATCTGGCTGCTCTACCTCGCACTTGGACTTGCCGACATCCCACTGATCGAGATCATTGGCTCCACCGCGCTGATCGCCATCCTCCAGGCCCTGCCGATCAGCTTCGCGGGCATCGGCGTGCGCGACGCGGTGCTGGTGGCGGTGCTGGCGCGCCACGGGCACCCGCCCGAGCTCGCCATCAGCCTGTCGGCGCTGTTTCTGCTGCTGAACATCGAGCACATCCTGCTCGGCTTCCTGGTGTCGTTGCGCTACCCGCTTGGGGAGCGGCCGGAGCAGACGGAGGGCGAGGCGGCTGTGGACGGAAGCGACACCACGCCGCCCGCGCCGAGGATATAAAGGCCGCGGCCGGAGTTGCGAAGCCGCCTTTGGAGCCAGTCAGAGGGCGGCTGACGACGCTGGTGATGGACCGGTACCCCACACGCCAACAGAGTGGCCGAACGGTGGTACAATGCCAGGCATACCCGCCGCTCTGGAACACAGCCACTGTATGCACCGTTTCCTCTGGACCCTCCTCGCCGCCCTGATCCTCACCGCGTGCGCCACCGGCCGGCCTGAGACCATCGTGCTCCGGCAGACCGTGGACGGGCTCACGATGACGCTGGAGAAACCGCGCGAGATCGTGTCGCTGCAGGACTATGAGATGGTCATCACGCTGTCCGACGCCGCCGGGAAGCCGGTGGACGGCGCGAGCGTCTACCTCGACCTCACTATGCCCGGCATGACGATGGGCGTCAATCAGCCGCTGGCCGACTCCAGAGGCGGGGGACGCTACACCGTGCGCGCGGTGTTCTCAATGGAGGGGAACTGGCGCACGGTGGTGCACGCGAGCGTGGCCGGCGAGGAGTACGTGGCAGGGTTTGACCACCCGGTGAGCCTGCCGAGCGCGGAACGCTGACCGCCGCTGGCCGACGGCTGACCGTCGCTGGCCGAAGATTCGTATACAATATACAGTTTGTGTCTGCGGAGAAGGACGATACTATGCCAGCTCAATCAACGATCCGCTGGGGCATCATCGGCCCGGGCAGGATCGCGGGCGTGTTCGCCGAGGGCCTGACCCAGCTGCCAGACGCGCAGCTTGTGGCCGTGGGCTCGCGGAGGCAGGAGAACGCCGACAGCTTCGGCGAGAAGTTCGGGGTCCCACGACGCTACGCGAGCTACGCGGCGGTGGCGGCGGACCCTGAGGTGGACGCGGTGTACATCGCCACGCCGCACTCCTCGCACGCCGAGAACGCGATCATGTGCCTGGAGGCCGGCAAGGCTGTGCTGTGCGAGAAGCCGTTCGCGATCAACGCCGCGCAGGCCGAGCAGATGGTCGCGGTGGCGCGCGCGCGCGGGGTGCTGCTGATGGAGGCGATGTGGACGCGCTTCCTGCCGATTATGGGGCGGGTGCGCGAGCTCCTGGCGGCCGGGGCGATCGGCGAGGTGCGCATGGTGACCTCGGACTTCGGCTTCCGCACCGGCGTCAACCCGAAGAGCCGGCTGTTCGACCCGGCGCTCGGCGGCGGGGGCCTGCTGGACGTGGGGATCTACCCGGTCTCGCTCGCGTCGATGGTCTTCGGCGGCGAGCCGGAGCGGATCGCGACGATGGCGGACATCGGCGAGACCGGCGTGGACGAGCAGGCGGCGGCGATCATGGGGTACGGCGAGGGGCGCATCGCGATCGTCTGGACGGCGGTGCGGACCAACACCCCGCACGAGACGACGATCCTGGGCTCGGAGGGTATGATCCGCATCGAGCGGCCCTCGTGGCAGGCGACCAGAATGACGGTATCGCGCAGCGGGCAGCCGGACGAGCAGATCGAGCTGGGCTTCCCGGGCAACGGCTACCAGTTTGAGGCGGCGGAGATCGCGCGCTGCCTGCGCGAGGGGCGCACCGAGAGCGATGTGATGCCGCTGGACGAGACGGTGGCGATCATGCGGACGATGGACCGCATCCGCGACGCGTGGGGGCTGAAGTACCCGATGGAGTGATGCCGCTTCGCGCGGCAGGCGTTTCGTTCGGCCGCTCCGCGCGGCAGGCGTTTCGTTCGGCCGCTTCGCGCGGCGTGCGTTTCGTTCGGCCGCTCCGCGCGGCGTGCGGTTTCGTTCGGCCGCTCCGCGCGGCAGGCGGCAAGGGGCGGGCCGCCGCCCCCTGCACCCCCCGGCCAGGGGCAAGGCCCCTGGACCCCAAAGGGGCGCCGCACCAGACCGACATCGGTCGGCACGAGGACTGAGCCCGCCGGTGCAAAGCATCCGCTTGTGCCACGACTGGGCAAGCTGGGGCGTGGCACGGCAGAAAGCCGGTGCAGGAATTGCTGGCTGTCGGTTCGGTAGTGCACGCATTGCGGGGGTAGTCTGGAGGGGGCGCAAGCGCCCCTCCGGCGGGGGAGAGCACGAGAGGGGCCGGTGCCCCTCTCGTACGGAGCACGCTGCCGAGGCAGAGGAGTTTGAGGTCCTTCCCCAAGGGAGCGCGAGGGAAAACCCTCGAAAGCCATAGCCGGGGCGCAGGGACGCGCCCCACCAGCGAGGGCGCAGCAGTCTGCGTCCCAACAAGGAGTCTACAGTGCAGTACGGCAACGTCACCGGCGTCGAGAAGCCGATCTCACGGCTGGTCCAGGGCGCGATCATGATCAGCTCGAAGGACATCGAGGGCAGCTTCCGCCTGCTCGACGAAGTCTTCGAGATGGGCTGCACCACCTTCGACACCGCCCACGTCTACGGCCAGGGAGATGTCGAGCGCACGATGGGCAAGTGGGTCAACAGCCGCGGCGTTCGCGAGAAGGTCGTGATCCTCGGCAAGGGCGCCCACCACAGCCAGGACCGCAAGCGCGTGACGCCGTGGGACATCACCGCGGACATCCACGACAGCCTGGCGCGCTTCAAGTTCGACTACATGGACCTGTACCTCCTGCACCGCGACGACCCGAGCGTTCCGGTGGGGCCGATCGTGGAGACGCTGAACGAGCACTACCGCGCCGGCCGGATCCGGGCCTTCGGCGGCTCGAACTGGAGCGTCGAGCGCTTCCAGGAGGCCAACGCCTACGCCGAGGCGCACGGCCTGGTGCCGTTCGTGGCCTCGAGCCCGAACTTCAGCCTCGCCGAGCAGTACCGCGAGCCGTGGGAGGGGTGCATCAGCATCGGCGGCCCCAAGGGCGCCCAGGCGCGCGCCTTCTACCAGGAGCGCCAGACACCGCTCTTCACCTGGTCCAGCCTCGCGGGCGGCTTCTTCTCCGGCCGGCTGCGGCGCGACAACGTCGACACCTTCGAGACCTACCTGGATAAGCTGGCGGTGCACTCGTACGCCGGCGAGGAGAACTTCCAGCGCCTGGACCGCGTGCAGGAGCTGGCCGAGGAGAAGGGCATGACGATCCCCCAGATCGCCACCTCCTACGTGCTGAGCCAGCCGCTCAACATCTTCGCGCTTGTGGGCTGCCAGACAGCCGCGGAGTTCAAGGCCAACATGGAGGCAGCGGACGTCAAGCTCACCCCCGAGGAGTGCGCGTACCTGGACCTGCGCAGCGAGACGCGCTAGTCCCCCACCACCAGATCAGATAGCCGCCCGGCCGGCGCGCCTCTCGCGTCGGCCGGGCGACCGGCGCCGCTGCACAATACGCCAGACGAGCGCCCGGCTGCGCTAGCCCGCCACGTACACAGGATTGCTATAGAGCCAGGGGCGCCCCTTACGGTACCCCTCCAGCCGGTAGACGCCGGGCGCGGTCACCGAGTGGCGCAGCACGCGCAGGCCCTTGGTGAGGATACGCCCGTCGTGGATCAGGTGCAGCTCGGCGTCCAGCGGCACCGCGGCCTCGAAGATCAGCGGCATGCCCCCGAGCGCCGCCGTGTCGCCGCAGGTCCAGCGCTCATCCGGCGCGAGGGCTTCCACACTCCGCGCCTCTCCGCGGCCTCTGTGACAGCAAAAGACCAGCTCCGGGCAGTCGCCGTCGAGGCGGTTGACGAAGTAAGAGCGTCCCTCGGCGAGCGCAGCGTACACCTGGCGTGTGGCGGCGGCCGGGTCGGCGGCGAGCGGCTCGCGCAGCAGCAAGTAGTTGGTGAGCGTGCCAAAGATCCAGCGGTAGGGGAAGACCTCGGCCACGCCCCAGGGCACGCGCCTGCGGAAGGCGTGCGCGTCCACCCCGCCGACGCCGAAGGTGCGCCGCCCGGCCATGTTCAGCCGGTCCCACCACGCCAGCGTCTCGTTCGTGGGGCCGGAGAGGCCGAGGCGCGGGAAGAAGAAGAGCAGCTCCTTGTTGCGGCGCGTCAGGTGCTCGCCCCAGTCGCTCATCAGGTTCCAGAGCTCGATCCCCACCGGGCGCCCCACGCGCTCGCTCGGCCCGTCCACGCCCCAGTCGTCCCAGCGGTAGATGTCCTTGAAGTCGTTCCGCACGCGCTCGTCGGGGTGGGCGATGATGCCGAAGCCGCCGCGGGCGTAGACCTCGTCCACGAACCGCTGCGGCGGCTGCTCGCGCTCAACCACGGCGTCGAGGTCGAGCGCCAGGAAGTGGTTCCGGTCGGGCGTGATCTCGTGCCCGACGATCACCAGCACGTCGTGGAGCCAGCCCTCCTGGGGCTTGCCCGCGAGCGTGTCGTGGTCGGTGATGATGATCCAGCGCAGCCCGGCGTCCCTGGCGGCGCGGGCCAGGTCCGCGACGGAGCCGGAGCCATCGGAGAAGCTGGTGTGCATGTGGAGCGCGCCGGGGGAGATGTGCATCATTTTGAGTTCTGAGTTCTGAGTTCTGAGTTCTGAGTTCTGAGTTCTGAGTTCTGAGTTCTGAGTTCTGAGTGACGAGCGCTGAGGAGGAAACCCTCGGTACTCAGCACTCAGCACTCAGCACTGAATGCTCATTTCGCTACGCCAGCGCCGCGTTGACCTCGGCGAGCTCCTCGGCGGTGAGCGCCCAGGCGGCGGCCTTGGCGTTGGCCTGCACCTGCGCCAGCGAGGTGGCGCCGGAGATCACCGAGCTGACCTGCGGCTGGGCCAGCAGCCAGGCGTGGGCAAGCTCGCCCATCGTGTGGCCGTGCCCCTCGGCCCACGTGGTGAGGCGCTCAACGCGCTCGTGGTTCGCGTCGGTGAGGTAGGCCTTGACGTACGGGCTGGTCTCGCCGCGCGACCCGGCGGGAGGCGGCTCGCCGCGGCGGTACTTGCCGGTGAGGAAGCCGCCAGCCAGCGGGAAGTAGGGCAGCACGCCCACGCCGAAGGCGTTGCAGAAGGGCAGCACCTCGCGCTCGAGCTCGCGCTCGAGCATGTGGTAGTGGTTCTGCACCGACACGAACGGCGACCAGCCCCGCACCTCGGCCAGCAGGTTGGCGCGCGCCAGCTGCCAGGAGGCGAAGTTCGAGGCGCCGATGTAGCGCACCTTCCCCGCGCGCACCAGGTCGTCGAGCGCGCGCAGCGTCTCCTCCAGCGGCGTCGCATCGTCCCAGCGGTGCACCTGGTACAGGTCGATGTGGTCGCTCTGGAGGCGGCGCAGGCTGGCCTCCACGGCGTTCACCAGGTGGTAGCGCGAGGAACCGCGGTCGTTCGGGCCCTGGCCGGTGGGGTTATACCCCTTGGTGGCCAGCACGACCTCGTGCCAGCGCCCCTTGAGCGCGCTGCCGAGGGTCTCCTCGGAGCGCCCGCCGGTGTAGACGTCCGCCGTGTCGAAGAAGTTGATGCCGAGGTCGATCGCCCCGGCGACGATCTCGTCCACGCCGCGCTGGTCGACCTTGCCGCCGAACTGGTTGGTGCCGAGGCCGATGGCGGACACGCGTACGCCGGAGCGGCCGAGCTGCCGATACTCCACGGGAAGCTCCTCGCAGACTGAAGGGTTTTGTCGCACGGGGAGTGTACCACAGGTGGTACACTCTGCGGTGACGACGATGTACACACCGCACGGAGGCAGGAATGGGCGCAATGATCGAGCGCTACCGCATCACACGCTTCGAGTGGCCGCGCGCACGGCCGATCGGCGACTCGCAGATCCGCGTGGACACGCACTACGTCGGGACGGTGGAGCTGGAGGATGGCGACGGCAACGTGGGACTGGGGTTCTTCGGGGCACTGCTCTTCCCGCTCGCGCCGCTCGCCGAGCTGGAGCGGGTGTTCGCGGCCGAGGTCTGGCCGGGGCTCCAGGGGCAGAGCCCGTTCGCGCTGGCGAACCGGCTCGGGCGGCCGCGCGGCGGCAACATCCGCGGCACGATCTACGGCCAGGCGGTGAACCAGGCGCTGTGGGACCTGCAGGGCAAGCAGCTCGGGCTGCCGCTCTACCGCCTGCTGGGGGGGACGAGCGGCCGGGCGCGCGCCTACGCCAGCGGGCTCGACTTCCACCTGCCGACGGAGGAGATGCAGGCGGTGTTCGCAGAGGCGCGGGCGCGCGGCTTCACCGCCTATAAGCTGAAGGTCGGCCACCCGGACCTGGCCTGGGACCTGGCGCGGCTCGGCGCGCTGGTGGAGGCCGTGGGCCCTGGCGCCACGCTGATGGTGGACGCCAACGAGGCCTGGTCCCCGAAGGAGGCCGTGCGGCGGGCGCACGCCTACCGCGACGCCGGATTCGACATCTACTGGATCGAGGACCCCTGTCTGCGCGACGACTACGCCGGGCTGGCGCGGGTGGCGCAGGAGGTGCCCTTCTCACATATCAACACCGGCGAGTACCTGGACCTGCGCGGCAAGCGCGTGCTGCTCGAGCACCGCGCCTGCGACGTGCTGAACGTCCACGGCCACGTGAGCGACGTGCTGCACGCGGCCTGGCTGGCGGCCGAGTACGGCGTGCCGGTGTCGCTGGGCAATACGCCGCTGGAGCTGGGGGTGCATCTGGCGGCGGCGCTGCCGGAGGCGATCTGGATGGAGTACTCGTTCCAGGACTACAATGACCTGGTGGAAGAACCGGTGCGCTTCGACGGCTGCTACGCGCTGGCGCCAGAGCGGCCGGGCCACGGGCTGACGATCGCCGAGGCAGCGCGGCGCGAGCTGGCCCGCCCGGAGGTGCGGCGGTAGGGCTCTTTTGCCGCAGAGCATACCGAGGACATCAGGGAGCATCCGGGCGCACGCCTCATCTCTGGGCACTCTCTGGGCTCCGCGGCAGACGAACGATTGTGCGGCGCAGAGATGAGATATCTGTAAGGAAGGCATGGCTGATCGGTCAGGGGAAACTCATCGCGGGAAGGTACACTCCGTCTCAACCTAGCCGGGGGCACATATCTTGCCACTACGTTGTCACCTGAAACCCCGGCGCGTACACTACTAGGAAATCGGTGAGACACCGCGAGAGGTAGAGCAATGCAGAACGAGACACGGCCAACGCCGAAAGCGCCGCGCTGGATCACCACCGATGCAGGGCAGTGGGCCTGGGATCAGCTCGACGCGTGGCGCGACCGCGCCGTGACGGCGCTGAGCGTTCGGGACCGCTCCGAGCTGCTGGCCGAGGCCGAGGAGCTGCGCGACGAGGGCCAGGCGGCGACTGTCTAGCCGCACAGGCGATGTATGTGATGGGGGCGCGGGCGACGTATCGCCCGCGCCCCCTGCTGATTCACGCCGCAGGCCGCCTACTCCATCAGGTCGCGCAGGCCCGCGCGGTCGAGCACGATCACCGCGCCGCGCTCCAGCCTCACCAGACGCTGCTCGGCGAAGTCCCGCAGGGCGCGGTTGACCCACTCACGCGTGGTGCTGGCAAAGTCGGCCAGCTCCTGCTGCGTGATCGCGAGCCGCGCGGGGCCATCGCCGGGGACGTAGGTGTCGGCCATCTGCACGAGCAGCGCGGCGACGCGGCCGGGGACGCTGAGGAAGGCCAGGCGCTCGGTGTAGGCGGTGTTGTAGCGCACGCGCTCGGTGAGCAGCGCGATCACATGCTGGACCAGCGGGAAGCTGTCGCGCAGCAGGAGCACGAAGTCGTCGCGCGAGAGCACGAGCGTGGTGGTGTCGTCGAGGGCGGCGGCGCTGGCGGATCGCGGCGCGTGGTCGAGGACGGCGAGCTCGCCGAAGGACGTATCGCGGTCGAGGATGCGGATGGTGGCCTCGCGGCCGTCGGAGCTGGTCAGGAAGATGCGGACGCGACCGGCGACGATCACGAACAGGCTGTCACCCGGGTCGCCCTGGCAGAAAATCAGCTCGCCCTTGCGGAAGCGGCGCTCGCGCAGCAGCCCGACAAGACGCTGGACGTGGGACTCGTCCAGCGTGCGGAACAGGCTGATCCGGCGCACCATCTCGGGTCCGATGGGCTCGCGCTGCTCCATAGGCGCCCCCGTGGTCTGCTGTGGCTCCTATGGGTAGTATAGCACAGCGGTGCTCTCACCCGAGGCGGTGGACGAGCAAGGCGCTGCTGAGCGACTGGCCGCCGATGTCGACGTAGAGCTGGCGCTCGGTGACGGAGATCGCGAGTGCGGTGCGCCGCTCGATCAGCGCAGCCACCCGGCCGACGAAGCCGCGCTCGAAGGTGTAGATCGGGATCTCCTCGGCGCGGTGGATCCTCTTGCCGGCCAGCTGCCCAAGGAGCTGCTCGACGTCGCGGTGGGTGTAGACGGCCGCGCGCCCGGCGAGCTTGCTGCCGCGGTGCAGACGCTCGGCGTCCGGCAGGCCCACCTCGATCCAGGCCGTCGGCTGGCCGGTCAGGTCGCGGACCCAGACCGCCGGCTCGTCCCCGGCGGCGATCCCCTGGCTGAAGGCCGCCCCCTCCTCGTACTCCAGGCAGTAGGCCAGCACACGCGTCGCCATGTACTCGGCGGACTCGGACGGCTGGCGCGCCACCCGCAGGTCAAGGCTCTCGTACACGCCACGGTCCACGTCGGAGAGCTCGATAGCCAGCGTGTAGATTGTCGCGGTCTGAGCCATGCTTACACCTGGTAGGCGGCGCGCACCGCCTCGAGGCCGCGCCGAGCGACGTCGAGGGGGGTCGCGTCGCCGTAGCTCTCGACGAACAGCTCGAGCGAGAGGAAGCCGCGGTAGCCCGCGCGGTCCAGCAGCCGCGCCAGCCCGCGGGTGTCGGCCACGCCCTCGCCCGGGAGCACGCGCTGCTGGTCGGTGACCGTCTCGCGCGGCGGGTCGGCCGGGTAGTCGTTGACGTGCACGATGCCAATGTTGGCCCCGCCGACGTAGGCCAGGGCGCTGAGCGGCGTACCGCCGGTGTACATGTGGAACGGGTCGAGCAGCAGCCTGGCGTCGGGCAGGCCGCTCTCGGCCGCCACGAACAGCGCCTCGCTGAGCCGCGAGAGGCGCCGCGCCCGGCCCCAGAACTCGAGGTACGGCTCGACGCCGATGCGACGGCCGAGCTCGGCCAGACGCGCGAAGTGCGCGGCCATGGCCTCGAGCGAGACCCCCGCCACGTCCCCGAAGGGGGGCGCCGCCACCGCAACGCAGCCGATCTCCGCCAGGACCCGCATCTCGCGCTCGGCCTGCGCGAACCCGCGCTCGCGGACAGCGTCGTCGGCGTCGGCCCAGGGGAAGAAGGCGATCGCGTTGGCGACCGTCAGGCCGGTGTCGGCCAGCTCACGCCCAAGCTCGCGGGCCGAGCCGCCGCGCTCCAGGTGGGCGTCGATATCCTTCGTCCAGAGCTCGATGCCCTCGAAGCCGGCCTCGGCGGCCACGCGGGCCTGCGCGCGCACGTCAAGCCCGAAGGGGAACAGCGTCGACGCGTTCAGCGCCGCCTTGAACGGGAACATGGGGACTCCTTCACACTCAGCACTCACGACTCGCGCCCTCTCCCCCCGTGCCCCTCTCCCTGCCGCGGGAGAGGGGAAGGTTTGCCGCAGCGTCATGCGCCAAACTGCGACTCACAACGCACGACTCACGACTGAGCGCTACCGCTATACACCGGCGTACACCAGCCGCGGTAGGCCGCCACCTTGCCGCGCACCACATCGTCGTACAGGCTCACCAGGCGCCCGGCCACCGGCCCCACCTCGCCCGTGCCGATCGGGCGGCGGTCGATCTCCACCACCGGCTTGATCTCCGCGCCGGTGCCGCAGAAGAAGGCCTCATCGGCCACGTACAGCTCGGTGCGGTCGATCGGGCGCTCCTCAACCGGCATGCCCAGCTCCGCGCGGCCGAGCTCGGCCACCACGCGGCGGGTGATACCCTCGAGCACATCGCTGGTGATCGGCGACGTGACCAGCGCGCCGTGGCGCACGATGTACATGTTGGCCGCGCTAGCCTCGGAGACGTGGCCGTCGCCGCCGAGCACGATCGCCTCGTCGTAGCCGTTGAGCAGCGCCTCGGTCTTGGCGAGCGCCGAGTTCACGTAGCCGCCCGAGACCTTGGCGCGCGAGGGCATGATATTGTCCTCGATGCGGCGCCAGGTCGAGACGCAGGCCCTGATCCCCGCGCCGGGGATGTACTGGCCCACCGGCATCGCGAAGAGCACGTAGCTGTCGGTCATGCCATTCAGCTTCACCGCGATGCTCGTGTCGCTCTTGAAGACCAGCGGCCGGATGTAGACATCCTGGCGGAACTCCTCGCGGCGCAGCAGCTCGAGGGTGGTCTCACACAGCTGGTCCACGCTGTAGGGCAGGTCCATGAACATGATCTTGCACGAGCGCTTGAGCCGCTCCATGTGCTCGCGCAGCTGGAAGACGAAGAGCTGCTGCTCATCGGGGTTCCAGTAGGCGCGGATGCCCTCGAAGACACCGAGGCCGTAGTGGAGCGCGGTGGTCATGACGCTGACGTTGGCCTGCTCAATAGGGACAAACTCGCCGTTGAAGAAGGCGAAGCGATTGGCGGTTGCCATCGTGGGGACCTTTCAGATGGGCGTGATTCTTCGCGGTATCATATCATGGCCGCGGGCCGTGTCTCGCACGGGGTACAACACAATCACCCACAGCGGCGCCTTGCAGGAGACCCTATGACCCACCCGCTCCTGGAGACCGCGGCGATCAAGATCCCGCCTGGCGACTACCTGCACGGCGCCGGCGCAGTGTTCGCCGAGTTCCACCGCTCGCAGGACTCGGGGAACTGGTCGTATGGCGTGGAGGTCGCCGGCGAGCGCTTCTTCGTCAAGACGGCCGGCGACCCGACGACGGAGCACGCCATCCTGAGCCACGCAGACCGGGTGGCGCTGCTGCGGAACGGCGCGCGCCTCTACGCCAGCTGCCCGCACCCGCTGCTGCCGCCGCTGCTGGCGGTGGTCGAGTCCCTGCTTGGGCCGATGCTGGTCTACCGCTGGGCCGAGGGCGAGCTGCTGCACGCGCGCGGCCCCGAGCGCGAGGACCCCGCCTCGGCGTTCCAGCGCTTCCGCCTGCTGCTGGCCGCGACGATCTGCGGCCACCTGGGGGCGATCTTCGAGCTGCACGTCGCGCTGGCGCAGGCCGGCTGGGTGGCGCACGACTTCTACGACGGCTGCCTGATCTACGATTTCGCGGCCGACCGGCTGGCGGTGATCGACCTCGACACCTACAACCCGGGGCCGTTCATCAACACGATGGGGCGCATGTTCGGCTCGACGCGCTTCATGGCGCCGGAGGAGTTCGAGTTCGGCGCGCTGATCGACGAGCGCACCAACGTCTTCACGATGGGGCGCACCGCGCTGCTGCTCCTCGGGGACGGCACGCGCGACCCGACGGCGTTCCGCGGCCCCCCGGCAGCCCACGCGGTTGCGGCGCGGGCCTGCGAGCCGGAGCGGGCGCGGCGCTACGCGACGCTGGCCGAGCTGCACGCGGCGTGGGGTGTGAGTATTGAGTCTTGAGGCGTGAGGCGCCAGATGTGAGCCTTGAGGCGCGAGCCGCGCGACATGGTATGATAGCGCACCCTTGGTTCTGTTCAACGATGAAAAGCGCTGCACGTAGCAGCAAGGGAGACATACCAGTGCTTCGCGTCGCCCTCGTCGGATGCGGACTGATCAGCGAGTCGCACATCCAGGCCTACGAGCACCACACGGACCGCGCCCGGATCACCGTCTGCTGTGACATCGACCCCACCAAGGCCGCGCAGGCCGCTGCGCGCGTGGGCGGAGCGCGGGCCGTCACCTCGTACGAGGCGGTCCTGGCGGATCGCGAGGTGGACGCGGTGGAGATCTGCACGCCGCACCACCTCCACACCGACGCGGTAGTGGCTGCGGCGCGCGCGGGCAAGCACATCCTCTGCCAGAAGCCGCTGGCGAAGACGATCGAGGAGTGCGACGTGATGATCGCGGCGGCGAAGGAGGCCGGCGTGGTGCTGTTCTACGGCGAGATCACCCGCACCCTGCTGGCGGCCGATGTCGCGAAGCAGACGATTGCCGACGGCCGCATCGGCAAGCTGGTGGGCGTCCAGGCCACCTACGCCCACTGGCAGGGCGGCGCCTACCTGAGCACCGCCTGGCGCTACGACCCGAAGATCAGCGGCGGCGGTCAGCTGCTGGACGGTGGCATTCACTATATCGACCTGATGCTGAACCTCGGCGGCCCGGTCGAAGCAGTGAGCTGCTTCACCACGCGCTTCCGTCCCGAGCTGGGCGGTGAGGACACGGCGGTGGTGAACCTGCGGTACGCCGGCGGGCAGCTCGGCTCGCTCTTCTCCTCGCAGGCAGCCGGCGTGCTCAACCCCGGCTCGAGCCTGGTGGTGTTCGGCACCGAGGGCATCATGTCGATTGGCGTGTTCCGCGGCGGGCTGACGCTGTACCGGGCGGACCTGCCGGGCGGGCAGGAGGTGCTGCTCGAGGACAACGGGCACCTCTTCGCCGCCATGACCGGGCGCTACCTCGACACCGTGCTCGACGGCGCGCCGAACATCTCGCCCGCTGAGGTGGGGCGCGAGAACCTGCGGATCGTGCTGGCGGCCTACGAGTCGGCCCGCACCGGGCGCGAGGTACGCCTGGATCAGATCGCCCCGTGAGAACGCGGTACGCTGAACGATGAGCCTGAAGCCCTGCCACAGAGCGCACAGAGGACGCGGAGATGCATGTCCGGCCTCCCCGCTGTAGCCTCTAATGGCTCGGTAACTCAATACGCCCGTCACCTCACCGGGGCCGGCCGCGCGGAGCGCCGTGGTACAATGCGGTCGGTCCATCTCTAGTTCTTGCCGCCAGGAGAGAGCACCGTCATGCGTTCAAACACCATTAAGAGCGGGGCCGAGCGCGCGCCACACCGCAGCCTGCTGCGCGCCACCGGCCAGATCCGTGAAGAGTCAGACTTCGGCAAGCCCTTTATCGCCATCTGCAACTCGTACATCGACATTATCCCCGGCCATGTCCACCTGCAGGAGTTCGGCAAGGTGGTGAAGGAGGCCGTGCGGGCCGCAGGCGGCATTCCCTTCGAGTTCAACACGATCGGCGTGGACGACGGCATCGTGATGGGACACGAGGGCATGCGCTACTCGCTCCCCTCGCGCGAGCTGATCGCCGACTCTGTCGAGACGGTGGCCGCCGCGCACTGCTTCGACGCGATGATCTGCATCCCGAACTGCGACAAGATCACGCCCGGCATGCTCATGGGCGCGGCGCGCGTCAACATCCCGACGATCTTCGTCTCGGGCGGGCCGATGCTGGCGGGCCAGGACGAGAGCGGCGCTAAGAGCGACCTGATCAGCGTGTTCGAAGCGGTGGGCAAGCACGCCGCCGGACAGATCAGCGACGAGCAGCTCCTGCGGCTGGAGCAGGTGGCCTGCCCCACGTGCGGCAGCTGCTCGGGCATGTTCACCGCCAACTCGATGAACTGCCTCTGTGAGGCGCTCGGCATCGCGCTCCCCGGCAACGGCACGGTCCCGGCTGTCTCGCCCGGGCGCCACGAGCTTGCGCGCAAGGCCGCCGCGCAGATCATGCTGCTGCTCAAGAGCGGCACGCGCTTCCGCGACATCGTCACTGCCGACGCGATCGACAACGCGATGGCGCTTGACGTGGCCATGGGCGGCTCGACCAACACCGTGCTGCACGTGCTGGCCCTGGCGCGCGAGGCCGGGCTGGACTACCCGGTGGGCCGCTTCAACGACGTCTCCGACCGCGTGCCGCACCTGGCGAAGGTCTCGCCGGCGTGGGACGGGCTGCGCCAGTGGCACATCCAGGACGTGAACGCCGAGGGCGGCGTGCCGACAATCCTGGCCGAGCTGGCGAAGCGGCCGGGGCTGCTCAAGCTCGACGCCCCCACGGTGACGGGCAAGACGCTGGGCGAGAACCTGGCGCACGTCGAGGCCAGGCCGCCCGAGGGCGACCCGTCGGAGCGCTGCGTCCGCCCGATCGATACCCCGCACTCGCAGCGCGGCGCGCTGAGCGTGCTGTTCGGCAGCCTGGCCCCGGAGGGCGCGGTGATCAAGGTGGGCGCGGTGGACCAGCACGAGATGTCCTTCCGCGGCCCGGCGCGCGTCTTCGAGAGCGAGGAGGCGGCCGCCAACGCCGTGGCCAACAGCAAGATCAAGCCGGGCGACGTGATCATCGTGCGCCAGGAGGGTCCGCGCGGCGGCCCCGGCATGCGCGAGATGCTGGCGCTGACGAGCCTGGTGAAGGGCACCCCGGAGCTGAGCAGCACCACGGCGCTGATCACCGACGGGCGCTTCAGCGGCGGCACACGCGGCCTGTGCATCGGGCACGTCTCGCCCGAGGCAGCCGAGGGCGGGCCGATCGGCCTGGTACGCGACGGCGATATCATCACGATCGACCTGGCCGCGCGCAAGCTGGAGGTCGAGGTGCCGGCCGACGAGCTGGCCGCCCGCAAGCTCCAGTGGCAGGCGCCCGCGCCCAAGTACCAGCGCGGCTGGCTGGCGCGCTACACGAAGCTGGTGACGAACGCCAGCAGCGGGGCGGTGCTGGAGTAGGGCGAGGGCTGAGTGCCGAGTCGTGACGGCTGAGTGCTGAGTGCTGAGTGCCGAGGGCTCGGTGATATGTCGGAGAGGGCGGAGGGGCTATGGCTCCTCCGCTTTGTTGTGTCCTGTTCCCAACCCTCCCCCGCGCGTTGCCAAGCCCTTACGCCCGATGGTCCTCCCAGGGTGTATGCTAACCCTCGGTAGCCCGCAGCCCAGGCGGCTCCTGGCGGTCTATTCCTCATCACGTTCAGCGTACCCGGCTACGCTGGGAATGCCTGCGGCGCGCCGTTCGACGTTTGATGTTCGACTGCTGTTCGACGTTTGATGTTCGACTGATGTTCGACGTTCGGCGTTCAGTGCGGAGGATTGTTATGACAACTCAAACCGCGACAGACCAGAGACTCGTCTGCTGGCTCGACTCCACGCCGGCCTTGGAGGAACTTGGCGGCAAAGCACGGGGCCTGGCACGCCTGGCAGCCGCCGGACTCCCGGTGCCCGCCGGGTTTGTGCTACCGGCCGACATACTGCCCGCACCGCCTGAGCCGGCACCAGGAGAGGAGGGGCTGCCCGAGGCCGTCGTCCACACGCTCACAGAGGCCTACGCCGAGCTCGGGCGGCGCATCGGCGAGCCCGACCCGCCCGTGGCGGTGCGCTCCTCGGGCCTGGCAGAGGACCTGGCGCATGCGAGCTTCGCCGGGCAGTACGTGACGGTACTGGGCGCGCGCGGTGAGGCCGAGCTGCTCGTGGCCGCCCGCCGCTGCTGGGCCTCGCTCTGGTCGCCTGGCGTGGCGGCGTACCGCGCGGCGATCGAGCGACGCACCGGCGAGACGCTCCCGCCGCCCGGTATGGCGCTGCTGGTCCAGGCGCTCGTGCCCGCGGATGCTGCCGGCGTCGCAGAGACCGCCGCCGAGGAGGTCACGGTGAGCGCCGCGTGGGGCCTGGGGCGCGCGGTGGTAGAGGGCGCGGTGGAGCCGGACATCTGGCGCGTGGCGCGCAGCACGCTGACCGTGAGCGAGCTACGCACCGGCGACAAGCACCTGCGCGCCGCGGCAGGTCTGGACGCTGGCTTCGAGCCGGTGCCCGAGCCGCAGCGCCACCACGCCTGCCTGACACCGGAGCAGGCCGAGGAGGTGGCGCGGCTAGCGCTGCAGGCTGAGGCGGTGATCGGGTGCGCGGCAGATGTCGAGTGGGCGCTGGCGGACGAGACGATCTGGCTGCTCCAGGCCCGGCCCCTCACAGGACGGGGCGGGCCGGAGGCAGAGGAGGTCGCGGCACCCCCAGGCCCGATTGACCCCTCGCCGACCTTCCCGTTCACCTGGCCGGACACTGCGGCGCGCGGGCGTCACTGGAGCCAGGGCGCGGAGGACGGACGGCTCTTCGAGGCGCTGCCGCCGATGGAGATCGACACGCGCCTGGCCTTCCTGCGCGGGATGGCGTGGGCTGAGTGGCAGACCGGCGCGCCAGAGACCAGCGCGGCGATGGAGGTGAACGGCTACCTGTACTATGCCCGCGTCCCGGCGCCTGACGAGGAGGCCCGTGCGCGCCGCGCAGCGGACTCCTTGCGCCCGGTGCGCGCTCTGCACGCCCGCGGCGAGACGCTGTTCGGCACAGCCCTGATCCCCGAGGTGCAGGAGGGCGTGCGGCGGCTTGACGCCGTGCGCCAGGACGAGCTCCCGCACGGCAAACTCGCGGCGCACCTGGAGGAGATGCTGCGCTGGTACGAGCACACCTGGTCGCTGCACTTCTCGATGGACTCGTGGGAGGGCGCGAGCCCGATCGGGCGCTGCGCGGCGATCTACCGCGATATCACCGGCGATGAGACCCCCTGGGCGGTGTTCGCCCCGTTCGCGCACGCCCCGCAGCAGGAGCATGAGGCGGTGGCGGGCCTGATCGCGCTGGCGCGACTGGCGCAGGAGAGCCCGGCGCTACGCGCGCTGCTCAGCACGCGCGAGCCGGCGGAGGCACTGACGGCGCTCCCGGAGACCGAGGGCGGGGCGGCGTTCCTGGCGCGGCTGGAGGCGCTCCTGATAGAGTTCGGCCTGCACTCCGGCGCCAGCCAGGGGGTGCTGGTGGGCCAGGTGCTCCCCGGATGGCGCGATGAGCCGTGGCGGGTGCTGGCGCTGGTGCAGCGCTACCTGCCGCAGGACCTCACGCCGCTGGAGCAGGCATACCAGAGCTCGAAGGATCAATACGCGCGCGACGTGGCGGGGCTGCGCGCGCGGGTGGCCGAGCGGGCCACGCCCGAGCAGCTGGCCGAGTTCGAGCGCTGGTTCACGGCCACAGAGCGCATGGTGATCACCGGGCTGAACCACAATCACCACATCGACTCACCGGCAAACGCGCTGATGCACCGCGCGATCGCAGCCTGCGGACGGCGGCTCGTGGCGGCGGGCGCGCTCGACGACCCAGGGGACGTGTGGTGGCTGCGCAGGTACCAGGCCGCCGCGGCGCTGCGCTCGCTGGAGACCCCTGGCGCCCCGGACTGGCGCAGCCTGGTGCGGGCAGCGCGCGAGCTGCACACCTGGCAGCGCTCGCTCACGCCGCCGCCGCACCTCGGCGCCCCGCCACGCCGCGAGGAACCCCCACCCGCTCACAGCGGTGACGCGGAGGTGCTGCCGCCGAACCTGCTGCTGCGCGGAACCCCGGCGGTGCCGGGCGTAGCAACGGGGCGGGTGCGGCTGGTGGACCACCATGCGCTGGTGCCCGACATCCAGCCCGGCGACGTGTTCGTGGCGGCCGACTGCGGCGTGCTGTGGGCCGTGCTGCTCCCGGTGGCCGCGGCAGTGGTGCTGGACGGCAGCAACCCGCACGAGCACGCGATGCGCGTCTGCCGAGACTTCGGCGTGCCGGGGGTGGTGCAGGCGCGCGAGGCCACACTGCGCCTCCGCGAGGGCCAGCAGGTCACGGTGGACGGCGGGCGCGGCTGGGTGCTGGCGTGACATCCCCCCGCGGGTCTGCTACCATACCGCGGCAGACCCGCGCTTTCTTCAGGAAAGAGTTATGACTACCCCTCTGTTCACCCCGCGGCGCGAGCTCGGCCGCACCGGATTCATCGCCACCGCGCTCGGCAGCGGCGACCTGGCCGACCGCTCCCTGCCGCTCGCGACCTGCGTCGCCACGCTGCGCCGCGCGCTCGACGCCGGCCTCAACGTCGTGGACACCGCCCCCGGCTACGAGGACGGCTTCTCCGAGGAGATCGTCGGCGAGGCGGTGCGCGGCGTGCGCGACCGCCTCTTCATCATCGACAAGATCGACGACCTGGAGGCCGAGGTCGCGCCGCAGATCGAGGACTCGCTGCGCCGCCTGCGCCTGGAGTACACCGACGCCTTCGTGTTCCACGGCCTCTCCTCGATGGAGACCTTCGAGCGGCTGGCACGCTCAGGCGGCGGCTTCGACCAGCTGCGCGACTGCATCCGCGCCGGGAAGACGCGCTTCGGCGGGATCTCGTCGCACAGCCCCGAGGTGCTGCGCGCGGCGATCGAGGCCGGCCTGTGCGACATCGCCATGTTCCCGGTCGGGCCGTTCGTGGACAGCCGCTACATCGACGAGACCCTCCCCCTGGCCCGCGAGCGCGGCGTGGGCACGGTCTGCTTCAAGACCTTCGGCGCGGGCAAGATGCTCGGCGACACGGCCGGCTACAACCAGCCGCTCCAGCTCCGGCCGCGCGGCAAGCTCTCCTCAGGCGGCACAGACGACGCGCAGGCGGTGCTGCCGCGCCTGACCGCGGCCGAGTGCCTGCACTACACCCTCACGCTCGACCCGGACGTGGCGCTGCTGGGGCTGAGCTTCCCGAACGAGCAGGATCAGGCCTTCGCCGCCGCGCGCTCCTTCCAGCCGCTCGCGGCCGAGGCGATGGCGGACATCCGTCGCCGCGCTGCCGAGGCCCGCCGCGACAAGGGGCCGTGCTGGTGGAACCCGGACCCGGAACTATAAACGCTGAACGATGATGGTTGAAGGCCGAACGCTGAACGCTGAAGGCCGAACGCAACCGAGTGCATCCACCAATCCTTGTGTCACTCTGAGCGCAGCGAAGTGTCTCTGGTACAGACACTTCGCTGCGCTCAGCGTGACAGCGTTCTTCTTGGACGAGCCCCTGCACCGCGAAGATGGAGGAATGTACCCGCATGGCAGACCCCGGCTTCGTGCCCGAGGCGCTGACGCGCAACATCACCGACCTGCACGACGAGAAGGGGCGCGTGTGGCTGGCGCGGCTCCCAGAGCTGATCGCAGCCTGCGAGCGCCGCTGGTCGATCACCGTGCTGCCGCCGTTCCCCGGCCTCTCGTACAACTACGCCGCCCCCGCGCTCCTGGCCGACGGCTCCCCGGCGGTGCTGAAGGCCGGCGTTCCCGATGGCGCGCTGCTGGACGAGATCGCGGCGCTGGGCCTGTACGACGGCGACGGCATCTGCCGTCTGTACGACGTCGACCCGGACGGGTGCGCGTTCCTGATCGAGCGCCACCTGCCCGGCACCATGCTCTCGGAGCTCGCGGCGCGCGACGATGAGGCGGCCACGACGGTGGCTGCCGGGGTGATGCGGCGGCTGTGGCGGCCCGCGCCGGCCGAGCACCGCTTCGACACTGTGGCGCGCTGGGCTGAGGGGCTGGGTCGGCTGCGCACCGCGTTCGGCGGGAGCGCAGGGCCGTTCCCCGAGCATCTGGTGGCCGCCGCCGAGCGCGCCTACGCCGAGCTCAACGCCACCTCCGCGCCACCGATGCTGCTCCACGGCGACCTGCACCACTACAACATCCTGGCTGCGGGACGCGAGCCATGGCTGGCGATCGACCCCAAGGGGCTGGTGGGCGACCCCGGCTACGAGGTCGGCGCCTTTCTCTACAACGCCCTGCCGGACTCCCCCGCCGACGTGCCGCGCGTCGTGCGGCGGCGGCTGGACGTGCTGGCCGCTGAACTGGGGATGCCCCGGGCACGCCTGGCGGGCTGGAGCCTCTTTCAGGCCGTGCTCTCCTCGTGGTGGACCTACGAGGACCACGGGCACGTTGGCGACGACACGCTTGCCATCGCGGAGGTGCTGAAGAGCGAGTTGTGAGTCGTGAGGCTTGAGTATTGAGTCGTGAGTATTGAGTCGTGAGTATTGGATACCGATGATATTCCCGGTTCGCCGCGAAGTCAGGCATACTCAGCACTCAGCACTCAGCACTCAAAGCTCACCGTGGCGCGCTCTCCGCCCGTGGTTGCGGATCGTTCTCACACGCACGGGCGCTCTGGCGCTACAGTTCGAGCGAAGCAATCCGGGCAGGAGGAGAGGGCATGATCGAGGAGCGAGCACCGTCCGAGCTCGGCGCGTACGCCGGCTACTTCCACGCCCCGCAGGCGGAGCTTGCGGTGGCGTCGATCGCCGAGGGAAACACCCGTGGGCGGCTGTGGGTGGCCGCGAACCGCACCGGAGATGACGCGGCGCTGCTGTGGGACCAGGGGAACAACGTCCTGTACCTGAGCGGCCTGCTCGCCTCAGAGGGCGTGGTGGAGACGCTGGCCGCGCTTGTCGCGGGGCCGCTGCGCGCGCAATCTCTCGCCGAGGGGCGCCCGTACTTCGCCGCCCGGCCGCTCACCCCTCAGGCCCGCGCGCTACTCTCCACCGTGATCCACGGGATCGAGCTGCACGAGGTGGGCAAGGAGCTCTACTCCTGCCCCCGGCCGGCGTCGGCCCCCGAGCCGGCCACCGAGGATCTGCGCGTCGCCCCGATCGACGCCGAGCTCCTGGCGCGCGGCGATATCACGGGCGTGGACGAGGTACGCGACGAGGTGCGGCAGATGTGGCCCTCGGAGGAGCTGTTCCTCAAGCGCGGCATGGGGCTCGTGGCGCTGGTAGGCGACCGTGTGGCGTGCTGGTGCACGACAGAGTACGTGAGCCAGCGGCGCTGCGGCATCGGCATCGCCACCCATCCCGAGCACCGACTGCGCGGCATCGCCACCTTCCTCGCGGCACAGCTCGCCGCCGACTGGCTGCGGCGCGGTGTAACGCCCTACTGGGACTGCCGCGCCGAGAATCTGGCCTCGTCACGGGTGGCGCGCAAGGCGGGCTTTGCGCTCGTGGAGCGCTTCAGCATGTGGGCGGGGCGGTTTGAGTACTGAGTGCTGAGTGCTGAGGCTCCCACTCAGCACTCAAGACTCAAGACTCAAGACTCAAGACTCACCATTACAGGTAGGGAGCCACAACCTCGCGCTCGAGCGCCAGGCCCTCCAATTCGTCGTCGCCCGGGCCATCGTAGATCAGCGTGTAGGGGCCGACGAATCCCGCCGCGCGCGTGATCTCCAGGCAGCGCGTGTAGTCCCCGCCGTCGAGCGCGCCGGGGGCGGTGAAGTGCGCCTTGGTGTGGCAGGACTCGGCCAGCGGCGCGATCGCGGCCAGATCCTCGTATTTGGTCGGCCCGCCCCAGTTGCCGAAGTCCAGGCACAGCCCCACCTGGCCGTCGAGGCGACTGAACAGCTGGTGGACCACCTCCGGCCGCGAGAGGAGCGAGAACCAGTTCTCGGTCATCAGTCGCACCCCGGCGTGTGACGCGTCACGCGCGAGGGCCTCCAGGCTCACGGCGCTGAGCGCCAGCGTCTCGGCCATGGGCTCGGACTTACCGGCGATCACACGCATGCGCTCGGCGCCCAGGGCGCGCGCGACGGGTACCCACCTGTGGATCCAGGCCAGGTCGCGCACCCCGTGGGCCGGGCTGGTCACATCCCCGGCGTCTACCAGCAGCGAGAAGAGCTGCACCCCGGCGTCCCGCAGCGCGCCCCGCAGCTCCGCGAGGTAGCCCGGGTCGCGGCTCGGCAGGTGAAAGTGGCAGATCTCGAGCGTCGTAATGCCGAAGGCGGCGATGCGCGCAGGCAGCTCCAGCAGCGATACCGGGCCGCGGCCGTGGCTCTCGGCTGGGATGACGTCGTCCTCGGGGCCGTAGAACGCCGGTCGGCCGAGGGCGCGGTGCAGGCTCCAGCTCGAGACCGACAGGCGCCGGCCAGTGGTGGCGGGGTTCGTCATGGGGTGTGCTCCTTTGCAGAACTCCACTAGAGATACACCTTAGGGGGAGCATTGCTCCCTTTCCTCCGACGGGGAAAGGGCTGAGGGTAGCCGCGTATCAACCGCTACAGTCCGCCGGCGGACTCGTCCTCGGTGAGCGATACAAGGCAGAGGACCGCGGCGGGGGCGCGAGCGGCCTCCTCCCAGCGAGCACCGGCGTCGAGCGTCCGCAGCAGCGCCCCGGTGTCGGCGCCGGCCCAGGCGGTGCGTGGCGAGGCGGCGGAGGGTGCGATCGCGGCGACACGGCCGAACGGCTGGGGCGGCAGCGCGGCCGGCTTCCAGTGGATGCCGTCGTCCTCGCTGCGGAACAGCATCACGCCCCCCGCGCCCGCGCCGATCAGGGATGGGGGACGAGTGCGGAGGCGGGCGTAGGCGGTAGCACCGGTCAGCCGCGGGTAGGCCAGGTCGGCCGGGCCGTAGACGGTAGCCACGCGGGCGCCCATGGGCTCGGGCGCTGCGCCACGCGCCTCAGCCCACGTCGCGCCGCCGTCGAAGCTCTGAAGCGGTGAGCCGCCATCCGCTGCCACCACCAGCGCCAGCGCGTCGGCGGCTGAGATCGCCGAGACCGCGCGGCCCGCGAGCGTGTGCGACACCGGCGTTAGGGCGCCGCGGACGACGCGGTAGATCACCAGGCCATCAGCCGTGCCGACGATCAGAAGCTCAGGGGAGGGCATTGCACACCTCGCAGGTCAGGGATATGCCGCCGTCAAGTGTAGCACAGGCCACGGGCCACTTTGGCGAAGGTGCGGCCACCGAGTATTGCAGAATCGTTTACAATCAGGCGTGGCGTCGTGATCAACGGCGCCACCCCCGCGTGGTACTGTCCCATTTGTGCGATGCAGCCTGAAGGAGCAGCCAGCATGGAGATCGTCGGCACCCACCACATCGCCCTGAAGACCACCAACTTTGCCACCATGCGCACGTTCTACGAGGAGACGCTCGGCCTGCCGTACGTCGGGGGCTTCCCCGGCCAGAACATCGTCTTCTTCAGCCTCGGCGACACGACCGTCGAGCTGATCGAGGCCCCGGGCGAGCTCGTTCCGCCGGCCGTCGGCTGGCACCACCTGGCGATCGAGGTAAAGGACGTCGACGCAGCCTACGCCGAGCTGATGGAGAAGGGCGTGCCCTTCCACATCCTACCTAAGTCCGCCCCGGCCGACAGGCCGCAGGCGCGGCTGGCGTTCTTCAAGGACCCGGACGGCAACGAGCTGGAGCTGTTCCAGCCGATCGGGGGGCGCTACCCGCAGCAGTAGACCTCGTCGCGGGGGCGGCTGCCGGCGCGCCGCCCCCGCCTCCCCGCCGGCTCGCATCTCTCCCACCTGCACACGCATTATCTCTCCACTGATCTCAACATCTCACGTCGGAGCACCACAGTGACCACCACCACCGCACTCGGCACCACGCCCGAGTCCTTCACCTGGGTCGGCGGCATCGAGAACACCTTCATCCCGCAGGAGCGTCCTGGGCTGCGCGCCCTCGAGGAGTTCGAGCTCACGCAGCACTACCAGCAGTGGCGCGACGACCTGCGCCGCGCCGCGTCGCTCGGCATCACGATGCTGCGCTGGGGCGCGCCCTGGTACCGCATCGAGCCCGAGCCGGGCGTCTTCGACTGGAGCTGGACCGACGAGGTCCTGCCGTTTATGGTCAATGAGCTCGGCATCCAGCCGATCGTCGACCTGATGCACTACGGCACGCCGCTCTGGCTCGAGGCCAGCTTCGCCGACCCAGCATACTCCGGCCTGGTGGCGCGCTACGAGCGCGCCTTCGCCGAGCGCTACCGCGGCCTGGTGCGCTACTACACCCCGCTCAACGAGCCCACCGTCAACGCCGAGTTCTGCGGCCGGCGCGGCGAGTGGCCGCCCTACCTCAGCGACGAGCCGGGATACGTGGCGGTGCTCCTCCAGCTGGCGCGCGGCATCCAGAACAGTGTCCGCGCTATTCGTGAGGCAGACCCGGACGCGGTCTTCGTGGCCGTCGAGGCCATGCGCTGGTGCCGCGCCACCTCCGAGGCCGCCATCCCAGCCGCCGTCCAGCACGACCACGCCGACTTCCTGGCCTGGGACCTGTACTCCGGCCGGGTGGACGCGGCGCACCCGCTGCACAGCTACCTGATCGCCAACGGCGCCAGCGGGTCCGAGCTGGAGCAGCTGCGCGAGCGCGCCGTGCGCCACGACTTCTACGGCGTCAACTTCTACCCCTGGTCGGCCTGCGAGCTGCAGGAGGGCGCCGACGGCGCGATCTGGTCGCTGCCAGTCCCGCGCGACGGGCGGCTGCTGGCGGATGTGCTGCGCCGCTGCCACGCCCACACCGGGCTGCCGCTGCTGGTGACGGAGACGAGCGCCAGGGAGGACGTGGCCGGGCGCGCGGCCTGGATGGACGAGACACTGGAGGGGGTGCGGGCGGCGCGCGCCGGGGGCGTGCCGGTGGTGGGCTACACCTGGTTCCCGCTGATCACCATGATCGACTGGGAGTACCGCAAGAGCCAGCTGCCGGTCGAGCGCTTCCTGCTGCACCTCGGGCTGTGGGACTCGGCCTTCGACGCCAAGGGCGTGCTGGTGCGCCACGAGACTCCGCTTGTGACCAAGTACCGCGCCTGCGTGGCCGGCGCTCTGGAGACGGTAGGCGCGCTGGTGGAGCCGGCACTCTCCCCCACGCGAGAGCCTGAGCTCTAAACCGGACAGAGGCTTGTTCGCCACGGAGGACACAGAGAACATAGAGGGTCGAGCGCTTCGCTCTCTGTGTTCTCTGTGGCTCGGCCATCTCAACCTCTGGAGGTGGTATGATGCACGCAGGTTCTCCCGCCTGATGGAGCCTGCCATGCAGTTCATCGCCGTCGACCTCGGCACGTCCTTCGTGAAGGGCGCAGTGCTGGACCTTGACGCCCTGCGACTGGAGCACGCCTGGCGTGCACCCTTCCCACCGCCCCTCCCCGGCCTCCCCGAGCGGCGCTACGAGCTCAATCCACAAGATGTGGCCGCGCTTGTGCGCGAGGCGGTCGAGTCGCTCCTGCCGCACGCCCCGCGCTGCACCGGAATTGTTATGTCCACCCAGATGCACAGCGTGGTCCTGGTGGACGAGGCCGGGATCCCCTTGACGAACGTCGCCACCTGGCTCGACCAGCGCGTGCTCGACTCGCACCCGGCGGGCGGAACCTACTTCGACGCGCTCGCTGCGCGGCTCGGGGAGCAGACCCGCCGCGAGCTGGGCAACGAGCTGCGCCCTGGCCTGCCGATCGGTACGCTCTTCTGGCACGCCGAGCAGGGCCTCTTGCCGCCGGGCGCAACACCGCTCACGATGGCCGACTTCGCGCTGGCGCGGCTCTGCGAAGCCTCACCTGGCGTCGAGCCGACCAACGCCGCGGCGGCGGGCGCGCTCGACCTGACGACCGGCGACTGGCACAGCGGCGCGCTCGCGGCCGCCGGCCTCGCCGACCTGCGCTGGCCTGCCGTCCAGGTCTTCGGTGAGGTGGCGGGGATCTACCACGCCGGCGGCCGCGCGATCCCGTGCTACCGGCCGGTGGGCGACGCCCAGGCCGCGCTGGCAGGGGCCGGGCTGGCGGAGGGGGAGCTATCGATCAATATTGCCACCGGCTCGCAGGTGAGCATGCTGCGGCCTCGGCTCACACTCGGCGACTTCCAGACGCGGCCGTACTTCGACGGGCGCTGCCTCACCACGCTCAGCGGCATCCCGGCAGGGCGCGCGCTCAACGTCCTCGTCTCACTGCTCACGGAGCTTGCGGCGGCGAGCGGGGCGCCGGTGCCCGACCCCTGGCAGCTCCTGCTGCGCGCCGCCGAGACGGCGGCCGACACCGACCTCCAGGTCAACGTCGCACTCTTTGCCGGGGCGCCGGGCGGGCCTGGGGCGATCAGCAACATCCACGAGCACAACCTGAGCGCGGGGCACCTGTTCCGCGCCGCCTTCCGCGACATGGCCGAGCGCTACCACACGGCCGCGCTGCGCCTATCTCCCACGCGTGAGTGGCGCTCGCTCGCGCTCACCGGGGGGCTGGCGCAGCAGGCGGGCGTGCTGCGCGACCTGATCGCCGCGCGCTTCGATCTGCCCTACCGCCTTGGCCCGGCCGAGGATACCCTCAGCGGCCTCCTGGCGCTAGCGCTGGTCTGCACGGGCCGCGCGAGCAGCGTGGCGGAGGCCGGCGCGATAATCCAGAGGAGCACCCGATGAGCGACAAGGTCTACTACCTCGAGCTTCTGCCCGCCGAGCTGCGCGCGCACCTCGAGCGCTGCCCGGTGGCCTACCTCCCGCTCGGCACCCTCGAGTGGCACGGCGAGCACAACCCGCTCGGCGCCGACGCACTTATCTCCGCCGGGCTGTTCGAGCGCGCCGCCCGCGCCTTCGGCGGCGTGGTCCTGCCGCCGCTCTTCCTCGGCCCGGATCGCACGCGGCTGGAACGTGACGGCACGCAGCTCCAGGGCATGGACTACGACCGCGTCACCACCCCACCGCGCCAGCTGGACGGCAGCTGCTACTGGGTGCCCGAGGGGCTCTTCCTGCTGATCCTCGAGGGGATCGTCGCCCAGGTGGCGCGGGCCGGCTTCCGCGTCCTCGTGGCCGACGGGCACGGCCCATCGCGGCTGGCGCTGGGGCGAGCGGCGAGCGGCTGGGAGGCGCAGTACGGCATCCGGATCGTCAGCGTCGCGCGGGACTTCGCGGAGGGCTGGCGCAGCCAGATGGACCACGCCGCGCTCAACGAGACGTCGCTGCTGCTGGCGCTGCGCCCGGAGCTCGTGGAGCTCGGGCGGCTCCCCGCCGACCGCACCATCTGGCCGCAGGGGGTGGGCGGCGATGACCCGCGCGACGCCACCGCGGCCCACGGTGAAGCGTGCATCGTCGCCTCGCTCGCGCTGCTCGGCGCGCGGCTGCGGGATCTTGGTGCGCTGATCTAAAAACACCGCAGCTGCGCGCGATATTTGACAGCAGCAGGCGACCGTGCTAAAGTTAAAAATCGGTTAATGACGTATCACTCACCTGTCCGCTCAGGGGTGCCCGGCTTCCCGCAGGGGGAGTCTTTTTTTGCGCGCCGCCCCAGGCGGGCGGCGCAGAGGAGAAGCGAATGGCTCGCGCAGAGGTGCGGGGATACCTCCCGCAGGACCGCCCCGCCACGCCGGCGCTGATCAGCCTCGGGCTGCAGCACGTGCTGACCATGTTCCCGGCGACCGTGCTCGTCGCCATCCTGACCGGCTTCGACGTGGGCGTGACGCTGTTCGCCAGTGGGCTCGCGACCGTCCTGGCACTGCTGCTCTCGAAGGGCCGCATCCCGCTGTACTACGGCTCGAGCTTCGCCTACATCGTGCCGGTGGTAGCGATCGCCAAGGTCTACGGCGTGCCGGTAGCGCAGGCCGGCATCGTCGGTACCGCTTTTGTGTCGATCGTCGTCGGCCTGCTCATCCGCCGCGCCGGCAAGGCTGCGCTGGACCGAGTGCTGCCGCCGATCGTCACCGGCTCGATGGCGCTCGTGATCGGCATTGCGCTGGCCAAGGCGGCGCTCGATATGGCCACCGGCACCTGCTGCCTCCAGGACAACCTCGCGGCGCAGGGCGGCACCTGGTTCGCCGTCGCGCTCGTGACGCTGCTGATCACCGTGGTGGCCTCGGTCTACCTGCAGGGCCGCGGGCTGCTTGGCATGCTGCCGGTGCTGATCGGCGCCATTGGCGGCTACATCGTGGCGCTGGCGCTGGGCATGGTGAACTTCTCGGCGCTCGCGTCGGCGCCGTGGTTCGTTGTGCCGGCGTTCACACTGCCCGACTTCACCCACCCGCAGGCGCTGGTGGCGGTGCTGGCGATCGCCCCGATCGCCATCGCCACGATCCCCGAATCGACCGCGC
>JBDLTZ010000139.1:0-8000 GCA_039805565.1 Chloroflexota bacterium | reverse complement strand
GGGCTGCGGTGGGCGCGGCGGGGGCCGCGCCTCCGCACGCCGCCAGCACTGAGCCTGCGGCCATCGCGGCGGCGGCGCGCAGGAACATTCGGCGGGTCAGGGCTGGCCGTTCGGGGTGGGTCATCTGGCGTTCCTTTCGATGTGGGCGTTTTTCTTCAGCGGTGACACGGACACGGCCGATGGTATGCAAGTGACTTATAGTGGCGCGGCGCGCTGCCGCGGAAGTTGGTCATGTGGTGGGGAAGCGTTCTGTATTGATCACCCCTTGGCTTGCCGGGTAGTACGTGTAGATGATCGCGCGCCTGGGCGAGCGGCTGCGGTTCATGTCCGAGTAGTGCAGCAGGTAGGGGTCGAACAGGATCATCTCGCCGGCGCGAAGCGGCACGGGGAGAGCCCTGCTCTGGTCCACGGAGGTCGGGTCAACCTCGAAGCGGCTCCCGGGCCGGAACGGAAGGATCGGCCGCCCGAGGTGGCTGCCAGGGATGACCTGCAGGCAGCCGTTGGTCGCATCGGCGTCATCGAGATAGACAAAGGCGGTGATCAGCGCGTCGGTGTGGGCTTGCCAGCAGCAGACCCAGTCCTGGTGCCAGGGGTACGCCGAGCCGCCGGGTAGCTTAAGGTTGAGCTTGTCCTCAAAGAGCGCCGCTGGCTCGCCGAGGATCGCGGTGACGGCGTCGAGGATCGGCGGCGCGAAGGCGAAGTCGTGGAAGCACGGGCTGAGGTCGGAGACCGGCTCGATCTTGCGGATCACGCGGTCCATGCCGGCCCGGTCCGTGGCGGCCAGGTGATCGAGCTCCCACTCCAGCCGTGGGGCGTAGCGCTGCGGGTCGGATGCGCACAGCGTGAGCACTCGATCCGCCTCCGCTCGCAGGTCCTCCAGCGTGTCCGAGCCCACCACCGCCGTTGTGGTCAGGTAGCCGTTCTTGCGATATTGCTCAACATCGATCGCGCTCATCGGTGCCATCTGCATCCTCTTCTCCCCTAGCCCCTCACGACGGCGACGCCCTGCTCTCGTATCGCGGTCACGATCCCGGCCGGCACGTCGGAGGCCGTCACCAGGGTGTGCATTGCCGTGACCAGCGCCACCAGGGCTGCCGAGACCCGGCCGAGCTTGGTGTGGTCGGCCGTGACGCTCACCCGCCTCTGGGGCGAAACGCGAAACGCTCTACGCCCAAGCCCGAAGGCGCCAGGAAGCTGTGTATGACTACCGAGAAAGCCCAAGTGTTCTGTGATGTAGCGCAGCATCTTTGCTGTCGCTCGACTTACGATACCGAGTTCATTCACGCACGATAGAACATATCGTGGAGCTAGTATGAGCAGATTACAGTATGAAACGCTCAGAGTCAAGCATGAATTCGCGTGCAAACGAACCTATTCTCGCATACACCGCGGGTCACGCCTCGCTCATAGTGCTCTCACAAGATACCTAACTTTCCTGAACAATTTCTACACAATTCTGCACTACGCTAGTGGTTAGATTGCACGCAGATTATACGCTGATATGTGACCGGGCGCAGCGAGACGCTGACGGAGCGGCGGGGTTGCAGCGACAGACGGCCACCCATCCGCCACAGCTGTAGGGACGGTATATCTCAGAGAACTGGAGTCTCGTCGAGAAAAGAGGAGAACACCTGTGACGAAGAAGATGCTTGCCATCGGCGCAGCGCTGGTGGTGCTCGTAGCAGTCGTCATCGCCGCCATCGTCTTCCGCCCGCCCGCCGAGGCGACCGCTCCGATCGAGGCCATCCCGATTGGAACCCCGGCGCCCGCCGCGACAGAGGCGCCCGCCGTCGCCGCGGCACCCACCGAGGCGCCCGCCGCGACAGAGGCGCCCGCCGCGACAGAGGCTCCCACCGAGGCGCCCGCACCGACTACGGTGGTGGCTGCGCCCAACGCGAGCGAGCCGATCGTCTTCGAGATCGCGCAGAGCGAGTCGGAGGTGCGTTTCGTGATCGACGAGGTGCTGCGCGGTGCACCGGTGACGGTGGTGGGCGTGACGGACCAGGTGGCGGGGCAGATCGCGATCAACCCGAGCGACCCGACCGCCTCGCAGGTCGGCGTCATCCAGGTGAACGCGCGCACATTCGCCACCGACAACGACTTCCGCAACCGGGCGATCAAGAACGCCATCCTGCAGACCGACCAGTACGAGTTCGTCACTTTCACGCCCACGGGGCTGACAGGGTTGCCCGCGGCCGGCGCGGTGGGGGAGAGCTACACCTTCCAGATGACCGGCGACCTGACGATCCGTGACGTGACACGGCCGGTGACGTTCGACGTGACGGTGACGCCGGTGAGCGAGACGCGGCTTGAGGGCCAGGCGAGCACGACGGTGCTCTACCAGGACTTCCAGCTCACCATCCCCGACTCCCCATCCGTGGATACGATCGCCGACGAGGTGCGCCTGGAGCTGGACTTCGTGGCGCAGCCGGCATCGTAGTTGCTAGAAAGATTGGCGAGGGAGGTGTGCGATGAAGATGACCACGCGCCGGGCGTTCCTGCGGGCCTGTCTGCTGGGGCCGGCTGGCTATGTGCTGGCGGCCTGCGGCCAGCAGGTCTCGGGCGGGGCTAACCCCGCGTCCACCGCCGCGCCGACTACCGCGCCTTCAGCAGCCACTGATGTGCCTGTGGCCGCGCCGACGGCCGCGCCCACCGCCGCCGAGGCGCTGCCCGCGACCGCAGCGCCCGCGGAGGCCTCGCTGCCCGCGACGCCGCCGTGCGACGACGACGACGACGCGACGCTGGCGCAGACTGAGGGGCCGTACTACACGCCGAACACGCCCGAGCGCGCGTCGCTGCTCGAGCCGGGCATGCCCGGGACGCGCCTCGTGGTCAGCGGCGCGGTGCTCACCACCGGCTGCCAGCCCGTGGCGCGCGCGCTGATCGACTTCTGGCAGGCCGACGACGCCGGGGCCTACGACAACGCCGGCTTCACGCTGCGCGGCCACCAGTTCACCGACGACCAGGGGCGCTACCGGCTGGAGACGATCATGCCGGGCCTGTACCCCGGCCGGACGCGCCACATCCACGTTCGCGTGCAGGCGCCGAACCAGCCACTGCTCACCACCCAGCTCTACTTCCCGGATGAGCCGGCTAACGACCGTGACAGGATCTTCCACCCCTCGCTGGTGATGGCGCTGCAGGACGCCGCCGACGGCAAGGAGGGCGCCTTCGACTTCGTGCTGGAGGTCTAGGGGAGATGCAACAGCGCCCGCGGCACCGTGCCGCGGGCGCTTTGCTGTGTGTCAGGCGAGGTCGGTGCTACGCGCGCTGGGCCACGCGAGCGGCGGTGGTCTCACGGCGCGGCAGCAGGGTGTCGAGCGCCAGCGCGCCGGAGCCGAGGAATGTCAGCGCGAGGCTGGCCGCGCCGAGCAGCAGCACCAGCTCGTAGCCGCCGTCCGCCACGAAGAAGCCCTTGCTGATGTGGACGGTGAGCAGCGCCACCAGCATGTTGAGCGCCAGGGCGACGCCGACGTAGCGAGTGAACAGGCCCAGGATCAGGGCCAGGCCGCCGCCGACCTCCAGGGCGATCAGCAGCGGGGCCATCAGCTCGGCCGCCGGGATGCCGACGCTGCCGAGGAAGCCCGCGGTGCCGGGCAGGCCGAACATCAGCAGCTTCTGGAGGCCGTGCGCCAGGAACACCGCGCCGGTGACGACGCGCAGGATGGTCACGCCGTAGCTCGCATTGGTCGAGGTCATGTGTGTCTCTCTCCTCAAAGCCGCGGGGGAATCTCCCGCGCTCGCTTTCGCCTGTCGGGCTGTGTCAGCCGCGACGATGGACACAGGATAGCGCGGCGCTGTCCGGAGCACTGTCCGATGCGGCGTCCTTTTGGAGAGGTGATTTGAGCTTGCTCTGATGAGCTGGGGAGGTTGGGAGTGCATTACCCAGGTCTTGCAGAGAGCTGTTTGGGGTGCCTATGGGATGGCGAGCGCGGCTCACGGCACCTCTCGGATCGCGGCGCGCAGCCGCGCGGCCTCGGCGCGCAGGCCGTCGTAGGGAGTGTAGCCGAGCCTGTCCTCCGCCACGCGCAGGGCATCGCCAGCAGAACCACGATCGCCGCGCAGCAGATAGCTCTCAGCCAGGGCAAGGTCGAGCTGCGTCTGGAGGAAGGGGTCCGCGAGCTGCGCCGCCTCCGCGCGCGCCGCCTCTAGCTCGCGCAGGGCCGCGTCGCCCTCGCCGCGGTCGCGCGCCGCCAGCGCCAGCTTGGCGCGGATGCCGATCGCGTGGGCGGTGTTACCGAAGCGCTCCGCCTCGCGCGCCGCCCGCCTCAGCCACTCCTCCGCGCCGGACCAGTCCCCCTCGGCCAGCGCGATCTCGCCACGTGTGCTCAGCAGCCACTGGAGCGCCACCGGGAGACCCTGCTGCTCGGCCATCTCCAGCCCGGCGGCGACCTCGGCGTGGGCGGTGGCGATATCACCGGCGAGGAGCGCGTGGTAGGCGATGTTGTTGTGCCCGATCGCCTCGCCCACCGCGTCGCCGCGCGCGCGGGCCGCTGTTACCAGCGCGCGGTACTCCGCGATCGCCCCCACGAGGTCGCCCTGCTGCGCGCGGGCGTTGCCGAGCTCGAGCAGGATGCCGGGGATGAGCGCGCCAGCCGCCTCGTGGGCCGCCAGTTGCGCCGCCTCTTCAAGCTGCGCCACCGCCGCGCCGAGGTCTGCGCCCACCGCGCGCAGCTCGGCGCCGAGCAGGTAGGCCGCCAGCGCCTGGGCGGCAGGGTCGGGGTCATGCGCCAGGTAGGCCCGCCCGCGCTGGACCCACGCCACCACGGCCTCGTTCTGGCTGCTGGCCAGGTGGCTGCGCGCGCGCTCGAGGCAGGCCCGCGCCGCGCCGCGCATGTCCCCCGCCGCCGCGAACGCATCAGCCGCCGCCGCGAACTCCTCCCGGGCCGCGTCGAGATCACCCTGCTGGTAGCGCGCCAGAGCCAGCCCGTAGCGCCGCGAGGGCGCCGACGCGAGGGAGAGCGCGAGCTCGTAGAAGTAGGCCGCCTCGGCCGGCGCGGCCAGCGCGAGCGCGCGATCGCCGGCCATCTCGGCGAAGCGCGCCACCTGTCGCCGGTCGCCGGCCTCCTGGTGGTGGGCAGCCAGGCGCCCGGCCACCTCGCTCAGGCGACCGGCGTGCAGCTGCTCCACGGCCGCCGCCGCCCGCCGGTGCAGGATCGCGCGCCGCGCCCCGCTCACACCGCGCTCGACCGCCGCCGCGATCAAAGGGTGGCTGAAGCGGTAGCCGCCCTCACCCTCGGCCAGCAGTCCGGCGCCGAGCAGGGCGTCGAGCGCGTCCAGCGTCTCGGCATCGCCGCGGCCGCTCGTCTCGGCAAGGGCGTCGAAGGTGATGTCGGTCTGGAGTACGGCCGCCGCCTGGAGCACCTGCCGCGACACGTCGGAGAGCCGCACGAGCCGCTGCTGGATGAGGTCGCTCAGCGCGGCGGGCAGCTCCCCCGGCCCGGCCCGCAGCAGCTCGAGCACAAAGAGCGGGTTGCCGGCGCTCCGCTCGTAGAGGTCGTCGGCGTGGGCAATGTCGCCCGCCAGCGCGCCCACCAGGTCTGCCGTCTCCGCGCGACTCAGGCGCCGGAGCGGGACGCGGTGCAGCACTCCCGCGCGGCTCCACTGCGACATCAGGGCCTCGAGCGGCGCCGGGAGCTCGTCCGGGCGGCAGGCGCCCACCAGGAGTAGTGGGGTGTCGCGCGCGCGGTGTAGCAGGTAGCCGAGCCAGTCGAGCGTCGCGCGGTCGGCCCAGTGCAGGTCGTCGACGAAGAGGAGCGTGGGGCTGCCGGGGGCCGCGCCGATGCTGCGTACCAGCGCCTCGAAGACCCGCTGCTGCTCCTCGGCCGGGGCGAGCGGGGTAGGGCGGGCTACGGCCGGCAGCAGGTCGACAATGTCGGGCGTGAGGCGCGCGATGTCGGCCAGCCACCCTGGCGGCGCGGGGTGCGCGAGCGCGGCCAGCCGGCGCCTGACCGGCTCGGCGTGCAGCAGGTCCACCAATGGCGCGAACGGCAGGTGCTCGGTGACAGCCAGGCACTGGGTCGTCAGAAGGGTGGCCTCCCGCGCGACTCGCTCGGCCCAGACGCGCCAGAGCTGCGACTTGCCGATGCCTGCCTCGCCCAACAGTAGCGTGGCCTGCGCCCGGCCGGATCGCGCCTGGGTCCAGGCGGCGTCGAGGGCGGCCTGCTCGACATCACGCCCGATGAACGGCTGCGGTGGGGCGGCCGGCGCGCTGTGGGCACCGGCAGCCTGCTGGCCCACCGCGCGCTCGCGGGGAAGCGCGGGGCCCTGGAGCTCGCCGTGCAGCACCGCCTCGCGCAGGAGCTCGGTCTCCGGCAGCGGGGCGACGCCGAGCTCGCGCTCGAGCATCTCCTGGAGCAGGGCGTACTGGCGCAGCGCGGCGGCGCGGTCCCCCTCGCGGGCGTGGGCCTCGATCAGCGCGCGGTACATGGGCTCCTGCAAGGGGTCGTGGGCCAGCGCGGCGCGCGCCGCCGTGAGCACCTGGGGCCAGCGGCCGGCGGCGCGCTCGGCGGCGACGATCTGGTGGAGCGCGCGCAGGTGCAGCTCGTGGAGCTGCTCGCGCGTGGTCGTCAGCCAGAGCTCGAAGTCCGGCGCGTCCGCGAGCGAGAGTCCGTCGAGCAGGGCGCCGCGGTAGAGCCGGGCCATTGTCCGCGCGGCGCGTAGCGTGGCCTCGGGGTGGGCCTGGGCGCCGCCGAGCTCGCGTGCGGCGCGGCTGAAGGCGCGCACGTCCACCGCGGCCGTGTCCGCCAGCGCCAGCCGCTCGTCGCCCTGGACCACGTCATCGCGCAGATCGTGGCGCAGCCGCCAGAGCAGGTTGCGCAGGTTCTTGCGCGCGGCATCGGGGCCGCTCTCGGGCCAGAGGAGCGCCAGCAGGCGCTCGCGCAGCTGCGGCGTGTCATGGGCGGCCAGGTAGGCGAGCAGCGCGTGGGCCTTGGCGGGCGCCTGGATCGGCCGGCCGTCGCGCTCGACTGCTGGCGTGCCCAGCAGCGCGATGCGGACCTCGGGCTCGGCGGGGTCAGCGGTGAGCTCGTGGGCCACCTCGCGCAGCCGACCGGCCGTCATAGCCGCGGACGTGCCGATGTACGCCTTGCGCAGACGCCCGTGGCGCGCGCGGTAGGCGTACCAGTACCAGCCCGCCCCCTTGCGCTCGCGTCGCACTGTGACCGGCCCGTGCTCCGTGTGGTACGAGAGCGAGGGGTTCGCGGGGTCGTCCAGCCAGGCCTCCCAGGCGGGCGAGTCCAGCGCGATCGGCGCGGCGCCCTCAGGGGCGATGGGGTGCAGCCGGTCATCGACGACGGTCGGGAGGCGGCGGGCGGGCATAGGCTGACCTTTCGCTCGGGTGCAGGCGTGCAGTATACACGAGAGTGGGTAATGGTGTCGAAGGGGTGCACGCAGCTTCTCATAGCAGTTGGGCGCGTGCGGAGAGAGGGACGGCGGGGCCGATGGCGGGGTGATACACGACGCGCAAGGATGAGCTGACCTGACGGAGATACGGATCATGACACACGGATCGCTTCCGGCCGAGACGCGCATCGGCCACATTCACCTCAAGGCGGAACGCTGAAGGGGAACCGCCGAAGGACGAGAAAACGGGGCGCGATTGGAGCATCCCTGCTGTGATCGCGCCCCTACTCATGGGACCTTTACCGGATGAATCAGCTTTTCGCGCTCTGCTCCACCAGGATCGCCACGCCGCGCCCGGCGAGCCGGAGCTCCCCCTGGTGCGCCGCGCCGGTCAGCAGGTCGCGCATAGGCGCCGGGAGCGTCACGGCCTGCTCCTCGACGCGGTGGTTCAGCACGAAGGTGAAGGTCCCGCCCTCGCCGCGCCGCTGCACCACCTCGACCCCCTCGGGGGACGCGAGCGGCGCATGGACACCCGCGGCCTCGGCCACGTGGCCCATCAGCCGCTCGAGCAGCGCGGGCTCGGGGCGCGTCGCCAGGTAGTAGGCCCGGCCTGAGCCGAAGCGGTGCTCGGTGAGCGCCGGGCTCCCGGCGTAGAA
>JBDLTZ010000138.1:0-42637 GCA_039805565.1 Chloroflexota bacterium | reverse complement strand
CAGCAGCAGTTCGACCGCGCCGCCGAGATGCTCAGCATCGACCAGAGCATCCGTGAGGTGCTGCGCGTCCCGCGCCGCGAGCTCACCGTGCGCTTCCCGGTGCAGATGGACGACGGCAGCACGCGCGTCTTCACCGGGTACCGCGTCCAGCACGACCTCGGCCGCGGCCCGACGAAGGGCGGCCTGCGCTACCACCCGAGCGTGGAGCTAGACGAGGTGCGCGCCCTCGCGATGTGGATGACCTGGAAGTGCGCCCTGGTGAACATTCCCTACGGCGGCGCGAAGGGCGGCGTGGTGGTGGACCCGTCGCAGCTGTCGCGGGGTGAGCTGGAGCGGCTCACCCGCCGCTTCGCCACCGAGGTCGCGCTGGTCGTTGGACCCGACCGCGACATCCCCGCGCCCGACGTGAACACCAACGCGCAGGTGATGGCCTGGTTCATGGACACCCTCTCGATGCACCAGGGTCACACGATCAACGCGGTGGTCACCGGCAAGCCGGTCCAGGTCGGGGGGTCGCTCGGCCGGGTAGAGGCCACCGGCCGCGGCGTGAGCCTGATGGTGCGCGAGTGGGCCCGCCGTCACCGGCGCTGCCTGGCGGACCTGGCGGTGGTGGTGCAGGGCTTCGGCAACGTGGGCGGCGTGGCGGCGCAGACGCTGGCGCAGATGGGGTGCCGGGTGATCGGGATCGCCGACGCCAGCGGCGGCTACGTTTGCCGCGGGGGGCTGGACGTGGCCGCGATGCGCCGCTATGTGGAGCAACACCCGCGCCGCTGCCTCGAGGGGTATGAGACGCCGGGGCTCGAGCGCGTGGGCGGCGCCGAGATCCTGGAGATGCCCTGCGACGTGCTGGTGCCGGCGGCGATGGAGAACCAGATCACTGATCGCAACGCCGGGCGCATCCGCGCGCAGGTGGTGGTCGAGGGCGCGAACGGTCCCACCACGCCGGGCGCGGACGCTATCCTGGAGCAGCGCGGCATCACCGTGGTGCCGGATATCCTCGCTAACGCCGGCGGCGTGACCGTGAGTTACTTCGAGTGGGTCCAGGGGCTTCAGTCCTTCTTCTGGGACGAGGACGACGTCAACGCGCGGCTGGAGCGAATCATGGTGAGCTCCTTCGAGCAGGTGTATGAGCTGGCCCAGGAGCGCGCCGTGCCGATGCGACTGGCGGCCTACCTGCTGGCTGTACGCCGCGTGGCCGACGCGAGCCTGACACGTGGAGTGTACCCCTAGGCTGAAGGCTGACACTCCCGGCATCCGGATGCGCTCTACGACGAACAAACGTGATCGACGCTTGTGCTCTCCGTCATACGGGCGCAGCGCGCAGCCTGCAACATGGTATAGAATGGCGCAGTCCGGTAGTCGGGCTGCGCCGCGCTTTTCTGGAGCAGCTGTACGTCGCGCCTGAGTGCAGAGCGGGGCGGGGTGCAACCCCCGTGAAAAACCTTCCCTAGCTTTCTCTACCCAGCAGGATTGCTCTATGACCGCACTGAGCGAGACAGTCGAGGCCGAGATCGCCGCCCTGGCCGAGCGCTACGGCCAGCCGCGTCGGGTCGCGGTGACGCTTGAGGGGTCGCCCTTCAGCCCGATCGGCAAGAGCGACCGCTTCGGCGAGGTGTGCATGGTGCTGCGCCGGCCGAACGGGCGCCTCCTGACGGCGATCAAGACCTTCTACCCCCCCGGTGCGTTCCGCCTGCTCACCGGCGGCGTCGGCCACGGCGAGTCGATCGAGGCGGCCCTGGCGCGCGAAGTGGCGGAGGAGACCGGGCTCGACGTGGCAGTGCGCCATTTCCTGGCGGTGGTCGAGTACCGCTACCAGGAGCTGCACTTCGCCACATTCGCCTTCCTGCTCGATGAGACCGGCGGCGTGCTCGGCGTCCAGGACGAGGCCGAGCAGATCGCAGCTTTCCGCGAGCTCCTGCCGGAGGAGCTGCCGGCGCTGGCGCAGACCCTTGAGGAAGTGCCCGATGAGTACCACCCGGAGATCGAGGGGCGCTGGCGCGACTGGGGCCGCTTCCGGGCCGTGGCGCACCGGGTGGTGTATGAGGCGCTCGGGGACCTGTGACAACCGACGACCGACGACTGACGAGCGCTCATCAGTGACGAATGACCGATGACGAAGGACCAACGGCCAGTGAGCGAGTATCAACACCCGGACCTCCTGAATGGGGTGGATCCGCCGCCCTCGGTCTCCGGTCATCGGTCGCTCGTGGCCCTGGTCTGGCTGCGGCGCGTTGGCCTGTCGCTTGCGGTAGGCCTTGCCGTCGGCGCGCTGGCCTTCCTCGCCGCGCGCGGCGTCGGGGCGGCGGCTCTCTTCGTGCAGCAGCAGGAGCTCCTGCGGGAGGTTGCCGGCACGCTAGGCGGTGGGATCGAGGGGCTCGCGTCGGGCGACCTGCGCGCCGCCCGACGCCAGCTCCAGCAGATGGACGCGGAGTACTGGCGCTGGAGCCTCCTGGCAGGCGGGGCCGCGGCCGCCCTCGCCGCCGCGCTGACGTTTCTGCGGCTGGATCGCTAGGGGAAACTGTATGGACGTGGGGCGGTTCACGGACGGCGCTCGGGCGGCCTTCGCGGGCAGCCGCGAGATCATGCGCACTCGTCGTAACCCCGCGCTCGGCGCTGAGCATCTGCTGCTGGCGCTGCTCCGCCAGACGGGCGGTACAGTTGAGCGCGTCCTTCGCGAGCTGGGGGCCGACCAGACGCGCGCTGTGGAGCTGGTGGAGCGTGAGCTGGAGCGCCTCCCGACACTCGAGAGCCAGGAGGAGCCAGGTGGCCAGGTGATGGTGACGCCGCGGGTCCAGCGGCTCCTGCAGCGCGCCCACGCCCAGGCGGATCAGCTTGGCGACAGCCGCGTCGGCACGGCGCACCTGCTCCTGGCGATCGCGGCCGAGGTGGACGCGCCAGGCGCCCGTGCGCTGACGTCGCTCGGTGTCACGCAGGAGCGTGTGGGGGAGGCGGTGGTGAACCTGCGCCACCCGATCGACGGCGTGCCGCACGAGCGGCAGGCGCCGAAGCTCACGGTCGAGGAGCGGTTGGCGACGCTGGAGGCAGCGGTGGCCGAGCTGCGGGCGCAGACATCAGCTCCGCCGCCGATGGGCGGCCTCCAGGCAGAGCTCGAGCAGGCCCAGCAGCGGATCGCGGCGTTGGAGCGCCAGAACCGCTACTTGGAGGAACTGCTGAAGATCACCCAGGATACCCTGTCGTCCACGCGCGGGCTGCTGGAGCAGGCCGTGCAGGCGCGGGTGCGGCCGTGATCCGCCTGGTCGACACTGTGCGGTATGACCGGCCCGGCGGGGCTGTGACGCTCCTGGAGTGGCGCGGTCAGGGTGCGCCTGCTCACACGGCGCTGGCCGACGAGCAGGGAGTCGCGGATGCGCTCGCCCGTGGGGCGTCGGCGGATGCTGATGAGGCGGCCTACCTCGCGGCCCTCGGCCTGGCCTTGGCGGCGCGCGCGTGGCAGGGTCGCCCCACCGACGCCCGGCGCGGCGCGCTCATCCAGGCCGCCGAGCGGCTTGGGGCCACGCTGCCGCCGGCGGCGCGCACGGTGCTGTCGCGCGCGCGGGCCGCAGCCGACGCCGCAATCCTGGCGGGCCGTGATGCCGAGGAGGCCTTGCTGACGCTGGCGCAGGAGTACGCGCGGCTCGCAGATCGCGCCGCCGAGCGCTGCGGGCGCCACGCCGAGGGGCTGCTGGATGACGAGGACGGTATCCTGGCGCTGCCGATCGGCGGGCGGGCGCTGCTCTGGACGCTGCGGCTGGCGGCGGGCCAGGGGCGCAGGCTGCGCCTCTCCATCCCCGAGGAGCTCGCCGATACCCCGGGCAGCCGCAGGCTTGCCGCGCGCGCCGGCGAGATCGGTGTCACCCTCGCCGAGATCGCCGGGGGCGAAGCCCTGACCGTCTGTCTGGCCGAGACCGGGCGCGCAGCTCTCGACGGTGGGGTGGAGCTGGCCCCTGGCGCGCTCTCGCTCGCCACGGCCGCCCGGCAGGCCATGCCGCTGTACGCGATGGCCCCCGAGGGTCCTGACCCGGCCGCAGAGTCTTCGGCGTCGCTTACCGGGGACGCGGCCTCGCCCGCGCTCATTAGCGCCGTCGTCACCAGCCGCGGCACCTACCGCCCCGCCATGCTCGCGCGCTACCTCGACGACGGCGATGCGCCGCTGGACGTGATCCCCCTGATGTAGCTACGCCAGCCGCTGGCGCAGGGCCTCGGCGGCTGCCACCGCGAGCGCCGCGAGCAGCCCGGCGCTCAGCCAGAGGTAGCCACGCGCCCAGGGCAGCGGCGCGCGGCCGCGCGTGAGGCGGTCGAACCACCACACCAGCGCCCCGATCGCCAGCGGCGGCAGCGGCGCCAGCCACACCGCCGGCGAGCCGTCTTCCCGCGCCGCGGGCAGCAGCGCCAGCCAGGGGATCACCGCCACCAGCGCGAGGCCCAGCGCGCGCACCCGCAGCCCGATCGCCGTGAGCCCACCCTCTAATGCCCCCAGCCGCTCGCCGCCGGCCGTGAACGGCCCGACTCCCAGCAGCGGCGGGAGCACCAGCAGCAGCGCCGTGGCGCCGACCCAGAACAGCCCACGTGAGAGCGCCGAGGCGTCGTCCGCGGGGCCGGAGGCGACCGCGCCGAGCTCGAGCGACCCGACGCTCTGACCGAGCACGAGCGCGGCCAGCACCAGCGGCGGGTAGCTGTTCAGCGCAGCCGCGAGCCGCCGGACACCTCGCGCCGACTCATGCGGCCCGCCCCGCAGCTCGGCCGCTGTCACCAGCAGGCGCGGCCACTCCAGCAGCGCCAGAATCACTACGAGGTCCACCGGGCGCCCGAGCCCCGCCGCGTAGGGAAGCGGCAGCAGCGCCACGGCGAGCCACGGAAAGGCCACGGCGGAGAGTGCGAGAGTCGTGAGGCCTGACGTATGCTCGGCCAGGGAGGGTGGCGCGGGGGCGTAAGGATCCTGCTGCGCGGGCTGGGGTGCGGGTGCCGCAGGCCCCCGAAAGAAACGACCTAACCCGCGTGTGACGGGGCGAAGCCCTGCCGCACGCGCAGTAGCCCACAGGGCCAGCACTATCGCCAGCCCCCCGGGGTAGATCGCCAGGCGCGACCACGCGCGCCCCACGAGCGAGAGCAGCTCAGCGATCGTCACCGGCAGGCTCCCCATCTCGCGCGAGCCACGGGACCTCCGCGCGCAGCGCCCCTGCGATCCCGTCTGGCCGCGCAGCGCGCCCGTCGTCGCCCGGTGCGTCGCCCGGTGCGAGCTCCTGGCGCAGGCGTGCGCCGAGGTAGACCAGCGCCGAGAGCACCAGCATCAGCGCGGCGGCGGCCACCGACGGGAGGGCGGTGACTCCGCGGCGCGCCGAGTCCACGGCGGCGAGGCCGACCCACGGCCAGACGTTGATGTCGCCGTAGACGCTGAGTCCGCCCTGGAGCTGCGCGATCACCGGCTGCACGAGCACGAGGACGATGAGCGGCGCGAGGACCCCTAGCAGCAGGCTGGCCGCGGCGGCGGTGGGTGTAGCGCGCGGCGGGCGAGGGACAGGTGCCACGAGGTGCGCCGCGGCGGCGAGGAGCGCGGCCAGCCAAGCGGCGGCGGCGGTCAGCGAGACACCGCCTGCTACCCCGGCGCCCACAAGCATCCAGGTGGCCACGAATGGGGCGCCGAAGGGCACGGCGGGCGTCAGGAGCCATGAGAGGTCGCGGGTCGTAGGTCGTGAGCCGTGGGCTGTGGTATCCCTCTCGTTTGCGCCGCTCGCGGCCGCCAGGACGAGGTACGTGAGCACGCCGTAGCAGCCGGCGGCGAGCCCGGCGCCAGTGCTGAGTCCGAAGCCGGCCACCGCGAGGCACGCGGGTACGAGCAGATCGCCCCCCCCGCGGGCGCTCCGCAGCGCGGCGAGGGCCGCCCAGAGCCCGGCGCCGCTCCCAAGGAGGATCGTCGCCAGCGTCCACCCCTCGTTCCACGGGCCGAGGCTGTAGAGCCGGACGAGCGGGTAGAGCCAGGCGATGCGGAGGATCGCGAGCGCGGGGCGTTCGGTGGAGGGTTCGGAGCTGCCGAGCGGCAGCAGCGGCGCGATGGCGGCGAGCAGCACGAACCAGAAGACGAGGCTGTCCAGCGCGGCCCCGGCGGCGCGCTCGTCGTAGCGCACGGCGCCCCTCAGGGCCAGTATCCCGTAGCCGACGGCGAGCAGCGCGGCTCCCAGGGGCGCGAGCAGGTCGCGCGGCGCGGGTAGGCAGCGTCCGGGGACGCGCGGCACGGTCAGCAGCGCGAGTGCCGCGTAGCACACGATCACGACGGGCGTGAGCGCGGTGAGGAAGGCGGCGGCAAGTGTCATCGCGGCGGCGAGCGGGCGCCAACCTAGCCGCTCGCCCTCAGGCAGCGTGATGGCCGTCAGGGTAAGCCCGCCGAAGACGGCGAGGGCGAAGAACGCGCCCAGCGCATCCGCGGCGAGGAGCGGCGGCGCGGCGATCGGCGCCTCGCGCACGGCCCACAGCAGCGCCAGCGCCCCCAGGGACATGAGGCCAGGTAGAGCGACGTGTCGCAGGTTCGTGTCTCGCACAGCAGCCATTGGGCCATCCGGCAGCGGGCGGCAGGGCGCCGCCGCGGGATCATAGCCGGAAGCGGACTCTGTGTCAACGCCTGTGGTATCACATAACACGATCACCCCCCTGGCCTCTCCCAGCGGGGAGGCGGCAGAGGGGTGAAGCTGTCGTGCCGTCGAGCGCAGCTCTTGGCCGAATCGACGGCCCTGGTGTTCTGTTCTAGACGCCCATGCCGGTTCGGTTCGGCTGGCCGGACTGGTTCATCGTCTGGTTGGCCTTGTCCATCAGCTCACGGCTGGTCTGGTTGGCCTTGTGCATCATGTGCTGCGCCTCGCCCACCGCATCCTCGTGGCTGGGGCGGAGCAGCTTGTGGTACAGCCCAAGCAGCAGGAACGTGGGTGGCCACTTGCCGACGAAGTCTGCGAGATTCTTCTGGCCCGTCACCTGGAACAGGGCCGATGCCGCGATCGTGCCGATGCCGAGGGTGTACCAGACCTGGCTGGGCACGGAGTCCAGCACTTCGAAGACCGCATTCTGCGGGTTCTGGTTCTGGTTCATCATACCGTGGGGTCCTCCTCCATACCTGCGAGCGGCGCATCCGCCGCTTCCTCGTATCACAGGTAGGCAGGATGTGTGCCGTTACAGGGTACGGAAGGCAGGCGGCGTCGCACCTTCGCCCCCCCGTAAGGCTACCAGTCTTGGCGCCGGCCGCCTCGCTCCGCCGGCAGGCTGGCACCTGGCGCCACGCGCATCTCGCCTGAGGAGGCGAGCGCCCTGCCGACGGCGGCGGTGATCTGCACACTGGCAGCCTCGTCACATGATCGCAGGGTCTGGGGTCATATTGGCCGCACGGGGCATCTGCGCGAGCACGCAGTGCGCCAGCTCACTCTCGGGGTTTGTACAGCGCCTGCTCCAGTCAGTAGCGGCGCTCGCTCTCGCGCGTCACCCGCGTCGCAAGCCAGAGCCAGTCCTGCTCCAGGTTCGACGGGTTGCGCAGCGCCTCGGCGAACAGCTGGCCTGTGTCCGTCGCGCTCGCGCCCGACGAGGGGCGTGAGCGACTCGGGGAGCCGCTGCGGCTGCTGAGGCATGCCTTGGTCGCCGCTCATAGGGCGCCTCCGCCGCGCAACTGTCTGCCGTGGGATGTGTGGGTCGCTGGGATGATGACACGCGCGCAGCGCATTGTCCAGGGACTTTGGGAGGAGCAGGGGCCTGTGGTGCGCCAACAGATAGCGCGCGGGTGAGAGCATAGCCCTCGCCCGCGCGCCGGGGATGCCGTCAGCGTTTGGCGCTAGTAGCGGTCCCGTGGGGGGCGTCGCCCGCCACCGAAGCCGCCGCGTTCCTTATCCTCGGCCTCGTTCACGCGCAGCGGCCGGCCGTTGATCTCGCGACCGTCCACCGCGCGGATCACCGCGGCGAGGTCTTCCGTCTCGACCTCGACGAAGCCGAAGCCGCGCGAGCGGCCAGTGTCGCGGTCAGTGATCACGCGTGCGCTCTGGACCTCCGCGTGGGGAGCGAACAGCTGCTCCAGCTCAGCGTCCCCGATGCTCCAGGGCAAATTTCCGACGAACAACTTGGCGTGCATTGAGATCTCTCCTCCGGCCGGCCCACTGGCGCGGCTTAGTCAGCGTCGGCCCAGGGCGGGCCTCGCGATATAGGTATGTACTTGGCGGCGTGGCGCGGGTGCTACCACGAGCCGCCGCTTTTGCGCCCGCGCTCGCCGCGCTTGCGGTCGTCCGCACGGGGCTGGGCCTCGTTAATCCGCATGAGCTGGCCCATGAGCTCCTGGCCGGCCAAGCCGCCTATAGCCGCGAGCCCCTCCTGGCGCGAGGCCATCTCGACGAAGCCGAAGCCGCGTGAGTCGCCGCTGAAGCGGTCGCGAACGACGGTCACCGAGCGGATCTTGCCGAACTGCTCGAAGACGCGCCGGAGGTCTTCCTCCATCACGTTCTGCGAGAGGTTGCCGACGAATAAGTTCACCGCGGTCTCCTGATCTTCTATCCGGACGCCGCGCCTGCCGCGGCTTCAGGCTGGTGTTCGGTGGTGCGGGTATGATGGCAGGGCTGGCCTGGTGTGGGAGCGTCGCGCGAGAGATGCGGGCGGGCGTGTCGTCGGCGGGGCGGGACGTGTGATCTGTAGCTGGCTCATCTGCGCTCGACGTGAGGTACTCACGTGATGGCAGCGGTAGGTTTCATCCGTATCACGAGCCGCCCGCCTGTGCGGGGCGCCTGGTGACGCAGTCGAGCGCGGGGCTCGAGGCATATACGACAAGACGCGGGGGTGATGATACGAGTAAGTATACCACGCCTCAGAAGCGTGTGTCCACGTCTGCGTGCTCAGCGGTGAGACAGATCACGTACCAGGCGCAGACGTCGCTCGATGTCCGCCTGCAGGGTGACCTGGGGTAGCCAATCAGCACTCGTTCAATCTCTTGCACCTCATCGCCTATCAGGCCACATTCGTCTGCTATCCCCTGCCACTTGTTCTCGAAGGCGTGACGCGCTGCCCGCGCGGCAGCCTCCTGCGAGAGCCAGGGCGCCAGGAGAGCAGTGCGAAGGCCGCCACACCTGACACCAGGAGGATGAAGCGCGCGCGTCGTGCTCGATGGGCAGGCATACCGATCTCCGTGCGGGTACGAAAACGCTGGAATAGCGTGGGCAGATGAAGACAAAACGGGCAGAAGCCATGCTTCTACCCGTTTCGGAACCCGTATGAGAGATCTCGCAATGCGCGTGAGAACCGACCAGCCGCTAGATGTCGAGGTTCCTCACCTCGAGCGCGTGCGTCTGGATGAAGCGCTTGCGCGGCGGCACCATGTCGCCCATCAGCATGGTGAAGGTCTCGTCGGCCTGCTGCGCGTCCTCGAGCGTCACTTGGAGCACGATGCGGTTGATCGGGTTCATCGTGGTCTCCCAGAGCTGCTCGGCGTTCATCTCGCCCAGCCCCTTGTAGCGCTGGATCTCCGACTTACGCCGCTCGTCGAGCGCGAGCGACTGGAGGTACTGGTCGCGCTCGGCGTCCGAGAAGACGTACTTCTCGGTCTTGCCGTGCTTCACGCGGTACAGCGGCGGCTGGGCCAGGTACAGGTGGCCGTTGGTGATGATCGGCCGCATGTAGCGGAAGAAGAACGTCAGCAGCAGCGTGCGGATGTGCGAGCCGTCTACGTCGGCGTCGGCCATCAGCAGGACGCGGTGGTAGCGCAGCTTCGCCGGGTCGAACTGGTCGCCGATGCCCGCGCCGAGCGCGGTGATCAGCGCCTTGACCTCGTTGTTGCTGAGCATCTTATCCAGCCGGCTCTTCTCCACGTTCAGGATCTTGCCGCGCAGCGGCAGGATCGCCTGGTAGCGCCGGTCCCGCCCCTGCTTCGCCGAGCCGCCGGCCGAGTCGCCATCGACGATGTACAGCTCCGAGCGCGCCGGGTTGGTGTCCGAGCAGTCGGCCAGCTTGCCGGGCAGCGAGAAGCCTTCCATCGCGCTCTTGCGCGCCGTCTCGCGCACTTTCTGCACCGCCAGGCGCGTGCGTGCGGCCGAGACACACTTCTCGATGACGCGCCGCGCGTCCTGCGGGTTCTCCTCGAGCCACACCCCGAACGACTCGCCGAAGGCTGTGGAGACCGCGCCGGTGGCAACCGGGCTCACCAGCTTCTCCTTGGTCTGCGAGCTGAACTGCGGGTCCTTCAGCTTCACGCTGATCACAGCCGTCAGCCCCTCGCGCACGTCGTCGCCGGTGAGGTTGACCTCGCCCTCCTTGAGCAGGCCCTTGGCGCGCGCGTAGTTGTTGATCACGCGCGTCAGCGCGGTGCGGAAGCCCGAGACGTGCGCGCCGCCGTCGGTGTTGTTGATGCCGTTAGCGAAGGCGTAGACCGAGTCGGTGTCGAAGCTCTCGGTGTACTGCAGCGCTACCTCAACCGCCACGTCGTCCGCGACGCGCTCGACGTAGAACGGCAGCTTGTGCAGCGCGTTCTTCTCCTTGTTCAGGTGCCGCACGTACGACTGCACGCCGCCCTCGAAGTAGAAGTTGACCTCCAGGTCCTCGCGCTCGTCCATGAACTTGAAGCGCAGCCCTTTGTTGAGGTACGACATCTCGCGGAAGCGCTGCGCCAGCGCCTTGAAGTTGTACTCCAGCGTCTGGATGATGCTGGTGTCCGGCAGGAAGCGCGTGACGGTGCCGCGCCGGGTGGTCGGCCCGATCTTCTGCACATCCCCCTGCGGCACGCCCGCGCGGTACTCCTGGAAGTAGTGCATGCCGTCGCGCGCGTTGTGCACGTCGACCCGCATGTACGAGGAGAGCGCGTTCACCGCCGAGACGCCCACGCCGTGGAGGCCCGAGGAGACCTTGTACCCCTTGTTGTCGAACTTGCCGCCGGCGTGCAGGATGGTCATGACCACCTGGAGCGTGCTGACGCCCATCTTCGGGTGGATGCCGGTCGGGATGCCGTAGCCGTCGTCAGAGACGGTGACCGATCCGTCCTGGTGGATGGTCACCTCGACGGTCGTGGCGCGGCCGGCCATCACCTCGTCCACCGAGTTGTCAACCACCTCGCGCACCATGGTGTGCAGGCCGTTGATGTCGGTGGGGCCGATGTACATGCCCGGCCGCTTCCGCACGGCCTCCATGCCCTCGAGCACCTGGATCTGACTCTCGTCGTACGACGAGGTGATGTTCGTGGGCGGAAGAGTGTTCGTCGTCATCGCTCTATTTCACCTTTCGCGCGGCCGGGTGCGCGTGCTGCGATCCTGCCGCTGTATGACCAGTGTGTTATCTGCCGCTCCGGATGTATGCCGGGGCGCTCTGCCGTCGCTCGGACCGCTCGCGGTAGAAGACCATGCGCGAGGCCGCCAGCCCGCAGCCGATGTAGGCGCTGCCCACAGCCGCCACCACCAGCCCCGCCGTTGAACCCGCCATCGCCTGCCACACAGTGGCGAGCCCGAGCGGGATGATGAAGGCGGAGAGAGCCAGGAACCCGAGCGTGCTCCAGAAGTTGTGCCGCACGAGGCTGAAGCTGGCGCGGATGGCCCGCAGTGGCCCCGCGCCACCCATCACGATCGCCTCATTCGTGAAGCCGAGGTAGATCCAGGCCCAGAAGACCACCAGCTGCAGAATGACGAGCGCCAGCACGCCGATGGGCGGGCTCAGGAGCATCAGCAGCCCGGTCAGGAACATATACGGCAGCCCAAGCGCCACGCCCACCCCGGCGATGATGCCGACGCAGGCGAGGATCATCAGTGCAACCCGCCCGACATCCTGCGGTAGCCCCGGCCGCACCGCCGGCTCGCTCCGCACGCCCCCGGCCAGGAGCACGAGAAACAGTGCGCTCAGCGGCAGCGCTACGGCGTTGATCAGCAGGAACGCCAGCACAGCCCCCCCGACGCTCGAGATCTCCAGCACCCCCTCCCCGCCAGGCGACACCGCCCGCGTGAGCGGCAGCGTCGGGATGGCGTTGAGCGCCGCCAGCTGCCGCTGTACGTCGATCTGCCCGAGCTCCTCGATCCCCAGCGCCATCTCCTGCGCCATCGCCTGATCCGAGCCAGAGGACTGCATGCGCTGCATGAGGCCGCTGAGGTCGCTGAGCAGTGGGGCGAGCGAGAGCTGCGCGCCGAATGCCAGGTACAGGTTGAGAAGCACCGGCAGGACCAGCAGCCAGGGGCGCCGGTTGACGGCGCTGTACCCCTCGCTCAAGATATCGATCAGTGTGGCGGTTTGAGGCTTACTGGCGGTCAATTCTTGCACTCCTTCAACCTGTACAGTATACCACACTTTAGCCGATCTCGGGGGAAAACAGCACAAGTATTCGCCTATTCATCGGGCTGGAAGAATGCCACAGAGGGCACAGGGAGCACAGAGCCGAGGGGGAGGCCGCTCAAGCTCTATGGCCGCTGTGTCCTCTGTGGCGAGCGTAGACGGGGTCGAGTTGTCGAGCTAGACCTCAGCCTTGGCCTCTGGGGCAGGCTCGGCCATTTCGGGCGTGGGCCGCCGGCGCAGGCGGTGGTTGAGCGCCATACCCGCCACGCCCACCGCGATCAGCGCCAGGCTCGCCAGCTGCGCCGTCCGCAGGGCTCCCTCACAGGCACCGCCTACACCGCTGGTGCACAGGCTGTCTGTCCGCAGCCCCTCGATCCACAGCCGCCCGATCCCGTACCAGATGGCGTACATCAGAGCGACATCGCCCGGCCGCAGCCAGGAGCGCAGCCGCCGCTCCAGCATCACCAGCAGACCAAACCCGGCCAGGTTCCACAGCGACTCGTACAGAAAGGTGGCGTGGAACAGGGTCTCAGGTGGGTACTGGACTATATCGTTATACGGCGGCAGGCGGTGCTCTTGGTCGATTCGCACGCCAAATCCCAGGTCGGTCGGGCGCCCGTAGGCCTCCTGGTTCATGAAGTTGCCCCAGCGACCTACAGCCTGCGCCAGCATGAACGGCGGCATACAGATGTCGAGCCAGCGCACCAGGTTGAGGCCGCTGCGGCGCGTGTAGATCACCGCCGCCAGCACAGCGCCGATCAGGGCACCGTGGATCGCCAGGCCCCCTGTGGCCGGGTTGATGATCTCCAGCAGCGAGCGCCCCGCGAAGCGCGGCCACTCGAAAGCTACGTAGTACAGCCGCGCGCCCAGGATGCCCAGCACCATCCCCAGCAGCAGCAGGTTCCAGACGTGGTCCGGGTCCTCGCCGCGCGCCTCGGCGCGGTGCGTGGCCACGTACCCGGCCAGCATGGCGCCGCTCACGATCAGCACGCCGTACCAGCGCACGGCCAGCGGGATACCAAACAGCACGGTGTTGATCAGATACGGGTCGTCCGGGGGGTAGAGCTCCATGGCCTGCTTCTTTCGCACGCGGGCGCCTGACCCAGCCACCCGCACATAACGTCATCACTCTCGAGGCCGCATTGTACGCCGCGGCCACAGGAGTGTCAAAGCCGCGTCAATGCGGAAGGTGGTACAATAACGGTGCGCCTGCCGCCGGCCGGCCGGCGCCACTACGCTATGAGTACCTACCGCGACTACGCTCCGTTCTACGATGGCAGCGGCCAGATCCGCTTCGCGCTGCTGACGGCGCACTACCTGGCGGAGGTGCTCGCTCGCCACCCGCCGCCCGCTGCGCCGCGCCGCGCGCTCGACCTGGCCTGCGGCACGGGCACGCTCGCCCTGTCCATCGCCGAGGACGGCTGGTCTGTGGTGGGCGTGGACCTGTCCGAGGAGATGCTGGCGCTCGCGCGCGCCAAGGCCCGCGGCGGGGGGGTCGGCCGCCGCGCGAGCTTTGTTCCGGGGGACATACGGGGTCCACTCGCTCTTCGCCCGGCGTCGTTTGGGCTCGTCACCTGCACCTACGACAGCCTGAACTACCTGCTGATCGAGGGGGACCTGGGGCGCTGCTTTGCCGCCGCCGCCCGCGCGCTGGCCCCGGGCGGCCTGCTCTATGCCGACATGAACACGCGCCACTTCCTCGAGCACGACTGGCCAGCGTGCGAGGTGGAGGAGCAGAGCGGCTTCGTGCAGGTCTCGCAGAGTCGGTTTGACCCTGCCACCGATACGTCCTCGATGCGGCTCACTGTCCTCAGCGGGGACGACGAGCGCGGCTACCAGCGCGTGGACGAGACGCACGTCGAGCGTGCCTACCCGCCCGAGACGGTCGCGGCGCTCCTCGAGCGCGCCGGCCTGCGTGTCGAGGCGGCCTACGAGTGCTTCACGTTCCAGCCGCATCACCCGCGTAGCCAGCGCATCGCCTGGGTTGCCCGGCGCGACGCGATTTGAGTGCTGAGTGCTGAGTCTCGAGTCTTGAGTGCTCGTAACTCGTACACAGCACTGATAACTCGCACTCACGACTCAGGATTCATGACCGGTAACTCGCACTCAGCACTAGTAACTCGCACTCACGACTCACGACTGACGACTTGTGACTGGTCACTCGAACTCACGACTGACGACTGACGACTGGTAAATCGCACTTACGACTCACGACTCAAAACATATGACAGTTCTCCCCAAACCCGAAGAGAAGGCCGTCTACGTCGAGCGCATGTTCGCGCGAATCGCGGACGGCTACGACCGCATGAACGGCATCATGACGTTCGGCATGGACCGCGGCTGGCGCGACACAGCCGCCTCGGCCGTGGCGCCCCCGGCCGGCGGCCGCGCCCTCGATGTAGGCACCGGCACCGGGGATTTCCTCCCGGTCCTGAGCGGCTGGCTAGGCGACGGCCTGGCCGTGGGCGTGGATTTCACGCTGCCGATGATGCAGGCCGGGCAGTCGAAGATCGACGGGCGGCGCACGTCCTTTGTGGCCGGCGACGCGCTGCTCCTGCCCTTCGCCGACCAGTCCTTCGACGCGATCACCACCGGCTTCGTGATGCGGAACGTGGTGGACATCGCGGCTGCCTTCGGCGAGATGTACCGGGTGGCCCGCCCCGGCGCGGTGGTGGCCTGCCTCGAGGTCGCCCGCCCCCGCAGCGCGCTGCTGCGCCTCGGGCACTCGCTCTACTTCCAGCGCATCGTGCCCGTCCTGGCACGCGCGCTCGGCGGCGACCCCACCGCCTACACCTACCTGCCGCAGTCGGCCCGCAACTTCCCGCCGCCCGACGCACTGGCGCGGATTATGCAGAACGCCGGCTGGGTAGACGTTCAGTACCGGCTGCTGGGCATGGGTGCGGTGGCCATCCACACAGGGCGGCGGCCGCGGGCGTCGTAGCGCCCGCCGGTACCAGACGACGATGGAGCAGAGCAATGGCCCGCTACGAGGAAGATGATCCGCGCTACCGCCCCGGCGATGACGACGACGACGTGCCGCGACGCGAGACGCTCATGCAGCGCCGCCTCCGCGCGGCCCGCGGCGAGCCGGTGGACGAGCCCTACGATGATGGTGCTGGCGGCGACGACTATCCCATGCCACGCTACCGTCGCCCGGCCGCGCCCTACGTGCCGGCCTACGCCCAGAGTGGCTGCGCCTCGACGGTGCTGTACCTGGTGCTCGGCGCGATCACCCTCGTGCTGCTCTTCATGCTGTTTGGTCGCCAGGCCATCCAGAGTGTGACCCAGAGCGTGCCCGAGCAGGTGCGCGAGCGCGTCCAGATGGTGGTAGCTACTCCCACGCCTACGCTGCGCGACCGCGGCGGCACTATCCAGCAGATCCGCGAGCTCAACCGCCTGGAGACGCAGCAGTACTCGATCGAGCGCGTCGTCGAGGCGCGTGTGGAGCGTGGCAATTTCATGGATACGTTCCTCGGCGAGCGGCTGCTGCTGATCGCGAGCGGTGATGTGGTGGCCGGTGTGGACCTCGCCAAGCTGCGCGAGAGCGACGTCGATATCTCGGCCGACGGCGAGAGCATTACGCTGCGGCTTCCCCCCTCGGAGATCTTCAGCGCCAGCCTGGACAACGAGCGCACCACCGTCTACGACCGGCAGACGGGCATCGTCACGCAGGTGACGGGCGGGCAGGACCCGACGCTGGAGACCCAGGCGCGCCAGGAGGCCGAGCGCCAGATCCTCGCGGCCGCGTGCGAAGACGGTGTCATGCAGAAGGCCGCCGACGAGGCTAAGGAGGCGATGGAGTCCTTCCTGCGCCTGCTCGATTTCGCGAGTGTCGAGGTGGTGGCCACTCCCGGCGTTTGCCCTGAGGTGAACGCCGGAACGTGAGACCCGCAGCCCAGGAGGGGCCAGCGCGTCTTCGAGGGCAAGGGGCGCAGCCCAAGCGGGGCCAGCGCGTCTTCGAGGGCAAGGGGCGTAGCCCAGGAGGGGCCAGCGCGTCTTCGAGGGCAAGGGGCGCAGCCCAAGCGGGGGGTAGGGGGCGCAGCCCCCATGAAAAATCTTTTCAAACCTTATCGCATCCGAAGGATGCACACAGAGAGACAAATGATTACTGTCAGCTTTGATCCCGACGCGCGGACGCTCTACTGGTACTTCGCCGAGCTGGAGGAGGGCAGCGTCTCCGGCGAGGGCGAGTGCGCTGGCGCGCTCCTGCTCGACGAGGACGGCCAGGTCATCGGCTGCGAGCTCGAGCTGGATGAGAGCGTCTCGCGCTCCGATCTGGTCTTCGCGCTCCAGCACCCGCAGGTGAGCTACCGCGCCCAGGACTTCACCCTCACGGTGATGCTGGTCGACGAGGAGCCGGCCACGGTGCAGCCGCTCTCGGAGACGGCCATCCTGGACTTCGACGCAGCCGATAGCCTGCTCGGGTTCGAGGTTGCCACCGCCGCGGTGTTCGAGCTGGACCAGCGCCTGGCGCGCCTGCAGCCGTTCCTGGTGAGCCCCGATGCGGAAGAGCAGGACGAGGGCGCTGCGGCTGACGACGATGACGCGGGCGGGGAGCTAGCGTCGGATTCCGAGGCTGACGACGAGGACGACGAGGACGACGAGGACGACGACGAGGACGACGAGGACGACGAGGACGACGAGGACGACGAGGACGACGAGGACGACGAGGACGACGAGGACGACGAGGACGCCGCCGCGGTCAAAGCGCCGGAGGAGCCCGCCGGCGCCTCCACGGTCACCCGCTCCGGCTTCGCCGCCATCGTCGGGCGACCGAACGTCGGCAAGTCCACCCTGCTAAACGCTCTGCTCGGGCAGAAGGTCGCGATCGTCTCGCGCAAGCCGCAGACCACCCGCACCACCATCCGCGGCATCCTGCACCGGCCGGACGCACAGGTGATCTTCGTGGACACCCCCGGTATCCACCAGCCGCGCACCCGCCTCGGCAGCTACATGGTGGACCAGGCCCGCCGCGCCATCCCCGACGCCGATGTGGTCTGCTTTGTGGTGGACATCACCGAGCCGCCGGGCAAGACCGACGTCCAGATCGCCGGGATGCTTCGCAAGCTGCGGTCGCCGAAACTGCTGGTGCTCAACAAGGTGGACCAGCCGGTGGAGCAGGGGCACCAGCACCTCCAGGCCTACCGCGAGCTCGGCCAGTGGGACATGGAGATTGCTATCTCGGCGCTCCGCTCCCAGGGCCTCGAGACACTGGTGGACGAGATCGTCCGGCGCCTCCCCGCCGGCCCTCCGCTGTACCCCGAGGACCAGGTCTCGGACCAGAACGAGCGCGACCTGGCCGCCGAGCTGGTGCGCGAGCAGGTGCTCCGCAACACCGACCAGGAGGTGCCGCACGGCGTGGCGGTGGAGGTCGAGGAGTGGGAGGAGAAGGAGCGGGCGCTCTACATCCGCATGACGATCTACGTCGAGAAGGACTCGCAGAAGGGCATCTTGATCGGCGCCGGCGGGGCCATGCTGAAGAAGATCGGCAGCGGCGCGCGCCGCAGCATCGAGCAGGAGCTCGGGCGCCAGGTGTTCCTCGACCTGTGGGTGAAGCCACGCCCCAACTGGCGCGACGACCCCTCCTCACTGCGCTGGCTCGGCTACCAGGACTAGCGACGATACACCTTCGAACCCCTGCAACACAAGGACTCTATGGAACGGAATAAGTGGTGGGCGCTCGCCGCCGTGGGCAGCGGCGTGTTTATGTCGACCGTGGACGGCAGCATCGTCAACATTGCCCTCAAGACGCTGCAGGACCACTTCGGCGCAGGGCTCCACGAGGTTGAGTGGGTGGTGCTCTCCTACCTGCTGGCGATCACCTGTCTGCTGCCGAGCATGGGTCGGCTCGGCGACATGATCGGCAAGCGCCGGGTCTACATCGCTGGTTTCGTGGTCTTCTCGGCCGCCTCGGCGCTCTGCGGGCTGGCGTGGAGCGTCGAGGCGCTGGTGTTCTTCCGCGTGCTCCAGGCGATCGGCGCCGCCATGCTCCAGGGGCTCGGCTCGGCGCTGCTGGTGGCCGCCTTCCCGCAGAAAGAGCGCGGCCAGGCGCTCGGCTACATCGGCACGATTGTGGCCGCCGGCATCCTCACCGGCCCGGTGCTCGGCGGGCTCCTGCTGGCGGTCTCCGGCTGGCAGTCGATCTTCTACGTGAACGTCCCGATCGGCATCGCTGCCATCCTGCTCACCCTGCGCGCCCTGCCGGACGACCGGCAGCGCTCGGACCAGCGCTTCGACATCCCCGGCGCCGCCCTGCTGGCCGGCGGGCTGCTGCTGGTGCTGCTCGCGCTCACCGAGGGGCAGGTGTGGGGCCTGACGGACTGGAGGACGCTGGGGTCGCTGGTGACCGGCGTCGCGGGGCTAGTGGGATTCGTGCTGTGGGAGCGGCGCGCCGCCTCGCCGATGATCGACCTGAGCCTGTTCGCCAACGCCCCCTTCAGCCTGAGCCTGCTGGCCGCTTTCACCACCTTCCTCGGCGGGGCGTTCAACTTCCTGTTGATGCCCTTCTACCTGCAGAACGTGCTCGGCTACGACCCGCAGCGCACCGGCCTGACGCTGATCGCCATGCCGATCATGCTCTCACTCGTCTCGCCTCTCAGCGGCCGGCTCTCGGACCGCTTCGGCGCGCGCTGGCTCGGGGTTGCGGGCCTGGTGCTCACCTCGCTCGCGCTTTTCAGCTTCAGCACGCTCACCACCACCAGCACGCAGCTCGACGTCATCCTGCGGCTGCTGCTGATGGGGGTCGGCTTCGGTTTGTTCCAGAGCCCGAACAACAGCACGATCATGGGTAGCGCGCCGCGCAGCGCCCTCGGCGTGGCCGGGAGCCTGGTGGCGGTGATGCGGACCCTGGGGCAGACGACGGGCGTGGCGATCGCCGGCGCGGTCTGGGCGGCCCTGGTGGTGGCCTCGGCCGGGCAGCGCATCGAGCCGATCACCTCGGCGCCGCCCGAGGCGCTGGTGGCCGGGTTCCACGGCGCGATGCTGCTGGGTGCGGCGCTTGCGGCGCTCGGGATCATCCCGACGCTCGTGCGTGGCCGGCCGACGCCCGCGGAGCAGCCGGCGCAGCGTCCAGCGACGTAGGCGAAACGCTGAAAGCTGAAGGCACCTACCGACGCTGCGCTCCAAAACAGGAGCGCGGCGTCGTGCGTTCAAGGGACGCGCACCCTACGCCGCGGCCCGCAGCGCTCGCCACAGCAGGCCGTAGTCGCGCCCTACGCCGCCCGCCAGCATCCGCCGCACATCCCACGGCGCGCTGGCGAACAGCCGCAGCATCACCCCCGCGAGCTCCGGCGTCGAGAGCCGGTCCGAGAGGTAGGCGGACCACTGCGCGCGCGGCAGCTGGAAGAAGGTGCGGAAGAACGCCTGGAGCCGCGCCTCGTCGCAGGTGAGCAGGCTGGATAGGCCGAAGAGGTACAGGTTGCGCCGCCGGACGCGCTCGCTCGGCCAGAGCGCCCGCCAGCCGGCCCGCGCGCTCTTCGCGGGCGGGGCGCCGCTCCCAAGCGCCGCTGCGACGGCCGCCGCCACCTGTGGGGCGTAGCGCAGCGCCGCACCCACCTGGTAGCCCGAGGCGGGGTGCACCATGCTCGCCGCGCCGCCGAAGCCGAGCACCGGCTGCGCCAGGTCGGGCAGTGGGGCGTTCATCGGGAAGAGGCAGTGCTCGACGTGCTCCGTCTCGTGGACACGTACGCCCATCGCTTCGAGGCGCCGGTGCAGCCGCCGCTCAAGCGCCCCGAGCCCCACCCCAGGCACGTGGGCCAGCGAGGTCTCCTCCACGAAGAACCGCCCGCCGCCCAGGTCCATAGCGTAGAGGAAGGTTGGGGGGGCGGCGCGCTCCTCGGGCGGCAGGTGGTCGGCGCGGTAGTCCATCAGCACCAGCTGGCCAGGGCGCACCGGAGGCTGCGAGAAGGTCCCCACCACACCGTAGGCCGCCTGGTAGGCCGTGTGCGTCGAGGCGGGCCGCCGCACGAGCGCCGGCGTGTGACCGCTCGCGTCCACCACCAGCCTCGCGGCCAGCGCGGCCCCGTCGCGCGTCTGAACCACTGAGCCTGTGGCGCTGTGATCGGCGCGTGCCGCCGCCCCGCGCCGCCACGTCACCCCGCCGCGCTCACACTGGGTCAGCAGGTGGGCCTGGAGCCGTGCGTTGTCGATCAGGCCGTAGTCGCGCCCCAGCGCCAGCTCGCGCCCGCCCGCGTAGGTCGTGCAGTCGGACCAGCGGTGGCCGAGCATATGCGCCAGGCCCAGGGGCTCCAGCTCGTCGGCCCAGATGCCGTAGGTGTTCAGCCAGGGCGCGCCTGGGTCGGCGGGGGTTAGGCCCGCCACGCGCAGGCCCGCCGCGCAGAGCGACGCCGCGATCGCCAGCCCCGCCGGCCCTGCCCCCACCACCAGCACATCGTCCATTCGCTTTTCCTCGCGGAGCGCCGGAGGGCCTACGGCCATCCGGAACACGATTGATTTCTCTCGGGGGCTTGCAGCCCCCAGACCCCCAGCTTCTCTCGGGGGCCTGGGGCCGCAGGCCCCACAGAAAGCCACTCCCCTTGCCTGAGCGGGGGCGTGGGGGCCGCAGGTCCCCACAGAAAGGCACTCCCCCTGCCTGAGCGGGGGCGTGGGGGCCGCAGGTCCCCACAGAACATATCTCCCCCTCCCTGGGGAGGGGGCAGGGGGTGGGGCTAGATCAGAAACTTCCCATCCTTATAGAAAAGCTTCCCGTCGGCGTAGGCCTCGCCGCCCTGGCGCATATCGCAGATCATATCCCAGTGCAGCGCCGACTGGTTCGTCGAGCCGGTCTCGGGGTAGCCTGCGCCCAGCGCCAGGTGCACCGTCCCGCCGATCTTCTCGTCGAACAGGATGTTGCGGCTAAACCGCTGGATGCCGTAGTTCGTGCCGAACGCCACCTCGCCCAGGCGGCGGGCGCCCTCGTCCATGTCGAGCAGGCTCTGGAGCAGCTCCTCGCCCTTGCCGGCGGTGGCACGCACCACCTTGCCGCCCTCGAACCACAGCCGCACGTCCGAGACCTCGCGCCCCATGTAGACGGCCGGGAAGCTGTAGCGGATGCACCCCTCGGCGCTGGCCTCCTCCGGCCCGGTGAACACCTCGCCGTCGGGGAAGTTCTTGTCGCCGTAGCAGTTGACCCACTTCCGTCCGCCGACGCGGTAGGTCAGGTCGGTGTCGGGCGCCACCAGGCGGATCTCGCGCGCCGCGCCCAGGAAGTCCGCGATGCGCTGCTGCTCGTCGCGGCTGGCCTTCCAGGCCGCCACGGGGTCGGCCTCGTTCAGCTTGCAGGCGTTGTAGACGAAGTCCTCGTAGTCGCTCAGCGACATGTCGGCGTCCTGCGCGGCCGCCTGCGTGGGGTAGAGCGTGACGCACCAGTTGAGCGTGTCCTCGGCGGCGCGCTGCATCACGCGGGCCTGGATGTCGCGCATGGCCTGGCGGCGCGCGGCCACCTTCTGCGGGTCGGCGCCGCTGAGCGCCTTGGTGTTCTCGCTCGCCAGGATCGAGATCGTGGCGTCCATGTCCTCGACTTCCTGGCGCAGCACCTGGGGGATGTAGCGGATCTGCGCGTCGGAGCCGTGCTTGTAGAGCATCTCGTCCACGCCTTCGAGGCTAATGCGGGTGAGCGGGTTGGCGCCCACCAGCAGCGCCTCGCGCACCAGCTCGCGCACCAGCGGCGCGGCGGCGGCGGGCGCGGAGATCCGGAACAGCTGGCCCTCCTGGAGCGCCAGCGAGTAGCGCACCAGCACCTGGGCGAGCTTCTCTACGCGGGGGTCGGCCATCGTGTGCCTCCTCAACTTGCTGCTTGGGGAGTGAATGATACACGATCGGGCCGGCCCGCGCGTCACGCGTCCCGCGTCTACGGGCGCCACGCCGAGTCGAAGCTGGGGTGAGTGGCGCGGTGCCCCAGCCGTCGGCGTCCACCGTGAAGCTCCCGTAGCAGCCGCCGTTGGGCAGCGACGAGAGGAAGGCGAAGCTGCGGCCGGAGGGCGACCAGCGCGGCTGTCCCGCAAAGGTGCTGGCCCTGCTGATCACCCGCCGCCCTGAGCCGTCGACGCTCAGGATCACGATCGATGGGGCTGTGTACCCGTCGCTGTAGGCGACCCTGGCGCTGTCGGCGACCACTCCATCTCGTAGAGCGGCGGAATTGCGCGCCGCTCGTCAGGCGAGCCGGTGTGCCTCTCGGGAGCCTTGGTCGGGGTGGTGTGGGGTGGTTGCGGCCGGCGCAGCGCCCAGGCGAGAGAGGGTGGGAGGAGGCTCGATGCAGCGGCAAGGCGCTCTAGCGGCCGGTGGCCAGATCCCGCAGCGCCGCGCCGAGCAGCGCCGTGTCGTGGCGCACGGTATCCTGCTTGTTCCACATCTGCCGCACGCCGCCCACCTGCTCGGTGAGCGCCCGCACCGCCGGCCGCACGCCGAGCGCGGCGATCTCCGCCACCTCGGCGTCGTCGGGACGGAGGAAATGCAACCCCTGCGCGGCGTAGGAATCGAGCGCAGCGGCGTCTGGCTCACTGCGGTTGACCAGCGCCGCGTCGAGGGCGCCCGGCCCGAGCCGCTCCACGATCCGGCGCACGTGGTCTGCGGCGCGGTAGCCGTCGGTCTGGCCGGGCTGCGTGGTGGTGTTGCAGATGTAGACCACTGTGCCGCGTGCGTCGCGCAGCGCCTCGGCCACGCCGTCGAAGGCCAGGCAGGCCAGCACGGTGGTGAAGAGGCTGCCTGGCCCGAGCGCCACCAGGTCGGCTTCGCGGATCGCCCGTAGCGCGTTGGGGTGGGCAGGGGCCGGCTCGCGCAGGAACAGCCGGGCGATCGGCGGCTTGCCCAGGCCGCGCACTTCCAGCTCGCCCTCCACCAGCGCCCCGCCCTCCAGCTCGGCGCACAGCTGCGCGTCGGCGGTGGAGACCGGCAGCACCTCGGCCTCGCAGCCGGCAAGGCGCGCGGCGTGCTCCACCGCCGCGCCGAAGTCGCCCGTCACGCGGGCCAGGGCGGCGATCAGCAGGTTGCCGAAGGCCATACCCTCGAGCTGCGGCACGCCCGCGCCGTCGAAGCGGTGGTTGAGCAGCTCGGCCATCAGCGGGTCGCCTGCGAAGGCCGCGATCGTCGAGCGGATGTCGCCGGGCGCCGGGATGCCGCCGATCCGCCGCGCCAGCCCCGTCGAGCGGCCGGTGTCGGTCACGGCGATCACGCCTGTGAGGCGCGAGGCGAGCGGCGCGCAGGCGCGCAGGACCTGGCTTGCCCCGCCGCCGCCGCCGATCGCCACAATGTGAAGTGCGTCCATCGCTATCCCCCGGACTCCACCGCCTCGAACGCGCGCACGGCGGCCGCCTCGGCCCCGCGCAGCGCCGCCTCGGACTCGGGCGTGGGCCGCAGCGTGCTCGTGCCGCGCATCCCCGAGCGGTCGCCGCGCGTCATCGCGAACACGTCGCGCAGCACCTCCTCCAGCGCCACGTCGAGCACCCGCTTGCGGCGCGCCATCACCTTGCGCGCCACGTCCACCATCGCGTCGATGCGGTACTCGCGGAACACCTGCCCGCCCCAGGTGAAGGGCGGCACCGTCTTGGGCGCGAAGTGCACGCCGAAGATGTTCGAGCCGGTGCCGATCACCGCGCCGCCGTTCAGGTGGATGCCGATGCCGAGCTTGACGTGGTCCGCCAGGAAGCAGCCCAGCTTCATCTCGCCGCTGTCCACTTGCCCTAGCCCCTCGATCACCATGCGGATGCTGCCGTAGGTGTTCTTCAGGTCGCTGTTGGTGGTCATCGCGCCGATGTTGACCCACTCCCCCAGGTACGAGTGCCCCAGGAAGCCGTCGTGGTGCTTGTTGGAGTAGCCCTGCACGATGCTGGCCTCGACCTCGCCGCCGATCCGGCAGACCGGCCCGATGGTGGTCTCGCCGCGGATGCGGGCGCTGGCGATCAGCGAGCCGGCGCCGACGTACGACGGCCCCTGGATGAAGGAGAACGGCTCCACCCGCGCGGCGTCGATCACCACCGGGCCGTCGCGGGCGTCGATCGCCAGCGGGCCGTCCAGCCGCGCGTCGGGGTGCAGATAGACCTGCGCCGGGTTCTGGATCACTACCCCCTGGCCCTCGGGCGGTCGCTCGGCGGCGGTGGCCCACCCGGCGCGCCGCACGAGCAGCGGCAGGTCGCGCACGATCTGCGCGCCGTTGGTGGCGATCAGCTCCCAGGGGAAGGAGAGCAGCCGCGCGTCCACCTCGCGCACCCGCCCGAAGCGCCGCAGCTCGGCGAGCGCGTCGGCGCTGCGCTGCTCCAGCAGGTAGCCGAGCACCGCGCTCGCCAGCGCTGGCGTGAGCCGCGCGCCCAGCAGCAGCTCGCCGCCCAGCATCGAGCGCCCGGCGTCGGCGGTGTAGACCGTGCCCGTGGGTGCTTCGAGCAGCTCTGGCAGCCAGTCGGCGTCCTGCGCGCGGCCGTTCACCAGAGTCACCGGCTCGCTGCGGCTCAGGAGCTCGAGCGGCCAGCGCCCCGAGCCGAAGCAGGTGGCGAGGTGCGGCCGGCACAGGCCGGCGGGCTCGCGCCCCGTGAGCGCCGCCACGCGCTCGCGCGCTGTGAACAGCCCGCAGCGCAGGTCGTACACCGGGCGCGTGTGGACCAGCGGCAGGAAGGCGCGGTAGCCCTCGTCCTCGAAGAGGATGATCGTGTCACTCATAGGTACAGTGCAACGTGCACAGCGCAGAGGGCCCGCAGCATCCTACGGCAACGTCGCACGTTGCACCCGGCACCCTAAAGCGCTATCCACGCCGCAGGATCTCCATAATCGCGGCCGCGAGCTTGTCAGGGTCGTGCCGCAGCACGCGCACCGTGCGGCTCTCGCCGGGGCTGTCGAGCGAGGCGGTGAGCTGCACCACGGCGGAGGCGAGGTCGGCCTCGACCACCAGCGAGCCCTCGAGCATCAGGTCGCGCGTGGTTACCTCGTCGGTGGCGCGCACCATGGTCTCCTCGTACTCCTCGGGTGCCAGGTACACCGGCGTCTGGTTGGCGGCAGCGTACACCTGGCGCACCTCCGGGTCGATGCGCGGCGCGTTGACCAACACATAGTCCGGCGCGAACCCGCCGAACTTGACGAACTGCCGGATGTGGTCGGCCACGCCAAATCCGGTGGTGAGGCCGGGCTCGGTCATCAGGTTGCAGATATAGATCGTGGGGGCCTTGCTCTGCCGGACGGCCTCGCGCACCTCGGGGATGAGCAGGTTCGGCAGCACCGCCTCGAACAGGCTACCCGGCCCCAGGATGATGGCGTCGGCGTCGGCGATGGCGTCGAGCGTCACCCGCGTGACCTCGGGCGCCTGCCCGTCGGCCGGACAGAGGCGCATGTCCACCGCGTGGCGCCGTGCCAGCTGGTCGTCGTGAGAGATGTTCTCCTTGATGTTCATCCGCCGGCCGTCGTCGAGCGTCACCTCAACCTGCACCGGCGCGGGCGTGGGCACGACGAACATCACATTCTCGAAGTGGAACAGGCTCGAGGCGCGGTAGTAGTACTCGACGGGGTCCTGCGCCGGGGTGATGCATATGAGCCGCTCGACGGCGCGCCCCAGGCTGGCGAGGATGAGCATGCCGGCGCCGCCTGCGATCACGGTGAGCTTCGGCCGCCCCGTGCTGCGCTCGTAGCTCAGCACTAGCTCGCCGTGCTGCGTTGGGGCATCGAGCGAGATCACCGCGACGCCGCTGAGGCTCCAGAGGCCGGCTGCGAGCACACCCAGCCCGAGCAGGATGAACACCAGGCCGCGCACCCACTGCGGCAGGAACTGGAGCGTCAGAAGCTGGAAGTAGTCCGGCAGCGTGGCGGTGCGGTAGAGGTCGATCAGCAGGAAGGCTGCCCCGAGCGACAGCACCAGGATGCCGATGAACGCCAGCGCGAGCGGCCGGGCCAGCCTTCGAAGCGAGGCGAGGCGTCTGAGAGTGTTCGGCATCAGTGCTTCCCTTTGGCCTTCTCCACCAGCGGTCTGAGCTTCTCGCTGTAGCGCGCCACGATCTCGGTCAGGACGAGCGCGGCGAGCGTGCCGTCCGGGGTGGCGCCGTAGCGCCCCATAGTCACCTCGCCGGCGGCGCTCACGCCCACCAGAAGCGCGCCGCGGTCGCGCCCGGCCACCTCCGCCACGCGCGCGGCTGGATCCGGCGCGAGCTCAACCTTCAGCCCCGTGGCCTCCTCCCACACCCTGAGCCCTCCGGAGGGCTCGGCGCTGCCGGCCGGGGCAACCACCAGGCCGCGCTGGCGGTGCTCGCCGCTGAGGTAGCGCGCCAGGAGCAGCGCCAGGTCCAGCGGCGGCACGATCTCCCCTATGTGGTCGGTCACACCGATCGCGCGCCCGTCGGCCGAGAGCGCCACGCCGAGCTGCGACTCGCTATCCTTCACGAGCTTGCGGAGCCGGTTGAGCCCCACCTCCGCCGGCTGCGGCGTCTGACGCCCGAACAGCGCGTCGGTCTCGCGGTTGATCTCCACGGCCTTGGCCTGCGCGCCCTCGCCGATCGCCGAGGGCACCAGGCCGCTGGCGCTGCCGTTCATGGCGTCCACAAACACGGTGAGCGGCGCGCGGCGGATGGTCTCGAGGTCCACGGCGGCGCGCAGGCTCTCCAGGTAGGGGGCGCGCAGGTCGAGCTGGCCGCGGTCGCCGGGCTCGAGCGGGAGCGGCGGGAAGGGCGGCTCGTCCTGGGCTGCTGCGTGCGCCTCGTCGAGCGGGGGGAGGTCGCCCGGCGCGAGCACATGCAGGCCGCCGTACCAGTAGGGGCGGTTGCCGGCGGAGACGATGAGGGCGCAGTCGGCCTTGCGCTGGTCCAGCGCCAGCTCCACTGCCGGGAAGGGGGCCGGGGCTGGCCCGAAGCTCGCGGCCACACCGCGCGCCTCGAGCTGGCGGTAGGCGTCGAGCGCGTACTGCGAGGCCATGAAGCGGGTGTCGTAGGCCACCAGGCAGCTCCAGCGCCGCGCCAGGAGCGCGTCGGCCAGAGCACGGACGCGAGCGCGCGCGGCGGCGAGGGTGAACTCGGCGCCGAAGACTCCGTCCCAGCGGTAGCGGCTCAGGTGTGGGCGCTGTCCCATAGGCGTGAACGATTAAGGCTGAAGGCTGAAGGCTGAAGGCTGAAGCGTCGAACGGTGATGGTCAATGCCGAAGGTCGAAGGTTGAATGCTGGGATGGCGGGACTGAGCTGAAGCGACTCGTTTCAATAACGCCTTCAGCTCAGCGCTCATCGTTCAGCGTTTGCTCGAACTCCCTGACGGCGCCCAGCATCGTGTCGCGGATCTCCGCCACCCGCTCGGGAGTGCGGGCCTCGAAGCGCGTGGTGAGCGCGGGCTCGGTGTTGGAGGCCCGCACCAGGCCCCAGCCGTCGCCGAAGTCAACCCGCACGCCGTCCACGTCGATCACCCGGTGTGTGCCGGTGAAGCGGTCGCGCACGTAGTCGATCGCCGCGAACTTGTGGGCCTCTTCGAAGTCGAGCCGGTCCTCGGGGACGGAGGGCAGAGAGGGGTAGGGGGCCACGGCCTCGGCCAGAGTCTGCCCCGCGCGCTCGAGCGCCTGCAGCAGCAGGGCCCCGGCGAAGACCCCGTCGTCATGGTGGTGGTGCTCCACCGCGCCGAAGACGTGCCCGCTCAGCTCGCCCGCCAGCGGCGCGCCCACCTCGCGCATCTTGGCCGAGCCGTTGGTGTAGCCGGTCTTCCACATCACCGGCGTGCCGCCCAGCGCCGTGATCGCATCCTCGAGCACCGTGCTGCACTTCACGTCGAAGATGATCGGCGCCGGCCCCGCCCGCAGCGCCTCGCGCGCCATCACGATCATGTAGCGGTCGGCCAGGACGAACTGCCCGTCCCCGTCCACCACGCCCAGCCGGTCGCCGTCGCCGTCCAGCCCGATGCCGATCGCCGCGCCCGAATCGCGTACCACGCGCTTCAGGTCGGCCAGGTTTTTCTCCTTGAGGGGGTCGGGGTGGTGGTTCGGGAAGGTGCCGTCCGGCTCGACGAACAGCGGCACCACTTCGCAGCCGATCGCCTCGAGTGTCCGCACGCCCAGCGGCCCGGCCACGCCGTTGCCGCCGTCCAGCACCACTTTGACCGGCCGCTGGAGCTGGATGCGCGCGGCCACGTCCCGCACGTACTCCTCGCTCACGTCCAGCTCCTCGTAGCCACCGGCGCCCTCGGCGAAGCTGCCGCCGTTGGCGATCCGCTCAAGCTCCTGAATCTCGCCGCCGTCCAGCGGTGTGCCGCCATAGCGCTCGTCCCCCACCCGCAGCTTCAGTCCGTTGAACTCCGGCGGGTTGTGGCTGGCCGTCACCACCGCGCCGCCATCCGCCCGCAGGAAGGACACCGCGAAGTACATCAGCGGCGTGGGCGCCATGCCGATGTCCACCACGTCGCACCCCGTGCTCCGCAGCCCGTCGATCAGGGCGCAGGCGAAGGACGGCGACGTGAGCCGGGCGTCCCGCGCGACAACGATCCGCCGCCGGCCACGGGCGCGATAGAAGGTCCCCGCCGCGCGCCCCAGCGTGCGGTAGACGTCCTCAGACAGGTCCCGTCCGACGACGCCCCGGATGTCGTAGGCGCGGAAGATCGTCGGATTGACGGCTGTGCTCATAGTGCGGTATCCTTACGCGGCGTTACGCAGAATCTCGGCAGCGAAGCGTGCCTCGGTAGGCCGTAGAAGGTAGCTGCAGCGGGTTCTGATGAGGATCGTATCCGAAAGGGGGCGTTCCGTCAAGGACACACGTATGCGTTCTTTTCCCTATGCGATCCGCATCACAGCCGTCTTCGTCGCCATGTTCCTGCTGTACATGGCCGTCGCCTGGCAGGTGCTCGCGCCCCGCGGGTACTACGGCTCGGTAGAGGAGCCGCGCTTCTCGGACGCCTGGATCGACCGCGCCGAGGCGATCATCGAGGGTCGTCTGCTCTACCGCGATGTGTTCACCACAACGCCGCCGCTCATGAACCTGCTCCTCGTGCCGCCCACGCTGGTGTCGCGCGCCTTCGGCCACACCAACCCCTGGGCCACGCTGGCGTTCATGTCCTACTTCTCGCTCTTCAATCTGCTCGCGGCCTATGTGCTCCTCGCGCTCCCGGCCAGCCGCGAGGAGGGCTACCGCGCCGCGCTGTATTTCCTCCTCAACCCGCTCACCTTCGGCAACGCGCTCCTGCGCCGGCAAGACGAGTCGGTGCTGGTGTTCTTCTTCGGGCTGGCTCTGATGCTGGTGCTCCACGGCCCAGCCGGGCGCGCCGCCGTGGCGATCGGGGTCACGCTGCTGGTAAAGCTGAGCGGCGCGCTGCTCCTCCCTGTCGCCTTTCTCCGCAGCCGGGACTGGCGATTCCTGGTGGTGCCGCCGCTGGTGTTTGGCGCCGCCGTGCTGCCTTTCGTCCTCACGGCTGGCCAGGCGGCGGTGTTCTGGGACCCCACCAAGCGCGACTTCCAGCACCCGTTCCAGCTCGGCGGTATCAGTCTCGGGGCGCTGTGGTTTCGCCTCTACGGGGACAATGATGAGGCGTTCGCTCAGGCGCTCACCAACTACCACTCGGTGGCCCTGGTGGTCGGCGTGGCGCTCGTAGTGCTGCTGATCGCTCTCCGCCCGCGCGACGCCCTGGAGGACGTGACGCTGCTCGCCACCACGGTGCTGGTGCTCACGCCCAAGATGCACTGCGGCTATCTGTCGCTGCTGGCGCTGCTCATGGCCCCGCTCCTGGCGCGTCACCGCCTGCACATCCCCTACTTCCTCTTCGGCACGCTCGCGCTGCTATCGGACTTCTACAAGTCTCCAGCCAAGGAGTACGAGCTGGCGATCACGATGTGGGCCGTCGCCTCGCTGCTGCTTGTCGGCTCGATGTTGTGGATGCGTCGCCCGCTCGCGCAAAGGGACCCGGCAAGGAGTGAGCTTTCTCCCCCTCTCCCGCGGTAGGGAGAGGGGCCGGGGGGAGGTGAGGGGTGCGCCTCTCGCGCGGCAGGGCGCGTACCCTCTCGGGGGTGAGCGTCAGACCAGCAGCCGCTCGAGGAAGGCTCCCTGCGCGCTGAGGGGTGGCTCGTCGCCCGGCATAAGCCGGGTGTAGCTGCCATCCGCCCGCAGCTCGCGCGCCTGCACGTTGTCAGCCAGGTAGGCCCCCAGCACGCTGTCTCGCAGGTGGCGCAGCAGCACCTGATCCCGCACCGGGAACAGCGTCTCCACGCGCCGGTCCAGGTTGCGCTCCATCAGGTCGGCGCTCCCCAGGTACAGCTCCGGCGCGCCGCCGTTGTGGAAGTAGTACAGCCGGCTGTGCTCGAGGAAGCGCCCCACCACGCTCCGCACCCGCGCGGTCTCGCTCAGCCCTGGGATGCCGGGCCGCAGGCTGCAGATCCCACGCACCACCAGGTCCACCCGCACGCCCGCCTGCGCCGCGCGGTACAGCGCCGCGATCAGCTCCTCGTCGGTGATCGCGTTGCACTTGAAGAGCAGCCGCCCGTCCCCGTGGGTCCGGTGGCGCTCGACCTCGCGCTCGATCCGCGCCAGCAGCCCCGCGCGCAGACCGGCGGGCGCCACCAGCAGCCGCCGGTAGGTCGTCTGCTCGCTGTAGCCCGTGAGCGCGTTGAACAGCTCGGACACATCCGCCCCCACCGCATCGTCGCAGGTCAGTAGCCCCAGGTCGGTGTAGACGCGCGCCGTCCCGGCGTTGTAGTTGCCGGTGCCCAGGTGCACGTAGCGCCGCAGCCCGTCCTGCTCTTTGCGGACGATCAGCAGCAGCTTGGCGTGGGTCTTCAGGCCGATCAGGCCGTACGAGACGTGGACGCCCACCGCCTCCAGCGCGCGCGCCCAGCCGATGTTGTTCTCCTCGTCGAAGCGCGCCTTCAGCTCGACCAGCGCCGCCACCTGCTTGCCCTCCTCGCGCGCCTCCATCAGCGCCTGAACGATCGGGGAGTTGCGCCCGACGCGGTAGAGGGTCATCTTGATCGCCAGCACCTGCGGGTCGCGCGCGGCGGCCTCGATCAGACTCGTCACCGGCGAGAAGGAGTCGAATGGGTGGTGGAGCAGCACATCGTTTCGACGGATGGCGGCGAACATGTCCTCGGCGCGCAGTACCTGCGGGACGCCCGGCACGAAGGGCGGGTCTTTCAGGTCCGGCCGGTCCAGGGCGTACAGCTCCATCAGCGCGCTCAGCCGCAGCGGGCCGTGCACCAGGTAGACGTCGTCCTCGCCCACCTCGAGATTGTCGGTGAGCAGGTGGCGCACCTCCTGGCTGGCGCACGCGTCGATCGAGAGCCGCACCACCTGGCCGAAGCGCCGCTGCCGGACATTCTCCTCCATCGTCTCCAGCAGGTCGCCGGCCTCGTCCTCGGTGATCTCCAGGTCGGTGTCGCGCGTCACGCGGAAGGAATAGGCCTCGGCGACGCGCTTGCCGGGGAACAGGCTGCCGAGGTTGGCGGCGATCACCTCTTCGATCCACACGAAGCAGGTCTGCGGCTGCCCCTCCACCTCGTCGCAGACGTCGGGCGGGAGCTGCACCAGCCGCGGCAGCGACTCAGGGGCCTTCACGCGCGCGTAGCGCCGCCCGTGCCTCCGGTCGTCGATCGCCACCGCCAGGTTGATGTTGAGGTTGGAGATGAACGGGAAGGGCCGGCTGGCGTCGATCGCCAGCGGCGTGAGCACCGGGAAGACCTCGCGCTCGAAGTAGCCGTGCAGCGCCGCACGCTGCCGGTCGCTCAGCTCGTCGTAGCGCAGAACGTACACGCCCGCCTCGCGCAGCGCCGGCAGCAGCTCCTCGCGCAGCAGCCGCTGGCTCTCGGCCATGAGCGGCAGCACCTCGGCGCGGATGGCCGCCAGCTGCTCCTGTGGGGTGTGGCCGCTCGGCGAGAGCTTCGTGACGCCGCTCTGGATCTGCTCGCGGACGCCGGAGTAGCGGATCATGAAGAACTCGTCCAGGTTCGCGCTGAAGATCGCCAGGAACTTGACGCGCTCGAGCAGCGGGTTGCGCGCGTCCTGCGCCTCCTCGAGCACCCGCCGGTTGAAGGCCAGCCAGCTCAGCTCGCGGTTGATGTAGAGCTCGGGGTTGATGCGGCCGGGCGCGGTGGGCGACTCGATCGACGGCACGGATGTGGTCATTGCGGTCTCCGCTTGAGGTGGCGCGCGTCGTAGTACGCGGGTGCGGGCAGGATATCGAGCGTACTCTAGCGCGGGTGGGTTATGCTTGTGTTAACAAATAGTTAAACCGGGTACGCTCAGGACACCACGCGCTGTGTGTCACCTGGCCGGTCGCTCCGCCCCCCCTGCTTCCTCGCCCTCCGCCGTCTCTGCGAGCGCGAGCAGCAGCCAGAAGATGATCGCCAGGTCTTCGGCGAAGTAGAACACGTCAACCGTGCCGTGGACCAGCGCTGCGGTGACGGCGGCCAGCACCCCGAGGGCGATCGGGTCGCGTGCGCGCCGCAGCCCGCCTAGCCCCGCCCGGTAGCAGCGCACGGTCAGCCAGGCCAGTACGGCCAGCCCCAGCGGACCCAGGTTCAGCCACGCATCCAGCACGAGGTTGTGTGGGTGTGATGCGTACTGCTCGCTGGTGCCCAGCAGCGACGGGTCGATGATGCTGCGGCCGAACTCGGGGTTGTGGTAGTAGTAGAACTGGTCCAGCCCCAGGCCCAGCGGGTGCTGCCGGATGAGCTCCGCCGCCTCGCGCCACAGCAGCACGCGCGCGTCCACGCTCCCCCCGCCCAGCCCGCCCCGCAGCGTCAGCGCCAGCCCCGCCACGACGGCCAGGCCCACCAGGGCCGCAAGGCCGATGACGAGCGGACGGCGAGTGATGACGGAAGACCAGGGGCCAGGGCCGTTCGCCCTTGGCCGTTCGCCCTCGGCCGGCTGCCCCCGGCCCGCCGCCCACCCCAGCGCCAGCACGCCCGCCGCCGCCACCGCCCCAAGCCACGCCCCGCGTGAGAACGACACCCCGATCCCGGCCAGGCAGATCAGTGCCGCGGCGCCGAGCGCGAAAGCAAGTCGCCCTTTGTCGCTTGTCCTTGGTCCGCGGCCCTTGGACGTCAGAATGAGGAGCGCCGCCGCCAGCGGCCACACCCGCCCGAGCAGCAGCCCCAGGTTGTTGGGGTGGCCGTACACCGACGCGACCCGCCGCGTCTCGCCCGCCGCCACCACGTTCTCGCTGAAGCTCTGCTTCTCTCCCAGCAGCGGCACGAGGTCAAGCCCGGCGAACTGGAGCAGCCCGAGCGCCGCCACGCCCACCCCGCCGATGATCAGGCTGAGGGTGAGCCGCCACCGTAGGTTTGTCGCCGCGCGCGCGCCGGAGCCGTAGGCGCCGGCCTCCTCTCGCTCGCGCCGGATCAGCAGGAGCGCGAGCGCGTAGAACACCAGCGGCTCCACGATCAGCCAGCGCAGCTCGCGCAGCGCCGCGCCCCGGCCCTCGGGCACCGCGATCAGCACGCCGAAGATGCCCGCCAGCAGCAGCAGGGCGTGCGGCGCGTAGCGAACCAGAGACGAACGGGTGAGGACCAACGACCAGCGCCGCTCTGTGTCCGTCGTCCCTGACTCTTGGCGCTCTGCCCTTGGCGCTTGGTCTTCAGTTCTCGGCCCTTGGTCCTTGGTCTTCGATCGCCTCGCCCTCAGGCGCCCCCAGGCCCAGCGTCCCGCCACCCCCGCCGCCACCGCCAGCAGCGTCACTTCGTGCAGTGGCAGGCGCACTGGCTCGGCCCGCAGGCCCGGCACCGACGCCGGGATGAGGTACAGCGGCGCGGTCAGCGGCACCAGCAGCAGCCCCAGGTCTGGCCGCAGCAGCGCCAGCTCGAGCAGCAGCGCCAGCGCCAGCAGCTGCGGCAGCGGGGCCAGCGGCAGCCCGTCGCCCCAGTAGAACAGCGCTAGCGCCGCCGCCAGGCCGATCAGCGCCGGGGTGTCCGGCAGGCGGTCCCCGTCGACCTCCAGAATATCCGAAGTCGTGCGTCGTTCGCTCACAGTTCGCTTACTCCGCTGTCGCCCCGCTGCCCTATAGTGAGCTTGGGCGACGCCTGCCTGCCGTCCTTCCGCCCCGGAGCCTCTATGTTCCGCCTACGCCGCGCCCTCGCCGGGCTGCTGCTCGCAGGACTCGTCTCTGTCATGCTCGGGCTCGCCGGCCTCGGCATTGCTGTCCAGCAGGGGCTGCTCCCACCGTTCGCCGTCAATCTGAGGGTGCAGGGGCACGCCGAGCTGCTGATCCGCAACAAGAACCTGTGCCCGCGCAACGAGTCGTACCAGGCGTGCCACTACCGCATGGTCGGACCGCCGGCGTTCAGTGTTGTCTACCAAGACCAGGGGCTCCCGACAACGCTGGTGAGGATGCTGCTCCCGCAGCCCGGTCGCCCGACTCGCTAGCGCGTGGCCCAGGGTGTGAGCAGGGTGGCGGGTCCTGTACGGCGTCCGAACGCTCGGCAGCGTTTGCTCTCGCACTCAGCACTCAGCACTCAGCACTCAAGCCTCACGACTCAAGACTCGTCCCATCGCCAGCGCCCCCACCACCGCCAGGGCCACCGTCAGCAGCGCCGGGGTGAGCCACCAGGCCCAGGCCAGCGGCTGCTCCCGCCCCACCAGGAAGGCGTCTGGCGGTCGCTCGCCCCGCACCACCGCCGTGTGGTCGCCCTCCGCAAGCCCCGAAGCCACGATGACCTGCTCAGCCCCAGGGGGCAGCGCCACCGGCGTCCCGCCGTCCACCGCCACCTCCAGCGGCGCGCCGATCCCCTGGAGCGCCAGCGACTGCCCCGTGAAGCGCAGCAGCCAGGCGCCGGAACCCTGCGGCTCCACCGCGGGGTGCGACCAGGCGTGCGCCCCTGGCCCCGCCGCGCGCGGCTGTCCCATGTAGCCTTTCACCGCCTCGTAGGCCGGCAGCGGCGTGAAGTCGCGCGCGACCAGCGTGAAGTGCGGCGTCGGGTCGGCCGGGTTGGGCTCGCGGTAGCCGCCGTAGCGCAGGAACCAGACGTTCATCACGCCCACCCACGGCCACTCGCGGCGCGCGCGCTCCAGCTGGCCCACAATGTAGGCGCCCTTCTGCTCCTCGGAGACCGGCGGCCCCCAGTTGCTGCGCGCCGGCTCGGGCACGCTCTCCGGCGCGCTGTTGTAGCCGAACTCGCTGATCCACACCGCCTTGTCCCCGTCGCCGTGCAGCAGCATCACCTCGCGCAGCATCACGACGCGCGAGACGTCGATGCGGCTGTCGATCGGTCGGTCCAGGTCCTTCAGCGGCTCGCGCGGGCTCCACCGTAGCCGGACGTAGCGGTTCTCCTCGGGCGGCTGTCCGAGCCCGTAGGCCTGGGCAGACATAATGTCGAAGGACGCCGCGGCGCCGGCCCGGTACACCCGGTCCAGGTACTCCAGCTCGCTCATCGGCGCCTTGCGCGGCTCCTTGCCGTCGGTGGGCGAGAGGCTAGGGAACAGGATGACCGCCTCGGGGTTGGCCTTGCGGGCGGCCGCCGCGGCCAGACGCAGCAGCTCAGCGAAGCGCTCCGGCTCGGGGATGCGCCAGCTCCACTCGTAGGCCAGGTTCGGCTCGTTCCAGATCTGGAAGAAGCGCACCTGCCCCCGGTAGCGCGCCACAGCGGCGGCCACGAAGTCGGCGTAGTCCTGGTAGTTCTCCGGCGGCCCGGTCGAGTCCGGGTTCTCCTGCAGGCCGGCCTGGAACTTTGGGTCGGCGAAGTCGTTCGGGCGGGCCCACTGCGGCGCGCGGTCGATCCGCACGATCAGCTCCAGCCCAAGCCGCTCGGCCTCCGCCACGATGAAGTCGTACTTCTCCCACGCGTCGCGCGGCGGCTCGTTGCGCCGGTCCACGAAATCGCCCTTGCCATGGATCTCGACGTCGTCCCACGGCATCTGGATCCGCACGAAGCGCGCGCCCATGTCGCGCGCCAGCTCCAGGGTGCGCGACACGGCGGCCGGGTCCGGCTCGAACTGGATGTTGTAGGCGTTCACGCCGAGCGGCGGGACGTCCGCCCACCTGGTCGGGGGCGGCGTGGGCGCGAAGGTCACGCCGCGGTTGACCTGGTTGTCGAGCCAGGCGAAGGCCGCGAGCGCGAGGGAGAGCAGGGCCGCCGTGGGCAGCAGCAGGCGCAGGCGGCGGTAGAGTGGTCGCTTCACAGGGTGGCAGTATAGGCGGGGGCCGGGCGCGAGTCAAATACGGCTCCCCGTGTCTTGTCCATAACAACACGTGATGCTACAATAATGCCTCCTTAACTCCTGCAACGCTATACTTGGGAGGCGGCACGCCATGCTGGTTGCCGATCGTATTGACGATTCTCAGAGCACTATGCCAAGCCTGAGCGAGAGCGCCTCCTTCTTCAACCGCGAGCTGAGCTGGCTCGAGTTCAACCGCCGCGTGCTCGAGGAGGCACAGGACCAGCGCAACCCGCTGCTCGAGCGCGTCAAGTTCCTCTCGATCTACGCCACCAACCTCGACGAGTACTTCATGATCCGCGTCGCCGGCCTCAAGCAGCAGGTCGCCGCGGGCGTCCGCAGCGTCTCGCCCGACGGCACGACTCCCGCCGAGCAGATCGCCGCCATCCGCCGCGTCGTCACGCCGATGATGGATCAGCAGCGCGACCTCTGGCTCGACGACATCCAGCCCAAGCTGTGCGCTGAGGGCATCCACATCCTGGACTACCACCAGCTCAGCCAGGCCCAGCGCGAGGCGCTCACGCGCACCTTCGAGCGCGAGGTCTTCCCGGTCCTCACGCCGCTGGCCTTCGACCCCTCCCACCCCTTCCCGCATATCTCGAACCTCAGCCTGAACCTGGCCGTCGTCATCAAGGACCCCGATGAGGGCGAACTCTTCGCGCGCGTCAAGGTGCCCGCCGTCCTGCCGCGCCTCGTGCCGATCAGCGGCGACGGCTGCGACAGCCCCGAGCACATCCCGCCCGAGCGCCGCCACTGCTTCACCTGGCTCGAGCAGGTGATCGCCGCCAACGTCGCCGCGCTGTTCCCCGGCGAGCAGGTGATCGAGAGCTACACCTTCCGCATCACCCGCAACGCCGATGTGGAGATCCAGGAGGAGGAGGCCGCCGACCTGCTCCGCACGATCGAGCAGGGGGTCCGCCAGCGGCGCTTCGGGGCGGTGGTGCGCCTCAACGTTCAGCACGACATGCCGCAGCGCATCCGCGACCTGCTGCTCGCCAACCTCAAGCTCACGCCGGAGGATCTGTACGAGGGGCGCGGCCCGCTCGGCTTTGCCGACCTGATGGCGCTCACTCGTCTGGACCGCCCGGATCTGAAGGATCTGCCCTTCTACCCAGCTACGCCCCCGGTGCTCCGCAGCGCCCGCACCGGCCCCGAGATCTTCGCGGCCATCCGCCAGCAGGATATCCTGCTCCACCACCCCTTCGACTCGTTCCGCCCGGTTGTGGATCTGATCGAAGCGGCCGCCGAGGACCCCGACGTCCTGGCGATCAAGCAGACCCTCTACCGCGTCGGCTCGAACTCGCCGATCGTCCGCGCCTTGATGCACGCCCGCGAGCAGGATAAGCAGGTGACGGTGCTGGTGGAGCTCAAGGCGCGCTTCGACGAGGAGAACAACATCATCTGGGCCCGCCAGCTCGAGCGCGCCGGGGTCCACGTGGTCTACGGCCTGGTGGGGCTCAAGACACACGCCAAGCTGGCGCTGGTGGTGCGCCGCGAGCAGGACGGCCTGCGCCGCTACGTGCACCTCGGCACGGGCAACTACAATGCCACCACCGCCCGCATCTACACCGACATGGGCCTGCTCACCAGCCGCGATGACATCGGCGCCGACGTCTCAGACCTGTTCAACTTCCTCACCGGCTACTCGCGCCAGCGCACCTACCGCAAGCTGCTCGTGGCCCCCGTCAACCTGCGCGACTCGCTCACCGAGCTGGTCGAGCGCGAGATCGAGCACGCCCGCCAGGGCCGCGGCGGCCGCCTGATCTTCAAGTGCAACGCGATCGTGGACCCGCGCATGACCCGGCTGCTCTACCGCGCCTCCCAGGCGGGCGTCCGCTGCGACCTGATCGTCCGCGGAGTCTGCTGCCTGCGCCCCGGCGTCCCCGGCCTGAGCGAGAACATCACTGTCCGCAGCGTCGTCGGCCGCTTCCTCGAGCACAGCCGCGTCTATTACTTCGACAACGGCTTCGACCACGGCGGTGAGCCCGAGGTCTACCTCGGCAGCGCCGACCTGATGAGCCGCAATCTGGACCGGCGCGTCGAGACCCTCTTCCCGATCGAGGACCAGGCGCTCGTAGTGCAGACCTACGCCATGCTCCAGGTCTACCTCGGAGACAACATCCGCGCACGGATCTTGCTCCCTGACGGCAGCTACCTTCGCGCGCACCCCGCCGCCGGCGCGGATGCGCTCGATAGCCAGGCCTTCTTCGCCGCCGGACACGACATCCCGCCCGAGTAGTCTGGCAGACCGCAACTCAGCACTGAGCACTCAGCACTGAGCACTCAGGACTCGAATGCCCTACCGCCTGTTCATCGCCGCCGAGCTCCCGCCCCACGTCAAGGAAGCGCTCGTGGCCGCACAGTCCGCCCTGCGCCCCGGTCGGCCGCCGGTGAAGTGGGTCGCTCCCGACGCGATGCACCTGACCCTGCGCTTCCTCGGCGACATCGACGAGGCCCGCGTCGGCCCGCTCGCGGCCGCGCTCGCGGGGGCTCTCGCAGGCCGTCCGGCGCCTGTGCTCCAGCTGGCCCCCGCCGGCTCGTTCCCGCCGCGTGGTCTGCCGCAGGTGCTCTGGGTCGGCCTCGTTGGCCAGGTCGCGGAGCTCTCGCAGGTGGCCGGCGCCGTCACCGCCGCGATCGCCCCGCTCGGCATCCCCCCCGAGGACCGCCCGTTCAAGCCGCACCTCACCATCGGCCGCGTGCGCCGCGACGCCCCTCGCGCCGAGGTAGCCGCGCTCGCCGATCGCCTGCGCGCGCTCCCCCCGCCCGATGCCTCCCTCTGGACCACCGAGCACGTCACCCTCTTCCGCAGCGAGCTGCGCCCCGGCGGGCCGGTGTATACGCCCCTCGCCACCGTCGCACTCGCGGCCGGCTGAAGCGCACAGTGGGCAATTCTTCCCTCTCCCGCGGCAGAGAGAGGGGCCACGGTTGAACTGAGATCCCTCTCGGGTGTAGAATAGAGATGCAATGGTCGTCGGCGCCGGGGTGAGGCGCAACGCGCGCGGTGTGCGCCGTGAACGCCCGCTCTTGAATGGAACAACGATGTCCCACGATCGGCTGCAACGTGTCGCCCTCTGGCTCCTGGTGATCGCCGCCGCGGTGTTCCTGGCGGAGCGGCTGTTCGTCGTGATCGGGTTCCTCGCCTCGCCCCTGCTCCTCTTCGGCCTGGCGTGGCTCATCGCGCTCGTGCTCCAGCCGGTCGTCGCTTGGGTCACTGGCCTCAGCCTCCCCCTACTGACGCGCCGACCCGATACCCGCGCCGGCCTCGCGGCCGTCCCCGAGTGGCACGTCTCGCGCGCGCTGGCGGTGCTGCTGGTCTACCTGGCCCTCTTCGCTCTCCTCCTCGTGATTATCCTGGCGCTGGTGCCGGCCATCGGGCCGCAGCTCACCGGCCTCACCACTGCGATGCCCGGCGGCGTGGAGACCCTCGCGGGCTGGACTGCGGCGCTCCAGGAGAGCCTGCGGCGGCTCGGCTTCCGCGGCGACCTCACCACCATCGTGCAGCCCACCGCCCTGGCTGAGCAGGCCGCGAGCATCGGCAGCACCGCCATCCAGCAGTCGCTGGGGATCGCCGGCAGCCTCGCCACCCTGGTCTTCAATGTCTCGCTCGTGCTCATCCTCAGCTTCTATATCACCCTCGACGGGCCGCGCGTCGGCGAGCAGATCCTACGTATCATGCCCACCAACCTGCGCGAGGAGACGCGCACCTTCTTCGAGATTGTGGACCGCACCTTCGGCGGCTTCCTGCGCGCGCAGCTGCTCAACTCGCTGCTCTACGGCATGGCAACGGCGATTGTCATGGGGGTCGTCGGCCTCAACGACGTCGCGCTCGCCAGCGTGCTCTCGGGCCTGCTGGTGCTCATCCCGCTCGTCGGCGGAATCTTCGCGCTCATCCCGCCCGCCTTCATCGCGGTGGTCGAGGCGCCCTCCCGTCTGCTGCCGGTCCTCGCCGGCCTGATCATCATCCAGCAGGTGCTGTTCAACGTCGTCATGCCGCGCCTCGTCGGGCAGATCATCGGGCTCCACCCGCTGCTGGTGTTCGCCGCCCTGCTCGTCGGCGGGGCCGTGGCCGGCGGCTGGGGTATCCTGTTCGGCATCCCGGTGGCCGGCGTGATCGCCTCGGTCTCGCACTACGTCTACCTGCGCGCCAGCGGTGAGCAGCGCCAGGCTACCGCCGCCCGGACGCCCCCGCCCACGCCCGGCACCTCCCCCGGCCCAGAGCCCCGCGAGCAGCCCCCCGAGACCGTCAGGATCGAGCCCTGAACCGCATTTGACGTCCCCCCAGCCCCTCGCTACAATACGCCCGCCTACGATACGGCATCATGCGTATCGTCCTCGGCGCCTAGAACCCCCGCCATTGCTTGAACAGCTTGACCGGCGTCGGCCGCTGCTGATGTTCTTGTGCCGGAGCTGCTCGGCGTTCATCGTTCATCGATCGGTAACCGACCGATCAGCGGTGTATCAGCGGCGCCTCAGGAACCCCAACTATAATCGCGGTAGAGGTCGAGTTCCACCGCAGAAGCTGTAGTAGTACGTTGAGGAGAGATGAGAACGATGCGGACCCGCACCTTCGCACGCACCCTATCGTCAGTCGCGCTGCTCGTGGCCGTGCTCGCCGGGCTTGTCGCCTGGCCCCAGACCACGCGCGCGTTGGCCCGCAGCCCAGAGCAGGTTCCTGACACGCTCCCGCCCTACAGCTCGCAGTTCTTTCCCAACACGGGCTACACCGCCATGAACGGCTTCGAGCAGTTCTGGCGGCGGACACCCAACGCGCTGTTCGTGCTGGGGTACCCGATCTCGCAGCCGTTCATCGAGGAGAGCTTCACCAACCCCGGCGAGTTCTACCGCGTCCAGTACTTCGAGCGCGCCGTCCTTGAGGAGCACCCCGAGAACGCCGGCACGCAGTTCTACGTGCTCGGGCGCCTGATGGGCGCGCAGCTCGCCAAGGGCCGCGAGGGCGAGGCCGCGTTCCAGGATGTGGCCAACCCCGGTGACGGCACCTGGGACGAGTTCACCAAGCAGACCCTGCGCAATGGCCCGGCCCCCTTCCGCAGCTTCTGGCTGAACAACGGCGGTCTCGCCGCGTTCGGTCGCCCGCTCTCTGAGCAGTTCCAGGAGGTCAACAAGGCCGATGGGCAGACCTACTGGGTGCAGTACTTCGAGCGCCAGCGCATGGAGTGGCACCCGAACGAGGCCAACCCGCAGTACCGCGTCCTGCTCGGCCTGCTCGGCAACGAGTACCGCGACGCCAGGCACCAGGGCAACCCGGCCTTCACACCCGGCCAGCCGCCCGCCAACCCGGCCCCCAGGGGCGACTTCGCCTACGGCTTCAACGCCCACCTGTACAACGACCCCTCCGAGTGGCAGGACCGCAAGCGCGTGCTCCAGCTCACGCGCAACGCCGGCTTCGGCTGGATCCGCCAGCAGGTGCGCTGGATGGACCTGCACGACCGCTCGGGCGCGATCTACTGGGCCGAGCTCGACGACATCGTGCGCGACGCCAACGACGCCGGCGTGAAGCTCTTCATCAGCGTGGTGGCTGCCCCGAGCTGGGCTACCGATAACGGCCGCAACGGGCTGCCCAACCGCGCCAATATCCCGCAGTTCGCCTACTTCATGGGCGAGATGGCCAAGCGCTACAAGGGGAAGGTCGGCGCGTACCAGATCTGGAACGAGCAGAACCTGGCCGTGGAGAACGGCGGCCGGGTGGCGGACGCCGGGCTCTACATGGAAGTGCTCGTGGCCGGCTCGCAGGCCATCAAGGCCAACGACCCCGCCGCGATCGTTGTCTCAGGCCCGCCCGCCACCACCGAGACCAACCGGCCGGACCTGGCGATCAGCGATCTGGCGTTCTTCCGCCAGATGTTCGCCGACCCGCGCTTCCGCCAGAGCGTCGATATCATCGGCATCCACACTGGGGGCACCTCGAACCCGCCGGACACCATGTGGCCCGATCGCCCCGGCCCTGGCCCGAACTTCGTCAGTAGCCGGGAGTTCTACTTCCGGCGCGCCGAGGACTACCGTGTGCTGGCTGTCCAGAGCGGCCTCGGCGACAAGAAGATGTGGGTGACGGAGTTCGGCTGGGCCACGCGCAACAACACCCGTGGCTACGAGTTTGGCAACCAGATCTCGTACGAGATGCAGGCCGAGTGGATCGTCCGCGCCTTCGAGATCGCGCGGCGCGAGTGGTCGCCCTGGATGGGCGGCATGTTCCTCTGGAACCTCAACTACGCCGTGCCTTGGCAGCAGTACGAGCGGAACCCGCTTCACGAGCAGGCGTCGTTCGGTATCATCAATGGGGACTGGAGTCCCCGCCCGGC
>JBDLTZ010000137.1:0-12500 GCA_039805565.1 Chloroflexota bacterium | reverse complement strand
TAGCCCTCGGGGCGCACGCCGACGTAGAAGGCGGCGGGGTGGAGGGTGACGGCACCCTGCGCGGCGATCACCTGGCCGTCCACATCCGAGACCTCGACGTCGATCGTGAGGGCGCGGGCGCGGCCGGCGGTCTCGGCGCGGGCATACTGGTCCGGCGTGAGGGTCAGGCGGAAGCGGCCCTGGGCATCGGTCTGAGCACTGCCCTCGGCCAGCAGCTCGCCGAAGTCGTAGGTGGGCGGGCGGCCGTCGTAGCGGTACCAGAGGTCGGCGTCGTCGAAGCGCTCGAAGCTGAAGCCTGGCGCAGTCTCGCTGGCGAATGAGGCCGGCGCGGAGAGCAGCCGCCAGCGGACAGGAGCGTTGGCGGGGGCGCCGCCGGTGAAGTAGGCCGCCCGCACGTCCAACGCGAGCTGGTCGCCCTGGATCAGATCCGGCGCGGGGGGCGAGACCGTGACTCCAAAGGCCGGCTTGCGGTACTCAGCGACGGTGAACGAGCCGTAGACCGAGGGGACGTTGACGGCCGCGCCGTCGAGGGCCGCGCTCATGCCGTAGGAGCCGAGCGGCGCGCCGGGGGCGATCGGCAGGGTAGTATTGAAGGTGCCGAACTCGCTGAGCTGAAGAGTCGTTGAGAGGACCGCGTTGCCCTGGGTGTCGGTGACGTTGATGTGCGCGAGGCTACCGGCGGGCGGGAGCGTGTAGGCGCCCTGCTCGACCCGGCGCAGCACGCCGCGCAGGTGGACGCTCTGGCCGGGGCGGTAAATCGGCCGGTCGGTGGCGAGGTTGCCGACGAGCTCGGGCGCGACCTGGTCGGCCGGCAAGGCGAAGTCGTAGGGCGAGATGCCGCCGCTCCAGTCGGTCGTGGCAAACGTCAGCGGGCCGCCGTCGGCCGACCAGAGATAGATCTGGGCGTAGGGGTGAGCCTCGTCGTAGGATGCGTCGAGCACGCCGTCGGAGCCGGTGCGGCCGAGCTGGGTTATCTGCTGGAGGCGGCTCGTCTCATAGTCGTACCAGCTCGCGACGAGCGGCAGGTCGGGGACGGGCCTGCCGGTGGCGAGGTCCACGGCCCAGACGAGGAGCTGGCCGGGGGCGCGCTTGAGCGTGAGCGCGTAGGGGCTGACAGCCATCACCTGGCGATCGGCGACATCCTTGAGCGGCCCGGACTGGTCGGCGCCCTGGAGCTCGACGTAGTAGAGGCCGGGGTCGAGCCGGCCGAGCTCGATCAGCTCGATGCGGGCGCGATTGCGCTCGCCGCCGACGGGCAGGGCGGCCTCGGCGACGAGGGTAGCGTCGCCGGGCTGAAAGGTGCGCCAGGCCTCGTAGTCGCTGATGAGGAGCGCGCCCTGCTCGGGGGCGACACGGAAGAGGCGGTAGCGCACCTCGGGCAGGTTGACGGCCTGGATCGGGACACGCACCGGGACGTTGGCGTTGTAGGCGCCGCTGCGGAACGCGCCGACGGTGGCGAGCGAGGGTGGGAGCGGGGCGGTGCGGAAGGTCACCGATGCGTCCTGGCCGAGCGCCACGCCATAGGGGTCGCGGGCCGCCGCGCCAACCGTGACGCGGTAGTCGGTCTCGGGTGCGAGCGTGACGTAGAGGTAGAGCTGATTCTCGTTAGTCGAGGAGTAGACCTCGGTGGGCCGCGGCTCGATCGCCAGGTTGCGGATGACCGAGGACCAGTCCATGGGGGTGCTGAAGGTGAGCGTGACGCTGCCGCCGGGGTCGGCGCGCCGGGCCCCGGCGGGCGGCTCGGAGCCCGAGAGGGCCGGCAGGGGCGCAACGCGGAAGGTGATGGCAGTGTTCCCCTGGAGCGCGCCGCGACCGTTGGCGCTCGGCGCGCCGGAGGCCACCGTGACATCGTACTCAGCGCCGCGGTCGAGCGGGGCGGCGGGCGCGAAGGAGGCAACGTGGCCCTGGACCGTGAGCGTGCCATCGACGCGCTGGTCGGTGTCGCGGCGAAGGAGCGCGAAGGCCGACCGGAGGCCGGCGACGTCCATCGGCTGGTTGAAGATCACCTGGACCGTGTCGGTGGGCGCGGCGTAGGAGGTGGCCGGGTGGGTCTCGAGGACCAGCGGCTGGATGGTGCTGAAGCTCCAGGCGTACTCGCGCGGCAGCGTCCCGCCAGTCTGGTCGGCCAGGCCCGGGGCGACCCGCACGGTGTAGCGCGTTGCGGGGTCGAGCCCGGCGGTGGGCGAGAGGACGAAGGTGCTGGTGTCGAGCCAGCGTCCCTCGGCGGCGAGCGGCGGGTCGATCTGGAGGGGCGTAGGTAGCGCGTCCTGGCCGGCGACATCGGTGAGAGCGACGACCGGGTGGTTAAAGCGCACACTGATGCGGTTCGTGACTGTCAGCACCTCGGTAGCCTCGGGCGGCGGCTCGACCTGGATCACCGCGAGATCACCGATCGTCTGGAACTGCCACGAGAGCGGCTGGTTGTTGAGCGGCCGGCCGGCCTTGGTGCGGATACCGGGTGCGAGTCGGGCCTCGTAGCGGGCGGCGCGCGTGAGGGGCGCGGCGGGGCGGAAGCGGAAGCCACCGTCAGTCGGCTCGACCGTACCGGCTACGGCCGCGCCGGTCCTGGCCTCGACAAGCGTGAAGTTTGCGCCGGCCGAGGGGATATCGACGTCTTCGTGGAGCCGGATCTCGAGTGGAGCATCGGCGGGAACCTCCTCGTCGCCATCGAAGGGGCGCGCGTCCACCAGCAGCGGCGCCTCGGTGGTGAACTGCCAGGAGAGCGGGCGCTCAAGGCGAGCCGCGCCGTCGGGGGTGAGGTCGGCGCGCAGAGTGGCCGCGAAGGTGGTGGCGGACTCGAGCGGGTGCTCGGGGTAGAAGCCGAACAGCGTCGGCGAGAGCCAGCGGCCGACGCCAGGGACGGGCTGCCCGCCGACGGGCTGGAGCGTGAGCGGCTGGGGCAGCGCGTCAGCCCGGCGCGGATCCTCGGCAGCCGCGGCCACCGCGTCGGCGGGGAGGACGGGCAGGGCGAACTCGACGGTGACCGGCGCACGCAGGGGCACGTTGGATGCGGCGTCGGCCGGGCCGAAGGACGAGACAGTGACGAAGGGCGCGGTGGCGAAGGCGACAGCGGCGGGGGCGGCAAGCGCGCGCCCGAGCAGGTTCTGGACGCCGGGGCCGACCGTGAGGCGGTACTCAGCGCCGTAGAGCAGGCCGCCGGCGGGACGAATGAGCGCGGCCGCGGGGCCGTCCATCGCCACCGTGAACTCCGCGGGCGGGTCGAGCGTCACGCCGCGCTGGACGGAATCTGGGCGCACAGGCTGGCTGAACACGATGCGGATGGGCGCCTGAGGGTTCGCGGCGCGCTCGCCGTCCGGCGGGGTAACGCTGACCACGGCGGGGCCGCTCAACGCCAGGGGCGCGGCGAGGCCGCCGGCCACGAGGATGAGCAGCGCGACGAGCAGGATGGCGAGGGCGCGCGGGCGAAGAAGAGTATGTCGATTGTTCATGGTGTTCTTCTTTCCCGGAGGTGACTACACCTCCGAACCTCCCCAAGCGAACTGCATCGGCTGAGCTGGAGTGATGGGCAGCATGACAGGCGGGCTTCCGTCGGCGGGAAGCCAGAGCAGCGCCGCTCCATCGGGGTCCTCGCCACCGGACGCGACGAGTGCGACCGCACCGCTGCCGTCGGGGGCCCAGAGCGCCTCGTAGAGCAGGTGCGTGTCGGGGCGGAGCCGCTCGGACGGGGCTAAGCCATCGGGAGCAGCGCGGGCCATGGCGAACTCCAGCAACGGCGGCGGGTAGGCGAGCGGGTCGTAGCCGGCAGGCGCCAGCGCGATAAAGACGCGGAGCTCGCCGATGACCTCGCGCGCCGCCGCGTAGATCGCCGGCGACCCATCGGATATCTCCGGCAGGAACAGCGTGACCGCGCCGGTGGCCGGGTCGGCTCGCCAGAGGCCGGGAAGGCGCGCGGCGCTCGCGCCGGGATCCTGCAGCGTCATGATGATCGACGTCCCATCCTGGCTCCAGGTTCCGCGGCCGCAGTCCACGAGCGCACCCTGGGGGGAGATCGCGACGAGCACGCCGGTGGCGAGCTCCTTAACTGCCATGCCGCAGTAGTCTCCGCCGGGCAGGACGGTAGTGAGCAGCAGGCGCGTGCCATCGGGGGACCAGGCGAGCGGCTCGAAGGCCAGCCCGGCGAGCAGGGCGGGCTGGGCCGGGTCGGGGGGCGGGTCGTCGGCCTGGAGGAGCTGTGGCGCGCCGCCCGCGGTGGGCACGAGGAAGACCCCGGCGAGGGCGACCGTGTCCGATTCGCCGGTAGGTGCGAGGCGCACAGCCACCTGGGAGCCGTCGGGTGAGACGCGCGGGGCCGAGGCGTCGCCCGCCAGGAGCTCGGTATCGCCCGTGCCGTCGGAGGCAACGCGGCGCAGAGATGCGGCGCCGCCCTGCTCGACGCGGTAGACGATGGAGCCGTCGGCGGGCGAGACGTCGAACTGCGTGATGGCCGCGCCGCCCGTAGGGCGCACCACAGGAGCGAGTGAGCGCGCGGTGGCGTCGAGGCGTTCGATTCCGGCCGGGGTGAGCACGATGAGCGGGGCGGGCAGGAGGTATATTTCCTCCACAGGAGACGGCGACGGGGATGGCGCAGCGGCCGTGGTCGGAGGTGGCTGCGTGGGGGGCTCGGTCGGCAGTGGCGTGGGCAGCGGGGTCGCCGTGGACTGGGGCGGCGCGAGGGTGGGCTGGACGGCAGACGGGGACGCACCGCACGCAGCGAGGAGCGCGGCGAGCAGCAGGGCGAGTCTGAAGGCGGCGGAGCGCAGCACCATCGTTACCCCCTTGAGAGCGCAATAGCCGCGACCCCGGCGAAGATCAGGAGCGCGCCGGCGACCTTCTGGCGGCCGAACGGCTCGCGCAGCACTACCCCGCCGAGCACAGCGGCGAAGACCACCGACATCTCGCGCACCGAGGCCACGTAGCTGACCTGGCTGCGCTGCATGGCGATAAGGACCAGGGTGTAGGCGCCGAGGTTCATCGCGGCCACGGCCAGGATGCGCAGGCGCCCGCCGCGCCACTCGGCGGCCACAGCCGAGTGGCGGCGAAGGATCACCGGCGCCAGGATCACGGCACAGACAACCAGGCCGAGGTACACGTAGACGAACGGCGGCGCGTGCGTCACGCCGACCTTATCGACGGCGGCGTACGACGCGATCACCATGCCGGTGATGAGCGCGGTGGTGGCGGCCGGCTCACGCAGGCCGCGCAGGGGGCCGAGGAGGCTGTCGCGGTCGAGGCCGCGCAGGTTGACGGTATAGAGGCCGGCGACGACCAGCCCGATGCCGAGCGCGCCGAGGGGCGCGAGAGTCTCGCCGAGGACGAGCACGCCGAGGAGCGTGACGGCGAGGATGGCGCTGCCGCGGGCGAGCGGGTAGACGAGCGACAGGTCGCCCTGCTGGTAGGCGCGGCCGAGGGTCAACGTGTACAGCGCCTGGAGCGCACCGGAGACCAGCACGAAGCCCCAGCCGACCGGGCTGATTGGCCGGTAGCTGAGCACCGCGGGCACGAGGAAGAGCGGCCCGGCGGCCACAGCCACGAGCCAGAGAAACACCTGCTTGTCGATCGCCTGCTTGGAGAGCAGGTTCCACGACGCGTGGATGGCTGCCGCGGCCGCGAGCAGCAGGATCGTACCGAGCTCCACAGATGCCTCACGTTCTCACTGGACGTCGAAGATGACCTCCTCACTCCGGGCTATGATACCGCGGGAGTCGCGGGCCTCGACGCGGGCGCGGTGGCGGCCGGGGCGGAGCTGCCAGAGCGCGCGGTATGGGGGGCGGTCGAAGGTCGCGATGGGCGCATCGTCCAGGTAGATCGTCAGCGAAGCCGTGTCCGCCGGCGCAGCTGCCAGGAGCTCGATACGCTGGCGCTCGGGCGGGACGCCGGGGCTGAGAGCGAACGCGGCGCCGGGGGCGGGGGCGAGGAGCCGGGGCGCGGCGGGGCCACGAACCGATGGCGATGGGCTGCTGGGCGACGACGGACCGCCGGCGCTGGGCGGCGGGCCACCGGCCGACAGGGGCGGGCAGACGGCGCGGGGAGGGCGCGGGATATCCTGCTCGAGCGCCCAGAGCTCGGCCTCGGGCGGAAGCCGGCGGAAGATGCGCGAGGCGGCGCGCTCGGGCGGGTAGGAGTCGGGCGCGAGGCAGCCGAGCACCGGGTCCACGCGCAGCGCGACGTGCGTGTCGTCTGGGCGGGTGGGCTCCGTGCCGGCGACAAAGCGCTCGGGGCGGGTGGCTGGGCAGACGGGTGAGGGGAGCATACCGCCCTCGGCACAGACCGCAAGCTCGACGATGCCGGGCGGGCGGGGGAAGGCGCGCGGCGGCAGACCGCGATGGGCGGCGACCATCACCTGACGCCAGACCGGGCCGGCGCCGCTGATACCGCTGACCTGCTCCATCGGGCGGCCGTCGGCGTTGCCGACCCACACGCCCACGGCGCGGTCCGGCGTGACGCCCAGCGTCCAGTTGTCGCGCCAGTCGGTGGTGGTGCCGGTCTTGACCGCGGCGGGGCGGCCGATGTCGAGCACGCCGCCGGCACCGAAGGCCCGCATGCGGGCGTAGGGGTCGCTGAGGATGTCGGCGATCAGGTACGCGACGGGCGGGGGGAGGACCTGTGGGCGCGGATCGCCCTCACCCCCTGGCCCCCTCTCCCTACCCCGGGAGATGGGGAACACGGTGGCATGTGAGAGAGTATCGACCGCGAGAATGGCGTAGGGCGTCACGCGCCGGCCGCCGTTGCCGAGAGCCGCATAGGCGGCGGTGAGCTCGAGCAGCGTGACCTCGCCGCCGCCGAGGGTGAGGGCCAGGCCGTAGCGGGCGCTGTCGCGGCCGAGCGACTCGACGCCGAGGCGATCGGCGACGTCAAGGAGCGCCGGGATACCAACGGCCTCCAGGGTGCGGACGGCGGCGACATTGGAGGAGGTCGCGAGCGCCTCGCGGAGCGAGAGCGGCCCGTGGAACGCGCGGTCGTAGTTCTGCGGTGCGTAGGGGGCGCCCTCGCGAGTCGGAAAGGATGTGGGCACATCGAGGATCGTGGTAGCGGGCGTCCAGCCGCGCTCAAGGGCAGCGGCGTAGGTGAGCGGCTTGATGGCCGAGCCGGGCTGGCGGCGAGCCAGGGCGGCGTTGACCTGGCCCTGGGCCGCAGCGTCGGCGAAATCGGGGCTGCCGATCATCGCCAGGATCGCGCCATCGGCAGGGTCGAGGGCGACGACGGCACCGTTGCGTGCGCGGTGGTCGGAGACCCCGGCGCCGGGTCGGCTGAGGAGCGCTATCTGACGGCGCAGGGCCTCCTGGGCGTGATCCTGGAGGCCGAGGTCGAGTGTGGTAGTGACGGTGAGGCCGCCGCGGGCGACGGCGTCGGGCCCCAGCTCGGCGGCGAGCTGTTCGAGCACGAAGAGGACGAAGTGCGGCGCGCGGGGCGGGGCATCGCCGGCGAGGGTCAGCGGCTCAGCGCGGGCGTCGCTGGCCTGACCTTCAGTGATGTAGCCGGCGCGCAGCATAGCGTCGAGCACCTCGGCGCGGCGTACGAGGGCAGCCTCCGGGCTGGCGCGCGGCTCGTAGCGCGAAGGAGCCTGGGGCAGCCCAGCGAGGAGGGCCGCCTCCGCGAGGCTGAGTTCGCGGGCGGGCTTCCCGAAGAAGGTGCGGGCCGCGGCCTCGACGCCGAAGCTCATGCCGCCGTAGTAGGTCTGGTTCAGGTAGAGCGCGAGGATCTCGTCCTTGGGGTAGGCGGCGGTGAGCTTGAGCGCCAGGGTAGCCTCGCGCAGCTTGCGGACGATGGACTGGTCCTGGGCGGCGCCAGGCTCGAGGAGGAAGCCGCGGGCGAGCTGCTGGGTGATGGTGGATCCCCCGGCGACGACGCGACCTGCGCGGAGGTTTTGCCAGGCGGCGCGCAGGATGCCGCGCGCATCAACGCCGGGGTTCTGATAGAAGCCGGCGTCCTCGACGGCGACGGTGGCCTGACGCAAGACGAGCGGAATCTCGTCGAGCGGCACGGGGCGGCGGGCGTTGCCGAGCGGGTCGGGGGCCTCGTAGAGCAGGCGGCCGTGGCGGTCTAGAATGCGGGTGCTGCCGAGGGCGGCTCGGGCGCGCAGGTGGTCGGGCGCAGGGAGCTCCATGCTCGCCCAGAGCGTGGCGGCGGCCAGGGCAAGGACGGCCAGGCACACAGCGAGAGCCCGGGCGATCCACCGGAACGGCTGGGCGCAGCGGAGGCTAGTGCGCTGTAGCGATCGGGCCATAAACTGATCATAGCACGGAACGGGGGCGGGGGGAATGAAGGGGGGGTGACGGCACCCTACGCCGCCGGCACCACAAACGTGAACACACTGCCCTCACCGACGGTGCTGCGAACCCAGATGCGGCCGCCGAACAGCTTCAGCAGCGGGCGGACCAGCGAGAGCCCGAGCCCCGTACCGCCGGCCTCCACCTTGAGCGGGTTCTCGGTGCGGTAGAAGCGCTCGAAGATCTTCTCCAGCTCCTCCGGCGCGATGCCCACCCCTGTGTCGCGCACCTCGATCTGCACATAGCGCCCCGGGCGAAGCCCCTCGCGCAGCGGCTCCGGCACTACCTCCGCCGTGACCTCGCGCGCCTCGACGGCCAGCCTCCCGCCGCGCGGCGTGTACTTGACCGCGTTCGAGATCAGGTTCAGCAGGATCTGGTTGAAGCGCTTGGCGTCGGCATGCACCAGCGGCAGGCCGGGCGGGATGCCCACCGCCAGCTCCTGCTCGCGATCCTGAACCTTCGGCTGGAGCTCCAGGAGCACGCTGCTGAGCGACTCGGCCATGTGCAGCGGGCGCATATCCAGCTCGACGCTGCCGGTCTCGATCTTCGTGATATCCAGCAGGTCGTTGATGATTGCTATCATGCGCTCGGCGTTGGTCTGGATGATGCCGAGGAACTCCTTCTGCGTGTCGTTGAGGGCGCCGAGGCTGCCCATGGCCAGCAGCTGCGTGAAACCCTTGATCGCCGCCATCGGCGTGCGGAGCTCGTGCGACACCGTGCCGATGAACTCGGTCTTGAGCCGGTCTGACTCAACCTCGCGCGTGATGTCGCGGAACACTGCCACGGCGCCGACGAGGCCGCCCTTCGTGGAGAGCACCGGGTCGAGCGTGGCGCTGAGCACCCGGTTCGCGACCTGGAAGGTGGCCGAGACAGTGCGCGGCTCATCGTGCTCATCGCGCGGGTGGGCCAGCATTTCCTCCACCGGCAGCTCGGCGGCGCGCCGCCCCAGCAGGCGCTTAAGCAGCTCGGGAAGCTGCCAGGTGACGAGCTCCTCGATCGGGCGCTCGAGGATGCGCTCGGCGGCGAGGTTGACGGTGAGCACGCTGCCGTAGGCGTCGCACACGATCACGCCGTCCGAGAGGCTCTGGAGGATGGCCGCGCTCTGGCTGGCCGCCTCCTCCTGGCGCCGCTGCATCTCGTAGCGGTGCATGAGCTGCTGCTCGACCTCCTTGTAGATCTGGGCATTATGGATGCCGATCGCGATCTGGCTGGCCGAGGCAGTGAGCAGGCGCAGGTGCTCATCGCGGAAGTAGCCCGGCTCGTTGTGCGAGAGGACGAGTACGCCCTGGAGCTCGTGGTGGGCGATCAGCGGCACGCAGATCATCGCGCCGTGGCGCTTGTGGTCATCCTCGTCGTCGCGCGGGGCGACCCAGCGCTCGTCCTGGCTGACGTCGGCCACCATCGCGGGCTTGCGCTGCTGGGCAACCCATCCGACAACCCCCTGGCCAATGGGGAACCGCGTGTAGCCGACGTCGCGCTTCTCGCCGAGCACCGCGCGGTCTACGAGGTGCTCGGTCTCGCGCTCCACCAGCATGATCGAGCCGTGCTCGACGCCGACGAGCTTGGCGAGGGCCTCGAGCAAGCCATCCATCAGCAGGTTCTCGTCCAGGGTCGAGCTGATCTCGAGGGCGATCTCGTTGAGGGTCTCGAGCATATCGCGCTCGACCTGGAGCTCCTGGGTGCGCTCGGCGATGCGCTGCTCAAGCACCGCGTTGAAGCTGCGGACCTCGTCGTAGAGCCGGGCGTTCTCGAGGGCGATGGCCGTCTGCGAGGCGGCCGAGCGCACGAAATCCTGCTCGGCGCGGTCCTCGAGGATACCAGCCTCGGGCTGCTGGAGCACGATGACGCCGGTGACGCGGCGCTGCGCGACGAGCGGCATGGCGAGCACGGCGAAGGACGCGCGGTACCATGGCCCCTGAGCAGCGGCGTCGGGCGCGTGCTCCAGCACCATGGCGGCATCGCGGAAGGCTCGTGCCACGAGATCGCCGGGGTCCGCGGAGGCGATGCGGAGCGCCGGCAACTCAGCAGCGTCGGCATCGGCCCACTCGCGGGCCAAGTCCAGGCTACCGGCCTGCTCGCTGTAGAGCCAGACCTGGAGCACATCCACGCCAAGTCCCTGCTTGAGCTTCTCTCCGACCACCGCGACCTGCTGGGCGGGGTCGAGGCTGGCGGTGAGGCCCTGGGTGATCTCGTTGAGCTTGGAGACGTGGAGGGTGGTGCGGTCGGTGGCCTCGGCCTCCCGGTAGAGGCTCTCGACGAGCAGCTTGGTATCGTGCAACTCACGCGAGACGCCGGCGGCGGCAGAGACCCAGCGGCTGGCGGACGTGACGGCGACGTACTCAAGCAGCTCCTCGAGCTCTTCGGAGAGCGCGTGCTCGTCGTAGGGCGGCAGCGAGGGGCCGTTGCCAGCGTGGCGACCCGCGTAGATGAGGCCGGTGGCGGCGCGGCGCAGCTGGAAGATCAGCGCGAGCTGCTGAGGAAGCTCGTCCTCGCCGGGAGTAGTGCGAAGCGCGCGCAGCAGGCGCAGGCACTCGTCGAGCTGCTGGTAGTCACCGCCGGCCGCGTCGATGAGCCCTTCATACATCGAGGCCAGCAGCACGCGCTGCTCGTCCGGGTGCTGGACGATCTCGGGCATGTCGTCGACAGCAAGGGCACCGGCGGTCATGGCGGGCGCGAGCTTCCGCTCGAGCGCAGCCATCCAGCGCGGCAGCAGGAGGTCACGGTAGTCTGAGAGCCAGCGCGCGAGTAGAGTGCTCATAGGATACACCGGTACTACTTGGGCAGCCAGGGACGGACTCGCGCCCACCTGGTCCTTACGACGTACGAACGACCAGCACGGTGGCGTCATCCGTGTGCTTGCCGTAGCGGGCGAGGATCTGCTCCGCGACCTGCTGTGGCGGCTGCCGAATGTCGATCAGCGGGTCCTGCCCAAACTGGCTGGAGACGCCGTCGCTGAAGAGGACGAAGATATCGCCCGGCTCATAGGAGTAGCGCAGCTCCAGGAGCGTGGGCAGGCGGTAGCCGAGGATGCCGTTCTTCGAGATCGGCTTGATCGGCTGCCGGCTATAGACGTGGGCCCCGATATTGCCGACGCCGACGTACGTCATCGCGCGGCCGGGCTCGTCGAGCCGCAGGAGCGAGGCCACCGCGCCGCGCGTGGCGTGCAGGGCGGTGTGCGATTGCCGCACAAGATCCTGGAGCGGGTGGTCGGCGCGCTCGCGGTAGAGCGCCTCGGCGATACGCGCGGCGCGGGCCGCCTCCTCACCGCCGCCGAGCCCGTCGATCACCGAGACCAGCGTCCGGCCAGCGCCCTGGTCGTGCACGAGGTATGTGTCGCCAGAGGTCTGCTGGCCCTGCTTGGCGCGGCAGACCGCGCCCCACTCAATACTCACGGTCGTCGTCCTCCTGGGCGCCCGGGGGCACGGCCGCGGGCAGGCCACTTCACCGCCCGGATGCACGTGCCGACGCCGACCGTCGACTCGATCGAGAAGGTATCCATCAGGCGCTGGACACCGGGGAGGCCTGCGCCGAGCGAGCGCGATCGCCGCGTGCTGTAGCCATCACGCATGGCGAGCTCAATATCGGCGATGCCGGGACCGTGGTCGCGCGCCTCGAGGGCGATGCCGCGCCAGTCACTTGAGGAGACTGTCTCGAGCTGGAGCTCCCCAGAGCCGGCGTGGGCGAGGATGTTGCGGGTGAGCTCGAGGACGGCGATCTCGATCTTCGTGCGGTCGATCTCGTCGAAGTCGAGCGAGGCAGCAAGCTCGTGGGCGCGCCGCATGGCGACGAGAACATCGACCTCGCGGGTGATCGGACAGACGAGCGCCTGCATCAGTCTACTCCCGGGTCTAGGGGCGTGCCAGCGAGGCGGGTTACAGATCGCTGACACGCGCACCAGGGGGACGCGCTGAGCGACAGGGCTAGTATAGGGGGGCGGTGGTCGAGGGGGCGGATCGAAATGGGAGCGAACGGGTCACAGATCGGTTGATTGGGGGGCAAGGCCACGCCAGTCTGCGAGCCTGCGTCGCAGCCAATCAGCGTCCCAGCGCGAGGGCCAGTAGCCATCGGCGCCCGTCACGACCACGGCGCGAACCCCGGGCGGAACGCGGCCGTAGGCGCGGGCGATACGAGCGTCGAGCGCCGGCTGGTACAGCAGCACGGCAATAACATCGGAGTAGGGAACGGCGAGGCCGTCGTAGCCGAGCCAGAGCAAGTTCATTGGTGTCCCATCGG
>JBDLTZ010000136.1:0-6964 GCA_039805565.1 Chloroflexota bacterium | reverse complement strand
CGCGCCGAGCTCATCGATGCCGCCGCGTGACGTGCGCCTCGCGCTCGACGAGGCCTGGAAGCTGCTCCTGCTCAACCAGTTCCACGACATCCTGCCCGGCTCGAGCGTGCCGCTGGTGTACGTCGAGAGCAATCGGCAGTTCGCCGAGGTGCGCGCGGCCGGCGAGGCGGTGCGCGATGAGCAGGCGCGCTTCGTGCTGGCCGAGGACGACGCGCCGAGCGTCACGCTGAGCGGCGGACAAGTAGCGCCGGGCAGCTCGGAGACGCCGCAGTCCGGCGCTCAAACCGTGGCGCTCGTCGCCCTCAACTCCCTGCCGTGGGAGCGAAGTGAGATTGTCGCTATCCCGCTCGCCGACGGCCGGCCCGCGCCGCAGGTGCCCGGCGAGAGCCAGCAGGCCGAGACGCTCGACGGGACGAAGGAACTGCTGGCGGAGGCCGTAGCTCCCTCGTATGGCTACGCGTCGATCGGCCGCGCCCGCAGCGGCGGCGAGCTCACCGCGCGCCGCGAGCTGCTCGCCAACGATGAGCTGCGCGTCGAGCTCGACCCGAACGGCGAGGTGGCGCTGCTGTTCGACAAGCGCAACGACCGCCAGGTGATCCTGCCCGGCAGCACCGGCAACCAGCTTGTGCTCTACGAGGACCGGCCGCTCAACTGGGACGCCTGGGACATCGACGCGTTCTACGAGGAGAAGCCCAGCCCGGTGCGCGAGATCCTCGACTGGCGCGTGGTGGAAGAGGGACCGCTGCGGGCTGCGGTGCTGATCACGCGCCGCGCCGGCAAGAGCACCATCCGCCAGAAGATCAGCCTGGCGCGCGGCAGCCGCCGGGTGGACTTCGCCACCGAGGTGGACTGGCAGGAGCGCCAGCGGCTGCTGCGGGTGCTCTTCCCGCTGGCCATCAACGCCACCCGCGCCACCTGCGAGATCCAGTTCGGCGCCGTGGAGCGCCCCACTCACCGTAACACTAGCTGGGACTGGGCGCGCTTCGAGGTGGCGGCCCACAAGTGGGTGGACCTGAGCGAGGGCGGCTACGGCGTGGCCCTGCTGAACGACGGCAAGTACGGCCACAGCCTGCACAACAGCACGCTCGGCATCTCGCTGCTCAAGTCGCCCACCCACCCTGACCCCGAGGGCGACCGCGGCATGCACCGCTTCACCTACAGCCTGCTGCCGCACGCCGGCGACTGGCGCGAGGGGCAGGTGGTGCGCCGGGCATACGAGCTCAACGCGCCGCTGCGCGCGGTCCCCGCGCCCGGCCCTGCGGCCGGCGGCTCGTCCTCCTTCCTCCAGGTGGAGAGCGACCACGTGGTGGTGGAGACGATCAAGGTGGCCGACGACGGCGACGGGCTGATCGTGCGCATGTACGAGGCGCACAACCAGCGCGGCCAGGTCCGAATCACCTTCCAGCGGCCCGTGGCGAGCGCCGCCGAGGTGGACCTGCTGGAGCGCACCGTCGGCACGGCCGCTGTGGACGGCGCCAGCGTCTCGGTGGGCCTGCGGCCGTTCGAGGTCAAGACGCTGCGGGTGAGGCTCGGGTAGCTGGTAGCCCTTGTTGCCAGGCGGGCAGAGCCCGCCTGGCAACGCCTACGTCTATGAGTCACACTGTTTTCGGGCCGGAGTTTGTGATGTACTCGGCGGTGAACCGCGCCGAGTGGCGTACTGCGCCGCACGCCCACGAGTGCTACGAGCTCCTCTACGTTCTGGAGGGTCGCTGCCGGGTGGAGACAGCCACCGGCACCTTCATGGCTCAGCCGCACCACCTTGTGCTGTTCCACCCCTACCAGTGGCACGAGGAGACGATGCTGAGCGATGTGTACGCTCTGGTGGCGCTGCGCTTCCCGGCCGAATTCGCCGCCGAGCACCACGTGCCGCTGCCGCGACCCGGCGAGCTGCCGCCGGTGATCGCGCTGCCGCCGACCGACGAGTTCCGCCGCATCCTGGACCGCATCGTGGCCGAGTACCAGCGGCGGGATAGCTACGCGCCGGCGATGATCGGCTCCTATCTGTTCCAGTTCGCCGTGCTGCTGCAGCGCGCCCTGCACGAGCGACGTGCCGAAGCCCCCTCGCTCCAGCGCGCCCAGGAGGCCGGCCTGCGCCACCTGCTGGACCAGCACATCGCCAGCGGCGCGCCCATCCGTGACTTGGCGCGCCAGGTGCACATGAGCGAGTCGCACTTCAGCCACCGCGTCAAGGCGCTGCTCGGCGTCTCGCCCCGGGCCTACGTGCGCGAGCGGCGCATCGCCCGCGCGATGGAGCTGCTCGCCTCGACGCCGATGTCGATCGAGGAGATCGCGGGGGCGTTGGGCTACGACCAGCCGCCTTCGTTCTTCCGCGCCTTCAAGCGTGCCACTGGTCAGACCCCAGGCGACTTTCGCCGCCGTCACTCCTGACCGCTGCTTCGGTGAGAGGGGTCGTCGTCGCTGCGGCGATGGTGGCTCGCCGCCGCATGTGGCCCGAGCCGGAGGAGCTCGCGCCGCTCGGCCTGATCTTGTACGGCGGCGGTGTGGCCTGGACGCTGGCGATCGAGGTGATCTTCTACACCCTGTGCGCGCTATTCCTGCCCCAACCCCGCCTGTGCCCCGCCACGTCTGCGGCAATGTGCGTCCTCTGCTTGGCGGTGATCGTGTGGAGCCGGTCGTTCGGCGCCTCGCTCTTTCTGTTCGCCGCCGCTCGGCTGCTCGGCGAGCGGGCGCGCCCGCCACGCATCGTGCGTCTCACCGCGGATATCAGCTACTCGTTGTACCTGTCGGCCCACTCGGCCTGGCGGTCCTGACGGTGCTGGTGCCGCGGGTCGGGATGGGTGCCGGCCTGGCGGCTGCGCTGGCCGTCTCCTTCGGCGCCGCCTACCTGGGCTGGCGAATTGTGGAGCAGCCGTCGCAGCACCTGGCGCGCCGGTTATTCCCCGCCCCCCGCGCCGAGGCCGATTCGCCTGCCGGTGCCACGTGAGGCGCGGCCGAGGCGAGCGCATACCCGGCTACCATCACCGCAGAAACGGCTAGTGACATGCGGTGTAGGGCGCGCTATGATCCGCGCGGTGGGCGGAGCGCCCTCCAGGTGTGTTGCGATTCGTGCATCTCAGAGGGGAGCGGCATGGAACGAGTCAGGATCGGCATCATCGGCTGCGGCGGCATGGCGCGCTACCACGGCCATATGTTCACCAAGAGCGTCCCCGAGGCGGAGATTGTGGCGCTGGCCGAGCCCAGCGAGGCGAACCTGGCGCGCTTCATCAAGGAGGTCTTCCAGGACCCGGCGGCCGAGCCGGCCACGTTCGGCGACTATCGCCGCATGCTGGAGGAGGTCGAGCTCGACGGCGTGCTGATCGTCAGCCCGCACAACCAGCACTACCAGCAGGCCACCGATGCGATCAGTCGTGGGCTGCACGTCCTGGTGGAGAAGCCGATGGTCATCCGCACTGAGGACGCCCTGGCGCTCATCCGGCACGCCGAGGAGCACAAGCGGGTGGTCTCGGTAGCTTTCCCCGGCCCGTTCAGCCGTGAGTTCCAGTACATCCGCGGCTTGCTCGAGCGCGGCGAGCTCGGCGATATCTCGCTGGTGAGCGGCCACTGCTGCCAGCAGTGGATCCAGAACGTGGGCGGGAGCTGGCGCACCGACCCGGTCCAGTCCGGTGGCGGCAACCTGTACGACAGCGGCGCCCACATGTTCAACGCGATGCTGTACCTCAGCGGTCTCTCCGTGACCGAGGTCTACGCGGTGGTTAACAACAAGGACCAGCAGGTGGATATCGAGGCTGCGGTGACGATGCGCCTCAGCAACGGCGCCCCGGCCACAGCCACGGTGAGCGGCGACGCGACCTACTTCGAGCAGGGGGTCTACCTCCAGGGCACGAAGGGTACCGTCAAGACCAGCATCTACGGCGGCTCGGTGGACCACTGGGACCGTGGCGAGAAGGTCAAGTACCCGCACGTGCTGGAGACGCCGTCGCTGCAGCAGAACTTTGTGGACTGCGTGCGCGGCCGCGCCACTACTCCCAGCCCGCCGCAGCTCGGCCTGCGTCAGGCGCGCCTCATGGACGCGATCTATGAGTCCGCCCGCACTGGCCGCCCGGTGAGCGTCATCGCTGATTAGCCCGCTGTGGCGAACGTTCGCCAGCCGCTGCTTCGACGACCGACCACGGACCACTGACAGCGAGGATGCGATCGGTCGTTGGTGGTCCGTGGTCGGTCGTCGGTTCCCGGACGTTGTTCTGTACGAGGAGACATAACCCATGCACGTCGGAATCCTCACCGCACCGATCAAGAAGAAGCCGCTGGCCGAGATCATCTCCTTTGCCGCCTCGATCGGCGCTAAGGCCATCGAGCTCGACGTCACCCCCGGCTCGTCCTTCGACGTGACGGCCGTGGACGACGCGGCGGTGGAGCAGGCGATCGGCCTGCTGCGCCAGCACGACGTCCGCATCTCCAGCCTGGCCGCCTACGGCCTGCTCACAGGCGTGCCCGAGGCCCAGGCCGCGAAGGCCCGCGCGACGATCGAGGCCGCCATCCGCGTCGCGCCGAAGCTCGGTGTAGACGTGGTCTGCACGCTGGCCGGCTTCCCCACGCCGGGCAAGAGCAAGGCCAAGACGATCGCCGAGGACCTGCCTGCCGCCATGCGCCCGCTGCTGGACCTGGCGGGGCAGAGCGGCGTGAAGGTGGCGCTCGAGAACTGGTACGCCACCAACATCCAGCACCTCGACCACTGGCAGGCGGTGTTCGCGGCGCTGCCGGACGCGCACTTCGGCCTGAACTTCGACCCCTCGCACCTGGACTGGCAGGGGATCGACTACATCGGTGCGGTGCGCGAGTTCAAGGACCGCATCTTCCACGTCCACGCCAAGGATGTCTCGGTGGACGCCGCCGCGCTGGCGCGCGTTGGCAACAACGGCGACGGCTGGTGGCGCTACACGCTCCCCGGCTACGGCCGGCTGCGCTGGGGCGATTTCATGTCCGCGCTGCGGCTCCACGGCTATGACGGCGTGCTCTCGGTGGAGCACGAGGATGCGTCCTACGGCCCCGAGGAGGGCTTCGTCAAGAGCGTGCGCTATCTGAATACACTGGTGTAGCGGGGGCACGGGGGCCGCAGGCCCCGGAAGAAAATCTGTTCGTGGGGGCGGCGAAGCCGCCCCCACCGGGCAAAGATACCGATGCGCCTCTACTGGGAGATCGCGGTGCGGGCCTTCCGCCGCGCCACCGCCTACCGCACCGCCTATCTGGCGGGCCTGATCACCAACGCCTTCTTCGGCGCGGTGCTTTCTTTCGTGTACCTGGCGGTCTACGGCGCCTCCGACGGCCCGGTGGCCGGCTTCAGCGTGCGCGACGCCGTCAGCTACGTCTGGATCACCCAGTCGCTGATCTCGGTGGGCGCGGGCTGGGCCTCGTGGGAGCTGGCCGACACCATCCGCAGCGGCGACGTTGTGACCGACATGAGCCGGCCGTGGAGCTTCTACGGCTACTGGCTCAGCAAGTCGCTCGGCGAGCGCGCCTTCAACCTGCTGGTGCGCGGCGCCTTCACCTACCTGATCGGCGTGCTCTACTTCGGCGCCTACGTGCCCAGCGGTGGCGAGCTCGCGGCGTTTGTACTCACCATCGCGCTGGCGATGCTGGTGTCGTTCGCATTCGGTTTCATGCTCAACCTCACCGCCTTCTGGTTGCTCGATGTCACCGGCGTCTCGATCATCTCATCGGTGGTGCTCCAGCTCTTCTCTGGCTTCCTTGTGCCGCTAGCCTTCCTGCCGCGCCCGCTCCAGGTGGTGGCCGACCTGCTGCCGTTTCGGGCGATCACCAGCGTGCCTGCGCAGACCTTCCTCGGTAAGATCAGCGGGCCGGATCTGGTTGCGGCTCTGGCCCTGCAGCTCTTCTGGGTAGCGGTGATGACGGTGCTGGCGTGGCTGGTGCTGCGCCGCGCGGTGCTCAAGGTTGTGGTGCAGGGGGGCTGAAGTGTTTCGTCTCTATCTCACACTGATAGGCGCCCGCATCCGCTCGCAGATGCAGTACAGAGCGTCCTTCACGCTCGACCTGGTGGGGTTCATGCTCGCCACCGCGCTCGAGTTTGTGGTGATCGCCGTGCTCTTCACGCGCTTCCCGAGCATCGGCGGCTGGGGTGTGGCCGAGGTGGCGCTGCTCTACGGCATGACGTCTGTGGCCTTCAGCCTGGCGGAGATGGTCGGGCGGGGCTTCGACTCGCCGTTCGAGCGTATGATGCAGCAGGGGAGCTTCGACCGGGTGCTGACGCGGCCGCTCGACAGCTTCTTCCAGATCCTGGCCTCGGAGTTCCAGCTGCGGCGGCTCGGACGCACGGTGCAGGGCGGGCTGGCGCTGGCCTACGCCTTCAGCCAGCTCCAGATCGAGTGGACCGCCGCGCGCACGCTCGTGCTGGTGCTGGCGGTGCTCTCGGGTGCGGTGATCTACACCGGCCTGATCGTGATCGGCGCCACGGTCTGCTTCTGGACCATCAAGACGCCCGAGGTGATCAACGTCTTTACCTTCGGCGGGCAGACGCTGGTAAGCTACCCGCTCAACATCTACAGCCGCTGGATCCGCGTGATCTTCCTCTCGGTGGTGCCGGTGGCCTTCGCCAACTACCCGGCCGCGCTGCTTGTGCTCGGCGGGGCCGACCCGCACGGGCTGCCGGCCGAGATCGCTTGGGCGGCGCCGCTCGTGGCTGCGCTTTTCTTCAGCGTGGCGCTGGCCTTCTGGCACTTCGGCGTCACAAAGTACCAGAGCACCGGCTCATAGCGGCGCCCGCGCCCGCACGGTGCTCCGCGGCCCGGCGTGTTAGGTGCCGCCATCCGCCGAGGCACGCGCTGCTTGATGACGTTGTGGAGCGCTTCCCAGGCCACGCTGTGCAGCGTCCCCTTCACCTCCGGCTCGGTGCACACGTCGGGACGGTAGCGTGCCCGCCGTGCGGCGGCGTGTGTGGGGACACGCTGAACACACGAACGTGCGGCAGCTTATTGGGGCAACGAGTCCA
>JBDLTZ010000135.1:0-10173 GCA_039805565.1 Chloroflexota bacterium | reverse complement strand
CGCTCGGCGTAAGCGCGGTGACGATCGGCCTCGGCTACGTCATCGCCCTCGGGCCGCTCGGGCTGCTGCGCTCGCCCTGGCTCATCCCCGCGGCCCACGCGCTGCTCGCCTTCCCGCTGGTGGTGCGGAGCCTCCTGCCCGCCCTGCGCTCGCTCGACCCGCGGCTGCGCGAGGCGGCCCGCGCCCTCGGGGCGACCCCTGCCCAGGTGCTGCGCACGGTCGACCTACCCCTCCTGCTGCCAGCCCTGCTTGTCGGCGCGGTCTTCAGCTTCACCGTCTCGCTGGGCGACTTCGGGGCCGCGCTGCTGCTGGCCCGCCCGGAGTACCCCACGGTGCCGGTGGTGATCGGGCGCCTGCTGGGGCAGCCGGGGGCCACGAACTACGGGCAGGCGCTGGCGCTGAGCACCATCCTGATGCTGGTCGCGACAGCGGGCTTCGTGACGCTGGAGCGGCTGAGGTTCAGGGATGTGGGGGAGCTGTAGGCGGTCAGGCGCGCTTGCGGCAGACTACAATATGGTGACACGCCCAGTGCCGCAGGCGATCTCGAGCACCGACCCACCCGCTTCCTGAGCCGGCGCGCTGTAGAAGGCCACACCGATATCGCTCGGGTCCTCCTGATCGTAGTTGATGGGGTCGGAAAAGGCTTCCAGATTGTTGTGGTCAATCACGCTCTCGCCTCAGCATAGCGAATAATCGAGATACGACGACACCCATGATCGACACAGCTGCCAGAGACCGCCTGCTCGCGCAGGTGCAGCCGGTCCTCACGGCCATCGAGTCGGCCGGCGGGCACCCCCTGATCGTCGGCGGCGCCGTCCGCGATCTGCTGCGCGGCGCGGAGCCCGGCGATGTGGACGTCGAGGTCTACGGCCTCGAGCCCGCCGCCCTCGCCGCCGCCCTCGCCGGCGTCGGCCGCGTCGAGGCAGTCGGACGGGCCTTCGGCGTCCTCAAGCTCTGGCCGCCGGGCGGGCGCGACGTGGACGTGGCCCTCCCGCAGCGCCGCAGCCACAACCCCACCGGCGAGCGCGGCTTCATCGCCGCCCCCGACCCCGTGACCTTCGACGAGGCAGCCGCCCGCCGCGACTTCACGTGGAACGCGATGGCGCTCACCCCGTCCGGCGAGCTGCTCGACCCCCTCGGGGGCGCGGCCGACCTCGCGGCCGGCGTCATCCGGCACGCCTCGGGCCTGTTCGGCGAGGACCCGCTGCGCGTGCTGCGCGCGGTGCAGTTCGCCGCCCGCTTCGGCATGCGCCTGGCCCCCGAGACCGCCGCTGTATGCCGCGCGCTGCTCTCCCAGGCCGCCGCGCTGCCCCGTGAGCGCGTCTGGGGCGAGTGGCAGAAGTGGGCCCTGGGGGGCGTCTCCCCCCGCGCCGGCCTCATCGCCCTGCGGGAGAGCGGCTGGCTCGCCCTCTACCCCGAGCTCGAAGCACTCGTCGGCTGCCTGCAGGACGCCCGCCACCACCCCGAGGGGGACGTCTGGACCCACACCGGATATGTGTGCGACGCCGCCGGGCTGGTGGCGGACCGCGAGCTCCTACCGGACGACGAGCGCGAGACGCTGCTCTTCGCCGCCCTCTGCCACGACCTCGGCAAGCCAGAGACCACGGTGATCGGCCCCGACGGCGACCCAACCAGCCCAGGGCACGCCAAGGCCGGGGTCCCGCCGACCGAGTCCTTCCTGGCGCGCATCGGCGCCCCTCGCCGCCTGGCCCTACGCGTCGCCCCCCTCGTCCGTGAGCACATGTCGCACATGGGCGCGCAGGTCACCGAGCGCGCCGTCAGGCGACTGGCGCTGCGCCTGGAGCCGGCCACGATCGCGCAGTGGGACATGCTCGTGGAGGCCGATTGCTCGGGCCGCCCGCCGCGCCCACCGTGCCGGCCGAGCGCACCCTTCGTGGAGCTCGCGGCGCGGCTCGGCGTGGCCCACGGGCGGCCGCCGCCGCTTGTCCAAGGGCGGCACCTGCTGGAGGTGGGCATGGCGCCTGGGCCGGAGCTGGGGGAGATCCTGCGGCGCGCCTACCAGGCGCAGATGGACGGCGCCTTCAGCACCGTGGAGGAAGGGCTGGCCTGGGTCGCGCGGGTTACCCAACCTCAGGGATGACGCTCAGCGCGTCGGGGCGCAGGGCCAGGGCGAGCGGCTCACCGGCGCAGGGCAGGTCAGGCTCGTCCAGGTCGAACGCGAGCTCGGGGCCTTGCGCGGAGCGCAGTGTGAGGCGTGTGCGGCCACCGCGGAACGAGCGCTCGGTTACCGTACCGGCCACCACGCCCGGCCGGCCGGCCTGGGCGAGCGGCACCACCACGCCGGCCTCGGGGCGCACCACCAGCGTCACCGCCAGTCCGGGGCGCAGTTCGCCCGCCTTCGCCACCACGTCCCCCAGCGCCGTCGACAGCAGCACCCCGTCGCCGCTCACCTGCCCCACGACCGCCGGCACCAGGTTTGTCAGCCCCAGGAAGCGCGCGGCGAAGGCGGTGGCAGGACGGCGGTAGACCTCCTCGGGCGCCCCCTGCTGCTCGATCCTCCCCGCCCGCATCAGCACAACCGAGTCCGCGATCGCGAAGGCCTCAGCCTGGTCGTGCGTCACATAGATACTCGTGACCCCCACGCGCCTGAGCACCGCGCCGAGGTCGTCGATCAGCCGCTCGCGCAGCGTCCGGTCCAGCGCCCCCAGGGGCTCGTCCAGCATCAGCAGGCGTGGGCTCGGCGCCAGGCTGCGCGCCAGCGCCACCCGCTGCCGCTCGCCGCCCGAGAGCTCGTAGACGCGCCGCTGCTGGTAGCCCGCCAGGCCCACCAGCTCCAGCATCTCGGCGACGCGCGCATCGATGGCCGGGCGCGCGTCGCCGCGCATCCGTAGCCCGAAGCCCACGTTCGCCGCCACGTCCAGGTGCGGGAAGAGCGCGTACTCCTGGAACATCAGCCCGAAGCCGCGCCGGTGCGGCGGCACGCCCGCCAGCGAGCGGCCCTCAAGCAGCACATCGCCGGCCTCGGGCGCCTCGAGGCCGGCGACGATCCGCAGCAGCGTGCTTTTGCCGCACCCCGAGGGCCCCAGCAGGCAGACCACCGCCCCGTCCGGCACGCTCAGGCTCACCCCGCGCAGCGCCGGAGCGTCGCCATAGGACTTTTGGACGTCGCGGATCGCGAGCAGCGGTGCCATAGATGACGAAGGCGCGATCGCCTACTCCTCCTCCGCCTCGCCCGAGCCCGAGCCGCCCTGCCGCGAGGTGAGCTGCCGGTCGATCATCAGCAGCCCGGTGCCGTCGCTCCCGATCAGCTTCAGGTGCTGGACGATGTCGTCGGCGTTCTTCTCCTCCTCCACCTGCTCGTCAATAAACCACTTCAGCATGCTCTGGGTGGCGTAGTCGTTCTCGCGCAGCGCCAGGGCGTAGATGGTGTTGATCGACGCCGTGACGCTTCGCTCGTGCCCCAGCGCGTGCTCCATCGCGTCGAGCGGGTTTGAGAACTCGGTCTGCGGCTCGCCGATCGCTCCCAGCATGACGCGCCCGCCGCGGTCGTTGACGTAGTCGAAGAAGCGCAGGGCGTGCTCGCGCTCCTCATCGCTCTGCACACGAAACCAGTGCGCGAACCCGGTGAGGTTCAGACTCTCGAAGTAGGCGGAGAGCGCCATGTAGGCGTGGGACGCCGAGAACTCGTAGGTGATCTGCTTGTTCAGCGCCTGCTGGACGGTCTCGCTCAGCATGGTGTGCTCCTTTCATATCGTACGCGTGGCGCGGCCGATGCCATCTCATTATACAGGATATCTCCCGGACAAAACCACCTGCCGAAGCTGTGCAAGCTGCGCTATAATACCCGTATGGTCTCTCAGCGCCCAGCATACCACCACCCCCTCGTCTCACCCTCTCGTCGATCGTCTCGTCCACAGCGCTGCCCAGCCAGGAGCTCCAACGATGCCAGAGGAGTGGGCAACCCAGCACGATGACCAGTTCCGCGTGACGCTCGCCAGCATCGGCGACGCCGTGATCGTCACCGACGCGACGGGCGCCGTGACCTTCATGAACCCGGTGGCCGAGGCGCTGACCGGCTGGACGCTGGCCGAGGCGCACGGCAGACTCAGCGAGGAGATCTTCCAGATCGTCAGCGCAGAGACGCACGATCCAGTTGAGAGCCCAGTGGACCGCGTCCTGCGCGAGGGGGTGGTCGTGGGTCTCGCCAACCACACGCTCCTGATCGCCAGGGATGGCGCGGAGCGCCCGATCGACGACAGCGGGGCGCCGGTGCGCGACGCGGAGGGGGTGCTCCGCGGGGTGGTGCTCGTCTTCCGCGACGTCACCGAGCGCAAGCAGGCCGAGGACGCCCGCGCCGAGCTGCTGGCACGCGAGCGCGCCGCCCGCGCCGAGGCCGAGGCCGCAGTGAGAATCCGCGACCAGTTCCTCTCGCTCGCCGCCCACGAGCTGCGGACGCCGCTCACCACGCTGCTGGGGAACGCGCAGCTCCTCCAGCGCCGCACCCGTCAAGCAGACACAATCACCGAGCGCGACCGACGGAGCCTGCACGTCATCGCCAGCCAGTCGGCGCGGCTCAACCGCATGGTGCAGACACTTCTGGATGTCGCGCGCCTCGGCGAGGGGCGACTCACCATCGCGCACGAGGAGGTAGACATCTGCGCTCTGGTGCACCGCGTCGTCGAGGAGACCCTTCCGATCCTGGAGGGGCACACGCTGCTGCTGGACTGCCCGCAGGAGACGGTGGTGGTCTGCGGAGATGAGCTGCGCCTCGAGCACGTCCTCCAGCACCTGCTCCAGAACGCCATCAAGTACAGCCGCTCGCCCGCAACCATCGCAATGGCAGTGACGAGCGACGCTGAGCAGGTATGCATCCGGGTCACGGATCACGGCCTGGGCATCCCTCAGTCCGAGCTCGCGCAACTCTTCCACCGCTTCTACCGCTCAGGCAGACCCAACGCACAGCGCGTGGGCGGGATGGGGATCGGGCTGTACATGGTGCGGGAGATCGTAACCCTCCACGGCGGGACGGTCTCGGTGGAGAGTGTCGAGGGCGCCGGCAGCACGTTCACCGTCTTGCTCCCAGTCCACGTTGCCGCGCCCGCCCGCCTTGCCACGACGTAGCTCTAGGGAGCAGGCGCTCCGATTGAGCCACAGAGCGCACTGAGAACTTCAGACGTACGCCGCTCGACCTTCTGCCTCTGTGGCTCAGGGGAGAGTCGCCTACGGCCGCGCATCCCCCTCGGCGACCCGCCGCGCCACCACGTCTGACGCCAGGCCCTTGCCCTCGCTGCTCATCAGCAGCTTGCCGGTGCGCTGGTCCACGCGCAGCTCGACCGACGCCCCGGGCCGCGCTCCGCCCTCCCGGAGCCGGTCGCGCCGCACGACAGCCATGCTGAGATAACATTCCGCTACAGCCGCATACGCCGCGGGAAGCCGTGCGCTCGGCAGGCATCGAGAGAGCGCGAGGGCCATGCCATCGCACAAGCTCGCACCTGCTATAATGCCCTTGAGCGGAGCACACAGAGTGGAACTGATCCTCACCCACAGCTACACCGACTTCGACGCCCTCGCGTCACAGCTCGCCGCTGCGCGCCTCTACCCGCGCGCCGTGCCCGTCCTCAGCGCCCAGCTCAACGAGAACGTCCGCGAGTTCGCCGCCCTCCACGCCCGCGAGCTCCCCTTCGTCCGCCTCGGCGACCTGCCCGACGAGCCCGTCGAGCACGTCATCCTGGTGGACACCGCCACGGTCCCGCGCATCCCCCAGCTCGGCGAACCTCACCCGCCCGTGCTGATCATCGACCACCACCCGCCCGAGCAGGATCCGCTCCCCGGTGACGAGCTGATCCACGCCGACACCGGCGCCAACACCACCATCCTCGCCCGCCAGCTCATGGATGCCGGCCTCTCGCTCACGACCGTCGAGGCCACGCTGCTCCTGCTCGGCATCTACGAGGACACCTCCAGCCTGTCGCTCCCCGGCACCCGCCAGGAGGACGTGGCCTGCGCCGCGTGGCTCCTCGGCCAGGGCGCGCGTCTCGAGGCCCTCGCCGAGTTCCTGCGCCGGCCGCTCAGCCCCGCCCAGGAGGCCCTCCTCCAGCAGCTTGTCGGCAGCATGCGCCTCGTCGAGCTCGATGGCTGGTCGGCCCTCTTCGCTGCCGCCCGCGCCGAGGGCACCGTCCCCGAGCTCTCGCCGCTCGCCCACCGCCTGCGCGACCTCTACCAGCCCGCGCTCGCCGCCCTCGCGATCGAGATGGGCGACGCCGGCACCCAGCTCATCCTGCGCTCCAACGGCGAGGCCGTCGATGCCGGCGCGCTCGCCTCCGCGTTCGGCGGCGGCGGGCACCGTGCGGCCGCCGCGGCCTTCGTGCGCGAGCGCGCCGCTCAGGAGCTCCTTGCCGACGTCGAGGCCGCCGCCCGCCGCATGGCTCGCCCCGCAATCACCGCCGCCGATATTATGTCGGGCCGGGTGCACTCCGTCCCTGTCGGAGCCACCGTCGCCCAGGCCGAGGAGCTCATGGCCCGCTACGGGCACAGCACGCTGCCGGTGGTGGACGCCGAGGGCGCCGTGCAGGGCCTGATCTCGCGCCGTGACCTGGACCGTGCACTGCGCCACGGCCTGCGCGAGGCCCCGCTCGCCCGCTACCTCTGGCACGGCCCCACGGTCCTCCCGCCCGACGCGCCGCTCGCCGCCGTGCGCCAGGCCCTCGCCGCCGACAACGGCGAGCGTACGGGGCGCGTCCTCGTGGCCGACGAGCACCGCCGCCTGCTCGGCATCATCACGCGCTCCGACCTGCTGCGCCACTGGAGCGGCTCGCGCGCCGCCGAGTCCGACGGCCACGAGGCTCTCGCCGCGCAGCTCGAGCGCTTCCTCACCCCGCCCACCCTCGCCCTCCTCCGCCGCGCCGCCGCCCTGGCCGAGTCCCGCGGCTCCGCCCTCTACGTCGTCGGCGGCACCGTTCGCGACATGCTCCTCGGCCGCCCCCAAGAGGACCTCGACCTGGTCGTCGAGGGGGACGCGATCGGCCTCGCCGAGCAGCTCGCCCAGGAGCTCGACGGCCACGTCCGCAGCCACGCCGCGTTCGGCACCGCCACACTCGAGCTCCACGGCGCGGGCCAGGGGCTTGAGATCCACGGCCCTCACGACTCGAGCCTCGCCCTCGACTTCGTCACCGCCCGCACCGAGTTCTACGAGCGCCCCGCCGCCCTCCCCGACGTCGAGGCCGCCTCGCTGCGCCACGACCTGCACCGGCGCGACTTCACGGTCAACACGCTCGCCATCTGCCTCAACCCCTCACGCTACGGCCGCCTGTACGACTTCTACGGCGGGCGGGCCGACATCCGCCGCGGGCTCATCCGCGTGCTCCACAACCTGAGTTTCATCGACGACCCGACCCGCCTCATGCGCGCCGCCCGTCTCGCCGCCCGGCTCGGCTTCACCCTCGAGCCGCGTACCCGCGCCCTCGTGGCCGATGCCCTCGAGCACGACGTCCTCGAGCGCACCACGCCGCAGCGCATCGCTCACGAGCTTCGCCTCACGCTCCAGGAGCAGCGGCCCGAGCGAGCCCTCGCCCTCCTCGACGAGCTCGGCGTCCTGCGCGCGCTCCACCCCTCTCTGCGCTGGACCGAGGAGCTCTCGGGGCAGTTCGCCCGCGCCCGCGCGCTGCCGGCCCCAGGCGCCGAGCTGGCCGACCTCTACCTCGGGCTGGTGGTCTACCGCCTCACCCCCTCTGAGCGCGAGGAGCTGATCGCCCGCTACCACCCCGCCGCCGCCCAGGCCCGCCTGCTGCGAGACCTCTCGCTGCTCCACGAGCGGCTGGCCTCCCTGCGCGGCCGCGAGCAGATCAGCAGCGCCGTGGACCGCGCGCTGCACGGGATCGACGAAGCGGCGCTCTGCACGGCCCAGGTGGCCGAGGGAGCGCCGCTCTCAGAGGCAGTCGCGCGCTATCTAGAGACGCTGCGGCACGTCCGCATCGCGGTGGACGGCCGATTCCTCAAGGGGCTGGGCCTCAAGCCGGGGCCACGCTTCGGCGAGCTCCTGGCCGACCTGCGCGCCGCCCTGCTCGACGGCGACGTCACCACGCGCGCGGAGCAGGAGGCATGGGTAAGGGGAAAGTGCTAAACCTCCTCCCCGAGCAGCCCGCCCTCGTACACCGTCCCGGGGAGCACATCCTCAGCGCTCTCCCCGCCCACGCCCAGCACCGGCGCCGCCTCATCCGGGTCTCCCTGCGCCAGCAACGCCGTCAGCCGCGCCATCCCGTCGTCGCCGGCCAGCAGCCCCGGGATAGCACCCACCGCCACATCCTTCCAGTTGCCGTCGTTCGGGATGCGGCAGTACAGCACGTCCAGCGCATAGGGCATCGCCACGAGCCGGTTCCCCTCCAGCACCTGCACCTCGGCCTTGCCGCGCGGGGCCCCCACCCCGTTCTGGATAGCGTAGCGGCAGAACAGCGCCCCACGATCGAACGAGCGCCCCGTGAAGGTCTGGTACAGGTCGTTCAGCACCGCGTCCCGCAGCGTCTTCTCCTCGGCGGAGCGCGCGTCGGCGCCGTACATGTCGCGCGTCAGCTCGCTCAGCCGCACCACCTTTCTGCCGTTCCAGATCAGCGTGTCCACGGCGAAGTGCTGCAGCGAGTAGGTCTTGCCGCCCACCGTCAGCACCTTGTCCGCCCCCAGCGGCACGCCGATCTCGGTCGGCCGCTGCAGGTAGATCTGGTGAAACGCTGTGTTCGGGCGGAGCCCCTTGTCCGGGTCAGCGGCCTTGAACAGCACCTGGAGCAGCCCGTCGCGGTGCGGCCCGGCGCCCGTCGCGCTCAGCTGCTGCACCTGGTCCAGCGCGTCGGGCATCGCGTAGAACAGGTCGCGCCCGTAGGCCTCCACAATCGTCTTCACCCCGGCCACGTCCACCGCCCGCTGGTCCTCATCCTCGCCCACGCCGTCCCCGCTCGGCGGCGGCGTGATCGACCAGATCGGCATGCCGGTGGCCTTCGTCACCGCCTGCTTCAGCAGCGGCCAGCCCGAGGGGTGCGAGCTGTTCGCGGCGCGGTAGGCCAGGTCCACCAGGAATTTCCGCAGCTGCTGCCCGGCGCCCAGCGGCTCGGCAGGCGGCTGCGGCGCAGGCGGCAGGCTCGCCGGGGGCTGCGCGGGCGGCGCGGAGTTCGGCGCGAACAGCTCGGCCATGAGGCGCTCCCACGGGAAGCCGCGCGGGTCGGTCTTGCGCCTCGGCGAGATGTCCAGGTGCCGCACCACCTGGCTGCGCGGGATGTTGTACTTCACCACCAGCTGCTTCGTGAGCCACAGCGCCGCCTGATACTGCGCCTCCGGGTACGGGTCCTTGCCGGTGTTCAGATTCTCTAGCTCGATCCCCAGCGAGATCGGGTTGCAGCTCGGCGCCACCACCTTGCCGTCCACCTTCCAGCTGCTCTTGCCGGCCTGCCAGGCCACATCCTTGTCCGGCACCATCTGCGAGATCGTGCCATCCTTAGCGATGTAGTAGTGGATCGACACCGGCCGATCGGCCGCGCCGCCGCGCCTCAGGTAGTTAAAGTCCCCCGGGCCGCGCGCCGCCGTCGAGTGGATCACAACCATGCGGATTGGCCGGCCGTTCGTGGCCTCGAAACTCTTGCCGGTGATCCCGACCTGCTTGATCTCCACGGCTCAGCCCTCCTTCACTATCTGTCATCGTAGGACACGGATCTGATTGTAGAACGCCGCCCGCACGCTGTTTCGAGCGATCTGGCGTCAGCCCGCGATCGCAGTGGTTGCCTCAGTGCTGTTTTTGCGCTTGCGCGAAGGGGTGCCGCCGCAGACCGGCTGCCCGTTGTCATGGCCGGTTGTGGCGCCTGGGAGGATCACAGCGCCAGCTGGCGGGCCCCGAGCTACCCCGCGGCCCCGCCCGCCACGCCCGCCGGGTGTGCCAGCTGCACCTCGTCCAGCCCGTAGAGCGTGTAGTTGAGCGCCAGCGGGTTATGGTGCTCGTCCAGGTAGTACCGCCGCAGGCGCCACAGGATCTCTCCCACCGGCGCACCCTCGCCGAACAGCCGTAGGAAGCGCAGCGCGAAGTCATGCGCCAGCAGCTGCGGCGCCTTCACCTCGGCCCCGATGAAGCCGCGCGCGCCGCACTCCTCGATGAAGAACGGCATGAAGCCGTCGTAGTAGAAGGCGTCCTGCGTGGCCCCCTCGCAGGCGTTCAGAAACACCAGCGGCCGCCCGGCC
>JBDLTZ010000134.1:0-4726 GCA_039805565.1 Chloroflexota bacterium | reverse complement strand
TTGAGAAATGCTCTAGTAGTAGATATATGTAGATATTATTATGGATGACACTCGTCGATTATACCGCCGCATCGCCCGCACCACACTTCTGGGCCACGTTGGCCGTGCCCCGGTGCGGCCGCGCCGGGCCCGCGGGCGGGAAGAGCCCGCGGCGCCACAGGTGAGCCCGGAGGAGCTGCGGCGTCAGGCGGAGATCGAGCGCGAGCTGCTGCTGGCGCGCGACATCCAACAGGGCCTGCTGCTCGAGGCCGTACCGCGCCTGCCTGGCTGGGAGATTAGCGCCGTGTCGCTGCCCGCGCGCGACCTCGGCGGCGACCTGTACGACTTCCTGCCGCTCGGGGAGGGTTCGCACGGCATCATGATCGGCGATGTCTCGGGCAAGGGTTTGCCCGCGGCGCTACGGATGGCGGTGGCGCGCACCGTCTTTCGCCACGAGGCGCGCCGCAGCGGGCCGCCCGGGCCCACGTTGGCGGCCGTGAACCGCGCCGTGCTCCAGGAGATCCCGCAGGGCATGATCACGATGCTCTACGCGGTGCTGGACACCCGTGGCGGCGTGCTGCGGCTGGCGAACGCCGGCCACAACTACCCCGTGGTGATCAACGGCCTGGTTGGCGAGCTTGAGCTCACCGGCCTGCCGCTGGGGGTGGACGCCGACAGCGACTACGAGGAGGTTACGGCTGCGCTGGGTCCCGGCGATACGGTGCTGCTCTACACCGATGGGGTTGTCGAGGCCACAAGCCCGACTGAGGAGTACTACGGCTACGAGCGCCTGGAGCGGCTCCTGGCCGCCCGGCCCGCCATCAAGCCGCGCGCGCTGGTGCAGTCGCTCCTGCACGAGCTGCGCACCTGGAGCGCCACTGGTCAGGCCGATGATATCACCGTGGTGGTGCTGCGGCGGCGGCTGACGTTGGTTGGGGACGAGCTGCGCAGCATCGCCGAGGACGTGCTGGGCGCGGCGCGCGTGGACGAGCTGTGGGGCGCGGCCCTGCTCCCCGAGCCCAGCGCCCCGGCCGAGGCCTGGGCCGAAGCTTTGCCCGGGCTTGTGGGCGCCGTGCATGAGCGCTTCGGGCGGGGCCTGGCGCGCGAGCTCCACGGCCAGCTGCGCCTCGCACTGGAGGAGTACCGCTAGGAGCGGTGATGGAGCAGGTGACACTTATGTCTGGTAATCGTATAATGGTAATCTGGCTTGCGCGCCGGCTCCCACCTCTGCAGATTGCGACCAGCAACCCGATACCTGGCGTCTGTCACCGAAGACCTGACACCGACGATAGGGGCGACCGATGACCGCTACCGAACCACTTCACTTTATGCCGCTCGACCTGGACACCTTCTCCGGGAGTGAGCGCTTCATGGCAGGCACCAAGCTGGGCGCGGCTTTCGGCCAAGGCATCCGCGCCTACCTGCGGGCCGACTACGCAACCGCCATCGACCACTTCAAGGCCGCCCTGATCGCCGCCTACATCGAGGGTGAGGAGCGCGCGCAGATCTACGACCGCGAGCGCGCGATCATCTACCTGTATACCGGCAACGCCCTGGCCTTCCAGGAGGACTGGGAGGGGGCGCTGCGCGAGTACCTGGAGGCGGTGCAGACCGACCCACAGCTCGCCGAGGCGCACTACAACCTCGGTGTGGCCTTCGCGGCCCAGGGCCGGCTCGACCGGGCGATCGCTGCCTTCAAGGAGGCGATCGAGCACAACCAGAAGCTGTACGAGGCGCACTTCTCGCTCGGGCGCTGCTACCAGCGGCTGGACGACGCCGGGCGCGCGTACATCCACTACGACCAGGCCTGCAACGCGCGGCCCCAGGCCGCCGAGCCCCGCTACTACATGGGGCTGATGCACCAGAGCCACGGCGCGCACGAGCTCGCGCAGCGCTGCTTCACCGAGGCCCTGCGCGTCGAGCCGACCTTCGTGACCCCGGAGGTGCAGGACGAGGTGCTCGTCAGCCGCTCGGAGGAGGAGGTGGCGCAGTGGTACTACCGGCTCAGCGCCGACCTCAAGTCGCAGGGCTACGCTGAGGAGGCCGAGCGCATCTACCGCGCGCTGCTCCAGTGGCGCCCGCACGAGAACGGCGCGGCGTACCTGCTGGGCAACCTGCTGGCGCGCGGCCGCCGGCTCGACGAGGCCATCGAGGTCTACAGCCACATCCCCCCGCACGACGAGCACTACGTCAACGCCCGCATCCGGATGTCGGCGGTGCTCAAGCTCCAGAGCAAGCCGCGCGAGGCGTACGAGGTGCTGTTCGAGTGCGCCAAGCTCCGCCCGACCGACGGCCGGCTGTTCCTGAGCATGGGCAAGCTGCTGTACGACATGGGCAAGAGCCAGGCGTCAATCAAAGCTTTTGAGCGCGCCGTCCAGCTCCTGCCGAACGACGCCCAGGCCCACTACCTGCTGGGGTTCATGTACAACGCCATGGGTCGCGAGGGGTGGGGGCTGGCCGCCTGGCGCAAGGCCGTGGAGCTCGCGCCCGACGCTCACTCGCTGCGCTACGACCTGGGCTACATGTACGTCCGGCGCGGTCGTTTCGACCTGGCGGCGAAGGAGTTCATGCACGTGCTCTCCTTCTGGCCTGAGGATGTCGAGACGAACTTTATGCTTGGGCTGTGCTACAAGGAGCTGATGGAGCCGGCCCGCGCCATCCCGCTGTTCGAGAAGGTGCTGCGGCGCAACCCGCGTCACACCCAGGCGCTCTACTACCTGGGCGCGGCCTACCTGCAGATCGGCAACACCTCGCTCGGCAAGGCCTATCTGCGTCGGTACGACTACCTGGCCAGCCAGGATCGCCCGACCACACCGGGGGGGCGCCGTGTCGCTCAGCGCGCCCGCAAGGTCGGCGCCGCGAGCTGATGTTCCGAAGGAAGAGAGGTCTACGGCAATGCAGCGCGTGCTTGTCAATATTCCGTCAAACCCGATCTTCGAGCGTGTCGTCCGCGCGAGCGCCGATGAGGTGGGGCAGGCTGTGGGGCTTACCCCCGAGCGCATCGAGGACTTGAAGCTCGCCGTCAGCGAGGCCGTCAACAACGCGATCGAGCACGGCAACCAGCGTCACTCCGCCAAGCTGGTGGAGGTGACGTTCGTGTTGGACCCCGAGAAGCTCGAGGTTCGCATTCGCGACGAGGGAGACGGCGTCGAGCGCGTTGATTTCTCGCGGCGCGTGGTGGAGGACCAGAACCTCGAGTCCGGGATGCACCGCGGCTTCGGCATGTATCTCATCAGCGCCCTGGTGGACGACTGCGAGGTCTCATCGTCCCAGCAGGGTACCACGTTGACCCTTCGGCTGTATCGGAAGGATGATCTCCATGAGCGATGACGTTATCCGCCGCGAGGAGTTCGGCGAGGTGGCCGTGCTTCACATTATGACCAATAGCGTCGACGCGATCTCGGCGACGGCGATCGAGGCCAACGCCACCGCCGTCGACATGCGCCCGATCACCGTGCTCGACTTCGACAACGTGGCGTTCATCAACTCGGCCGGCATCTCGGCGCTGCTGAAGTTTGTGGTTTCCTCACGCAAGGCCGGCCACAAGCTTTTCGCGATGAACGTGAGCCCGCACCACCAGAAGATCTTCAAGATGGTCGAGATGTCGCGCTTTATGCCGACGATCGAGGAGCGCGACCTGGCTGCCTACCGCTGATTCTCCCCTTGCTATTGTTCACCCGCCCCGCTGTACGGGGCGGGTTTTTTTGCGCGTGAAGACTGTTACGCACACATTACATTTCCATTATCGTAGCGTGCGCACGCACATTCCTTGGGCTGCCCGAACGTTCATCTATGGTAGAATAATACACCATAGCGCTGGCGTTCGATTGTGCACTCTCTCGGTCAACACACGGAGGCCTCTGTATGTCGCCGCAGACCGGCTCGCCCACCAACGGTAGCCCGGCGCACACCGTTCTTATCGTCGAGGACGACGCTGCGACGCGCCGGCTCTACAGGTTTTTGCTCACCAACGGCGGCTACGCTGTCCTGGAGGCTGAAGATGGAGTCGTGGCGCTGGAGCAGCTGTCGAGCCATACGTGCGACCTTGTGATCACGGACATGAACATGCCACGGATGGACGGGATGGAGCTCATCCGGGCCATTCGCCGCGACTACGCAGAGATGTACGTGATCCTGGTCACGGCGTTCGGCACGCCCGACACCGAGAAGAACGCTATGCGTATGGGTGCGAACGACTACCTGGCGAAGCCGTTCGACTTCGAGGAGCTCGAGCGCCGGGTGCGCAGCTACTTCCACGGGCGCGCACACTCTGTCGAGTAGATCCAGCGTGAACACGTTCACTGGCTCGTGCGGCGCCGCTCCTGCTTGGGGCGGCGCCGTTGAGATTTTGTGCACGTTGTGAAGCTATTCCGGTGCACGTCCCCACGAGCTTCCACCCGTGCAGAGGCGGTCACTGGCATGATTGCTGCACCTGCTGCTGCTGCTTCGTAAAGGCCTCCCATGTCAGACGCGACGAACGCTCTCCAATGGCTGCGTCGTCCAGGCGGCAGGGCTTTGTCATGCTCAGCCCAGCGAAGCAATGCTGTCACAGGTTCTTTGCTGTGCTCAGAGTGACACGGTTTGTACTGGATGATCACGAAGACTCGTGGGCCGCCCGTGGCGGACTGGTGGAAGAAACGAGACCCGGGGGGCGTGGTGCCCGCCGGGTCTCGTTTCTTCCATCAGTCCGCCACGAGCGACCCACGAGTCTTCGTGATCATCCAGTACAAACCGTGTCACTCTGAGC
>JBDLTZ010000133.1:0-10789 GCA_039805565.1 Chloroflexota bacterium | reverse complement strand
AAGGCCCACGCGCCGCCACCCAACCATCCCTGGAAACGCGCCCCCGCCTGTCCCGGCGGCCGGCGCTACCTCCAAGCCCAGCGCGACCGCGCACGAGAGTGAGTCCCACCCTGCCACGGTTGCTCGTTCTCCCCTCAGCGCGGTGATGCTGGCAGGGCCTCGATCGGTAGATCTTCCACTGAGCAAGCCTGCCCCGCACGCGTTCAGCAGGGCCTCGCGCTTGTGGCCCAGGGCGAACTCGAGCTCGCGGAACTGGGCCGACTGGAAGCTGCTGGCGGAATCAGCGCTCGTAGACCTGGTGGATCACGATGAAGAGCAGCTCGTCGTGCTCGGGGCCGTGCGGGCCGCCGCTCTGCGGTGTCTGGAGGCTCAGGAGTTCGTCGACGCGCAGGTAGCTGCTGGAGGTCAGCGCCCTGGACATAGCTCTCCCCTCTGGTATGGCGGTGTGCCCACTGTAGCATGGCGCGTGCGAGGGGCGAAGGTTGCACAAAGGCTCACCTTCCGGTACAATCTTGTATACAATCTTGTCGACGAAATAGGGGCTACGCGCGAGGAAGCGAGGCGGGCTGTGGCTGAGGCGGGCAGGGCAGTGCGCGCGGCAGAGATCTTCGAGGCGCTCAAGCGGCGCATTCTGCGGTGGGAGTACCCGCCGGGACAGCGGCTGGGCGAGGAGGAGCTGTGTCGTGAGTTCGGCGTGAGCCGGAGCCCGGTGCGCGAGGCGCTGCGAATGCTGGAGGAGAGCGGCCTGGTGGACCGCGCGCCGTACCGCGGGTGCAGCGTGAAGCAGCCGAACCTCCAGGAGATCAACGAGCTGTACGACGTGCGCGTCATCCTCGAGTCAGCCGTGGCCGAGCTGCTGGCGTCGCGCGCACTGGCGAGTCCCGAGCTGGAGCGGCTGGCAGGCGTGTGGGCGGCTCTGGCGCGGGTGCAATCCTACGCCGAGGTGGACGGCGCTGAGCTGGCCGAGCAGGACCGAGCCTTCCACGAGTCGCTGGCGGCGGCGACCGGCAACCGCACGCTGTGCGAGATGCTGCGGGCGGTCAACGACCGGCTGCACTTCATGCGGATGACCGACATCACCAGCGTGGATCGGCTGTGGCAGACTTGCCGGCAGCACCTCGAGATCCTCGAGCGGATCGCCGCGGGCGACGTGCCGGGGGCGCGTGAGGCCCTTCGTGCAAATATCACAGGCGCCCGGGAGCACGTTGAGAGCGCGGTGAAGGAGGTGCTGGTGCGGGCCTATATGAGCGGTGGGGAGCGCTGAACGCTGAACGCTGAACGTGGAACACTGAACGCGGAACGCTGAACATTGTAGAATCTATCTAGACACACATCACGAGCTGTACTATAAAATCACGCGGCTTCGAGTGTTTACTCGAGGCTTGCGTGATTTTGTTATGTGTTGAACTGGTTTACTTGTGTGTATCGCGTTAAAAATTGGATGAAATGCACAAAATATGCTGAAGAAACATCAGAGAGATTGTATGAGGGAAATTTTACCCTGTGCGGATATGATATCCGCGTAGCCAGTTGGTGCACTATGAACAACTAAGGGCTCAGGGGGCGAGCCCGACGACGAGGCGACGCGGTACGCCCGATTCCTGGGAGGCCGGGCGGCGCGCGAACGAAAGCGACACACCCATGGAGACACCGGATGTCCTGGCACTGGATGGGATCACCAAAGTCTTCCCCGGCCTGGTGGCGAACGACCAGATCAGCCTGCGGGTGAGGCGCGGCCACATCCACGCGCTGCTGGGCGAGAACGGCGCCGGCAAGAGCACGCTGATGAAGATCCTGTACGGCGTCTACCGGCCGGACGCGGGGACGATCACGCTGGACGGGAAGCCAGTGCAGATCCGCTCGCCGCACGACGCCCGCGCGCTCGGCATCGGCATGGTGTTCCAGTCCTTCATGCTCATCCCGGCCTTCACAGTGGCTGAGAATGTGGCGCTGGGCCTGAAGGAGCTGGGGGTGGTGCTGAACCTGACCGAGGTCGAGGCGCGGGTGCGGCAGATCTCGGAGCGCTACGGCTTCGGGCTGGACCCGCGGGCCTACGTCTGGCAGCTGCCGATGGGCGTGCAGCAGAAGGTCGAGATCGTGAAGCTGGTGCTGGCGGGCGCGAAGCTGCTGATCTTCGATGAGCCGACCAGCGTGCTGGCGCCGCACGAGGCCGAGGGGCTGTTCGAGATCTTCCGCGGGCTGCGCGACGCGGGCTACACCATCATCTTCATCTCGCACAAGCTGAAGGAGGTGCTGGCCTGCTGCGACGCGATCACCGTGCTGCGGCAGGGACGGGTGGTGGGCAGCCTGTCCGGCGCCGAGGCCAGCGAGCAGAAGCTGGTGTCACTGATCATTGGCGGGCGCGGCCTCGAGTCGCACGGTGGGCCGCACGCGCCCCCGCCGCCCGACGCGCCGGTGGTTCTGGAGCTGCGCGGCGTCGAGGCCGACGACGACCGCGGGCGGCGGGCGCTGAACGGGCTGGACCTGGAGGTCCGCGCCGGCGAGATCGTCGGCGTGGCGGGGGTCTCGGGCAACGGGCAGCGCGAGCTTGGCGACGTGGCGCAGGGCGTGCGGCGGCACACCGCGGGCAGCGTGCGGATCGCCGGCGAGGCTGCCGAGGCGTGGTCTCCGGCGCGGCGGCGCGGGGCGGGGCTGGCGTGCATCCCCGAGGACCCGCTGGCGATGGGCGCGGTGCGCGCGATGACGGTGGAGGAGAACCTGGCGCTGGGCGACGGCGGGCCAGGGGCGCGCGGCTGGCAGCCGGTGGACTGGGGGGTGGCGCGGGCGAAGCTCGGCTGGTTCACCGAGCGCTTCCAGCTGGCGATGCCGCGGCTGGGCGTGGCGATCGACAAGCTCTCGGGCGGCAACGTGCAGCGCATCGTCTGCGCGCGCGAGCTGGCAGCGCGGCCGCGGCTGCTGCTGGCCTACTACCCGACGCGCGGCATGGACATCGGCGCGGCCGAGATCATCCGCGACGCGATGCGGGCCGCGCGGGACGAGGGCGCGGGCGTGCTGCTGGTCTCCGAGGACCTGGACGAGCTGCTGGCGCTGAGCGACCGGGTGGTGGTGATGTACCACGGGCAGGTCGTGGGCGCGTGCGTCCCGGCCGAGGCAGATGTCCACGAGATCGGCTTTCTGATGACCGGCGGGCGGCGCGACGCGGCGTAGCTCCTCACACGAACGGAGATTCGGTATGGAGACGACCCAGACGGCCGCGGCGGGCGGGCGGCGCACGGCGGACGCCCTGCTGGATGGGCTGCGGCGCGGCGCCGGGCTGACCTTCCCGCTGGCGCTGGCGCTGGCGCTGGCGGTGTTCGCTCTGCTGCTGCTGCTGCTCGGCAAGGACCCGCTGGCGGTGTACGCGGCGATCTACGCCGGCACCCTGGGGGACAGCTACGGCTGGGGCGAGATCGTGGTCAAGATGACCCCCTTCGTCCTGTGCGCGCTGGCGGCGGCCATCCCGGCGCGGGCCGGGCTGGTGAACGTGGGGGCCGACGGGCAGCTCTATATGGGCGCGCTGCTCGCCACCTGGGTGGCGCTGAACCTGGGCGAGCTGCCGGCGCCGCTGCTGCTGCCGCTGCTGGTGCTTGCGGGCTGCCTGGGCGGCGCGCTGTGGGCCGGGGTGGTGGGCGTGATGCGGGTGCGGGCCGGGGTCAACGAGACGATCGCCTCGCTGCTGCTGAACTACGTGGCCGCGCTCACGGTGGACTACTTCGTCCACGGCCCGTGGAAGGATCGCTCCGGCATGAACTGGCCCTACACCGCCGAGTTCGCCGACGCCGCGCGGCTGGCGACCTTCGGCACCACGCGCATCAGCGCCGGGATCTTTATGGCGCTCGCGGCGGTGGCGCTGTACGCCTGGTGGATGGGGCGCACGCGCTGGGGCTACAACGTGCGGGTGGTGGGCGGCAACCCCGAGGCGGCGCGCCGCAGCGGGATCGCCCCGACGCGCTACATCCTGGCCGCGATCATGATCGGCGGCGCGATGGCCGGCCTGTACGGGATGATCGAGGTCACCGCCATCCAGGGGCGGCTGCGCGGGGGGATCTCGCAGGGCTACGGCTACATCGGCTTTCTGGTGGCCTGGCTGGCGGGCCACTCGCCGCTGCGGATCATAGGGATGGCGGCGCTGCTCGGGGTGCTCTCGGTGGGCGGCGATGTGCTCCAGATCCGCGCCGGCCTGCCCGCCTCGGCCACGAACATCCTGATGGCCCTGATCCTGTTCTTCGTGCTCGCGGCGCAGCAGCGCCGCGCCGCAGCCTGAGGTGCGCCGTGGAGCTTGTGCTATTCATCCAATTCGTGCTCACCGGGGCGGTGCGCGCCGGCACCGCGGTACTGTACGCCACGCTCGGCGAGACCGTGACTGAGCGGGCGGGCGTGGTGAACCTGGGCACCGAGGGGTGCATGGTGATGGGCGCCTGCATCGGCTTCAAGGTGGCGGCCGACACCGGCAACCTGTGGCTGGCGGTGGCGCTGGCGGCGCTCTCAGGCGGCGCGCTGAGCTTGATCCATGCCTACCTGGTGGTGACGCGCAGGGCCAACCAGCTCGCCAGCGGTCTGGCGCTCGGCTTCTTCGGGCTTGGGCTCACCGCGCTGATCGGGCGGCCGTACGTGAGCCAGAACATCGACGGCATGCCGGAGCTGCCGGTGCCGCTGCTGGGCGACCTGCCGCTGCTGGGGCCGGTGCTATTCCGACACGACGCGATGGTCTACCTGGGCTACGCGCTCGGCCCGCTGATCTGGCTGTTCCTCTACCGCACGCGCTGGGGGCTGGCGCTGCGGGCCGTGGGCGAGGACCCGGCGGTGGCCTACTCCACCGGCCGGAGCCCGGAGCGCATCCAGTACGCCGCGGTCTTCTTCGGCGGCTGCATGGCAGCCCTGGGCGGCGCGCAGCTCTCGCTCTCCGTAACCCGCACCTGGGTCGAGGGCATGAGCGCGGGGTACGGCTTCATCGCCGCCGCGCTGGTGATCTTCGGGATGTGGCACCCGCTGCGTGCGATCGCCGGCGCCTTCCTGTTCGGCGGCGCGGTGGCGCTCCAGTTCCAGTTGCAGAGCCGGGGCGTGCAGGTGCCGCCCTACCTGCTGCTGATGCTCCCCTACCTGCTGACGCTGGCGATCCTGCTGGTGTGGGGACGAAAGAACCGCTTCGCTGCCCCGGCCGGCCTGGCCGCCGTGTTCCAGCGGGCGAGCTGACGAGTGCTGAGTGCTGAGGGCCAAGTGCTGAGCGCTGAGGGCTGAGTGCCAAGTGCTGAGCGCTGAGGGCCAAGTGTTCAGCGGTCACTCAAAACTCACGACTCAAGAATCAAGACTCAAACCTCACGACTCAAGGCTCAGTACTCACGACTCAGCACTCAGCACTGGAAAGGAGGTGGCCCCGACAGAGAACGCCGCGACCTGGACGAATCGCCCAGGGCGGACGACAGCGAAGCGGACGAACAGCGCGGTTCGTCGAACGTCACCGCTCCTCACACCCGTACCGTGCAGACACTCAAGGAGCGAACCATGCAGTCTCGACACCTGACCCGCGCCGCGCGGCGCTTTGCCGCCCTGCTGCTGACCACGATCGTACTGGCCGCCTGCGGCGGCGCCCCGGCCGCCGCGCCCACCGCCGCCCCCGCCGAGGGGCTGGTCGACCCCGCCGCCAAAAAACTCAAGGTCGGCTTTCTGTACGTCGGCCCGGTGGACGACTACGGCTACAACTACGCCGCCGACCAGGGCCGGCTGTACGCCGAAAAGGAGCTGGGCGACACGATCGAGGTGGTGACGGCCGAGAACGTGCCGGAGGACGCAAACGCCGAGCGCGTGATGGAGCAGATGATCTCGGACGGCGCGACGCTGATCTTCCCCACCAGCTACGGCCACTTCGGCCCGGCGGTGAACGTCTCCGAGAAGCACAAGGACGTCACCTTCCTGCACCAGGGCGGCCTGGAGCCGAAGGCCAACGTCAGCAGCTACTTTGGCGAGATCTGGCAGATGGTGTACGCCGCGGGCGTGGCCGCCGGCAAGATGACGAAGACGAACAAGCTCGGCTACATCGTGGCCTTCCCCATCCCGCAGACCCTGCTCAACATCAACGCCTTCCAGCTCGGCGCGAAGTCGGTGAACCCCGACGTGACCACCAGTGGTGTTCACCGCCAGCTGGTGCGACCCGGCGAAGAACAGCGAGGCGGCCAACAGCCTGATCGACCAGGGCATCGATGTGCTGACGCAGCACCAGGACTGCCCGAAGCCGGTGATCGAGGTGGCCGAGAAGCGCGGCGTGATGTCGGTGGGCTACCACGCCGACGCCAGCACGGTGGCGCCGAAGGGCTGGATCACGGCGGCGATCTGGAACTGGGGCCCGCTCTACACCAAGATGATCGAGGACGTGATGGCCGGCAGCCACACGACGGAGCTGACCCGCTACGGCGTCAAGGATAACGTGGTGACGCTGGCGCCGTTCGGGGCCGGCGTGCCGCAGGACGTGCAGGACCTGGTGCTGAAGGTGAAGCAGGACATCATCGACGGCACGCTGCAGCCCTTCAAGGGCCCGATCAAGGACCAGGCCGGCCAGGTGCGGATCGAGGGCGACCAGCCGGACACAGTGACGCTGGAGAAGACCGACTACCTGGTCGAGGGCGTGATCGGGACGATCCCCCAGTAGGGTCTCCCTCCGCGGGCGGGAGCGCTTCACCCCCGTATCCCCCCACCCCCCTTCTCCCTCAGGGGAGAAGGGGGGCAGATGCGGCATTGTACTGCCTCCCAGCTCCCCACTCACGCGACAGGGAGAGGTGTGGGAGGTGAGGCAACAGGCGTGAACCTTATCTAACTGGAAGAGGATACTGTGTCCAACCTGGTGGTATTCAACGGCGGGCTGATGCGCGGCCAGTCCGCTCACTGGAAGCTGCGGGGCGCGACGTTCCTCGAGGAGGTCCGCACCGCGCCGTGCTACCGGCTCTACTCGATCGGCGACCGCTACCCGGCGATGCTGCGCGACGAGGTAGGCGGCGGGAGCGTGGCGGCCGAGCTCTACCACGTGCCGGACGACGTGTGGCGGCGGGTGGCCAACATCGAGCCGCCCGGGCTCTACCGCGGCCCGGTGGAGCTGTCCGACGGGCGTGTGATCGACGGGATGCTCGGCGAGGCGCGCTTCACGCTCAAGAACGGCATGGAGATCACACGCTACGGGAGCTGGGCCGAGTACCCCTACCGCACCGGCACCGCGCGCATGGACAAAGACCCGGACGACTTCGCCTTCGAGCTGATGGTCTTCGGGGCGCACATGCGCGGCATGCCGCGCCACGCGGCCCTGAGCGGCGCGCCGTATCTGGGAGTCTACCGCACCGAGGCGCACTATCGCATCCACACCGTGCGCGATGTACACCCCGGCCTCTACCGGCTGGACGAGGGCGAGCCGGGCGGCGCGGCGGTGGAGGGCGAGCTCTACCGCGTCTCCGAGGCGCTCTGGCCGCAGGTGAAGGCCAGCCTGCCGCCGCACATGGAGCGCGAGCAGGTGGTGCTGGAGGACCTGAGCACCGTCGCGGGCCTGGTCTTCCCGCGCGCGCTGGCCGAGGCGCACCCGGACATCTCCGAGCACGGCGGCTGGCGCACGTACATGGCGGCCGCAGCCCGCTGACGAGGAGGCCCCGATGAGCATCCAGATCCCCGCTGACCCCTACCCGTTCGTGTGCGACCCGGACACCACCGCGCTGCTGGTGATCGACATGCAGCGCGACTTCGTGGACCCGGGCGGCTTTGGCGAGCTGCTCGGCAACGATGTCTCGCCGCTGCGCCGGGTAGTGCCGCCGCTGCGACGGCTGCTTGACGCCTGGCGCGCCCGCGGCCTGTTCGTGGTGCACACGCGCGAGGGGCACCGGCCGGACCTCTCGGACTGCCCGCCGGCCAAGCGGCGGCGTGGCAACCTGGCCGTGGGCATCGGCGACGAGGGGCCGATGGGGCGCGTGCTGGTGCGCGGCGCCTACGGCCACGACATCGTGGACGAGCTGCGGCCGCTCCCCGGCGAGCCGGTGGTGGACAAGCCGGGCAAGGGCAGCTTCTACGCCACCGACCTGCACAGCATGCTCGGGCACCGCGGCGTGCGGAGCCTGCTGGTGGCCGGCGTCACCACCGAGGTCTGCGTCCACACGACGGTGCGCGAGGCGAACGACCGCGGCTACGAGTGCCTGGTGCTCTCGGACTGCACCGGTAGCTACTTCCCCGAGTTCCACGCGGCGGCCCTGAAGATGATTGCGGCGCAGGGCGGGATCTTCGGCTGGGTGGCCGACTCCCCCCGCGTGCTGGAGGCACTCTCATGACCAACACCATGCCGGGGGCGCTGGTTGTCCCCGCTGAACCCTACGACTACGCGTTCGATGTAGCGAGCACCGCGCTGGTGATCATCGACATGCAGACCGACTTCTGCGGCAAGGGCGGCTACGTTGACCTGATGGGCTACGACCTCTCGCTCACCGCCGCGCCGATCGAGCCGATCCAGATGGTGCTGGCGGCCGCCCGCGAGTCCGGGATGACGGTGATCCACACCCGCGAGGGGCACCGGCCGGACCTCTCGGACTGCCCGCCGAACAAGCTGTGGCGCAGCAGGCGCATTGGCGCCGGTATCGGCGACCCAGGGCCGATGGGGCGCATCCTGGTGCGCGGCGAGCCGGGCTGGGAGATCATCCCCGAGCTCGCGCCGGCCCCCGGCGAGATCGTGATCGACAAGCCGGGCAAGGGCAGCTTCTACGCCACCGACCTTGAGCTGGTGCTGCGGCGGCGCGGCATCACGCACCTGATCCTCACCGGCATCACCACCGACGTATGCGTGCACACCACCATGCGCGACGCCAACGACCGCGGCTTCGAGTGCCTGCTGCTCTCCGACTGCACGGGCGCGACGGACTACGGCAACTACCAGAGCGCGCTGAAGATGGTGAAGATGCAGGGCGGGGTGTTCGGCACGGTCTCGGAGTCGGACAAGGTCATCGCGGCTCTGCAGCAGGCGGGTTAAGACGACAGGAACCTCGAAAGGACGATCCATGGCACTTAGCCCAACCCGGCAGGGCTTCCGCGACTCGGTGACGCTGCTGCGGGCGCTCGACGCCGACGCGCCCGAGACGCGCCCGGCCTTCACGACCCCGCTCGCGGGCCAGGGGCGCCCTGCGCTCCCTGACCTGCCGGCGCCGCGCCTGGCGCCCACCCGGCCCTGGCCGACGATCGCCGAAGCCCAGCGGCTTATGGCGCAGGGCGAGCTCACGGCCGTTGCACTGGTGGAAGCCGCGCTGGAGGCGGTTGCCGCTCGCCAGGAGGAGCTCAACGCCTTCGTTTGCGTGGCACCGGCCGAGGAGCTGCTGCGCGAGGCCCGGCTGCTGGATGACGAGCGGCGGCGCGGCAGGGTGCGCGGCCCACTCCACGGCGTGACGGTCTCGGTAAAGGACGTGATCGCCGTAGCCGGCATGTGCAATACCGCCAGCTCGCGCATGCTCGAGGGCAATGTCGCGCGGGACGACGCCGAGTCGGTGCGGCGGCTGCGCGAGGCCGGCGCGGTCATCGTCGGCAAGACCCAGACCCACGAGTTCGCGCTGGGCGTTGTGACGCCGCAGAGCCGAAACCCGCACGACAGCACGCGCGACCCGGGCGGCTCGAGCGGCGGCTCAGCGATCAGCATCGCGACTGGCATGAGCATGGCTTCGCTCGGGACCGACACGCGCGCCTCGATCCGCGTGCCGAGCGCGCTCTCGGGCGTGGTGGGGCTCAAGGCCACCTATGGGCTGGTGCCGACCGACGGCGTGACGACCCTCTCCTGGAGCCTGGATCACGTCGGACCGATGGGGCAGACGGTGGGGGATACGGCGGCGCTGCTAGGCACGCTCGTGGGGGGCGACTACAGCGGGGCGCTGCGCAAGGACGTGCGCGGGCTGCGGGTGGGTGTGCCGCAGAGCACGCTGGAGGGGTGTGCGCCCGAGGTGCTGCGCGCCTTCGAGCAGGCGGTCGCTGCGCTCCGCGCTGCTGGCGTGGAGGTCATGTTGACCCCCGGCCCGGTTCGCGAGGACTTCGACCTGGCGGTGGCGCTCGGCCTGATCATCAGCCGCTGCGAGGCGGCCGCCTACCACCGCGGCTACGGCGACCTGCATGCCAACGCCGAGCGCTACACGCGCCCGGTGTACGAGCAGCTCGATGAGGCGGGGCAGGTGTCGGCGGTAGAGTACCTGCGGGCGCAGCGGGCGCGGGCGCAGGTGCGCGGGCGGGTGCTGGCGGAGATGGGGCGCTTCGACGCGCTGCTGATGCCGACCTGCCCGGTGGCCGCGCCGCCGAGCACGGAGGTGGAGCGCTACTTCCTGACGCTCTCGCAGAACTGCATCCTGTGGAGCTTCATTGGCGCCCCTGCGCTGTCGCTGCCGTGCGGCGCGACGCCGGAGGGGCTGCCGGTGGGGGCGCAGCTGGTGGCAGGGCCGCACGAGGAGACGCGGCTGATCGCGCTGGCGGCGGCGCTGGAGTCAGCGCTGGGGTAGGGCCCCCTACGGCGTCTCCAGCTCCACCACAGCGTAGTCCAGCGCGAAGAACGGTGGGCGGCTGAACGCGCCGCGGGAGAGATTGGTGATGCTGACCTCGTTCTGGCCGGCGCGCAGCAGCGAGGCGTCGAATGGCCAGCTGTGCGCCGCCCAGGTCCCCGTCTCCAGCGGGATGTCGTCGTCGGGGAGCGGGTTGGGACCGCGGTACACCTCGGCGCCGTTGACCGTGACGAGGATCTCGGTCTTGGCGCGGCCCTCGGAGTCCATGCCCTCTACAGTCAGCCGCGCGTCTCCCTGCGGCG
>JBDLTZ010000132.1:0-21299 GCA_039805565.1 Chloroflexota bacterium | reverse complement strand
GCTGCCGAACGTACCGCGCGACGCCTACTGGGCCTGGGGGCTTGGCGACAGCCTGATCGTCGTCATCCCCAGCCTCGACATCGTCGTGGCGCGCGCGGGCAGCGGCTGGCGCGCCGGCTGGAACCCGAACTACGCCGTGCTCCAGCCCTTCCTCGACCCGATCGTCAGCTCGGTACGGTAGGTCTCCCCACAGCGCATGCCCCTCTCCCTGTCGCGGGAGAGGGGCCAGGGAGTGAGGGCCTGCCCTCGCCCCGCCCTATGCTACAATACCCCTCATGTCCGACGAGAAGCAGTACCGCATCTATTTGTGCGGCGGGGTCAACTGCGCTCCTGCCACGCAGGGCCTGCTGCGCGCCCTCGAGGATGAGCTCTGGGCCCAAGGCCTCACCTCGACCGTGGACCTGCGCGTCAGCAGCTGCCAGAACCGCTGCGAACACGGCCCGAACGCCACTGTCTGGCCCGGGCCGTGCCGCTACGCCCACCTCACCGCCGATGGGCTGCGCCGCATTGTGGCCCAGCACCTGCGCGACGGGGCGCCCGTGGCAGAGCTGCTGCATACCTTACGATAGCGTTTACTTTCGAAATATGCTATAATGTGCGTCCCAGAGGGGCATCTCCAAGCGCCCCTCGGCGCGCTAGACAGTTGGAGTGTGATCCCATGGGCCTTTTCTCGCGCGGCCTCACAGAGGTATCTGTGCTCAAGGCGCTGAGCCACGTGCAGGAGCCGGAGCTCGGCGGAGACCTCGTGTCGCGCCGCATGATCAAAGACGTCAAGGTGAATGGCGGCCGCGTTAGCTTCGCCGTCGAGCTTACCACCCCCGCCTGCCCACTAAAGGACCAGATCGAGGCCGAGTGCAAGGCCGCCCTCCAGCAGCACGCCGGCGTCGCCCCCGAGGACGTGCAGATCGACTTTACCGCCCAGGTGCGCCCGCGCGGGGGCATGCTGGACAAAGCCGCAATCCCCGGTGTCAGCCATGTCATCGCTGTCTCGGCCGGCAAGGGCGGCGTGGGTAAATCCACCGTCGCCACCAACCTCGCCGTGGCGCTGGCCCAGGAGGGCGCGCGCGTCGGCCTGCTCGACGCCGACATCTACGGCCCCTCGGTGCCGCTGATGATGGGCGTGGTGGGCCAACAGCCAGCGGCCACCACCCAGCCCGACGGCACACAGGCGATCCTCCCGATCGAGGCCCACGGCATCAAGATGATCTCGGTCGGCTTCCTGGTGGACGATAGCCAGCCGGTGATCTGGCGCGGCCCGATGGTCTCGCAGCTCCTCCGCCAGTTCCTCTACCAGGTCACCTGGGCGCCGCTCGACTACCTGGTGATCGACATGCCCCCCGGCACCGGCGACATCGCCCTCACGCTGTCGCAGTCGCTCCAGAACGCCGGCCTTACCGGCGCCGTGACAGTGACCACGCCGCAGCAGGTGGCCACGCTCGACGTGCTCAAGAGCATGGAGATGTTCAAGAAGGTGGGCGTCCCGCTGCTCGGCATCGTCGAGAACATGGCCTACTTCGTGGCCCCGGACACCGGCGCGCGTTACGACATCTTCGGCGCGGGCGGCGCGGCGCGCCTGGCCGGCCAGCTCGGCGTGCCGCTGCTCGGGCAGATCCCGCTCGGCATGAGCATCCGCCAGGGCGGCGACAGCGGCCGGCCCGCGGTGATCAGCAACGCGCCCGATGCCTACGCCGAGGCCTTCCGCGATATGGCCCGCAAGCTCGCAGCCCGCGTGAGCGTGATGGAGTACGCCTAACGGCGGGGGTCTGGGGCCTTGGCCTCAGAGATGATCTCTTGGAGGGGCGAGCCCCTCCAAGCCTCCCTCCTGGGTACAGAAGAGGTGCCTGATGCAGCACGACGACCTGCGCAAAGGGACGATCCCGATCTACACCGAGCGCTCCCGCGAGCCGATCCCGCTCTATCCCACCGACGCCCCGGCGCTCGACAGCTACGGCCGCCGCATCAGCTACCTGCGCATCTCGCTAACCGACCGCTGTAACATGCGCTGCGTCTACTGCATGCCCGCCGTGGGGATGCAGTTCCTGCCGCGCCCCGAGCTGCTCACCACTGACGAGCTGCTGCTGGTGGTGCGCGCCGCCGCCCGCGCCGGCTTCCAGAAAGTGCGCCTCACCGGCGGCGAGCCTACCCTCCGCCCGGACCTGGTGGAGATCGTGCGCGCCATCAAGGCCACCCCCGGCATAGACCACATCGCCATGACCACCAACGCGCTGCGGCTCGAAAAGCTCGCCACCCCGCTTAAGGAGGCCGGGCTCGACCGCGTCAACATCAGTATCGACACGCTCGACCCCGAGAAGTTCCGCCGCATGACGCGCGGTGGGCGCCTCGAGGCGGTCTGGGCCGGCATCGAGGCCGCCGACGCAGTTGGCCTCCGGCCGATCAAGCTCAACTCGGTGGTGGTGCGCGGCCTCAACGACGAGGAGGTTGTGAAGCTCGCCGGGCTGACCCTCGAGCGGCCCTGGGAGATGCGCTTCATCGAGGTGATGCCCCTCACCGGTGTTGCCGACGTCGCCAGCGACGGCGTGGTCAAGAGCGCCGAGCTGATCGCGGCCCTCAGCTCCGCCTATGGCCCGCTCGAGGAGCTTGGGCTCGCCCCGGCCGACTCGGCCCGCCGCTATCGCATCCCCGGGGCGCGCGGCAAGCTCGGCTTCATCAGCTCGGTGTCCGATCCGTTCTGCGCCACCTGCAACCGCATGCGGCTCACCTCGGACGGCCGCCTGCACCTCTGCCTCCTCCGTGACGACGAGGTGGACCTGCGCGCCGCCATCCGCGCCGGGGCCTCCGAGGCCGAGGTCGAGCAGCTCATCCGCCACGCCGTCGCCGTCAAGCCCTGGGGCCACGGCCTGCCGGAAGGAATCCTGCCCACCCTGCGCGGCATGTCCTCGCTGGGTGGCTAGTTTCATATTGTTTTTCTTTCGTAAGTCTGCTATACTTCATCGAGCGAGTCAGTGGCGCGTGGAGCGCCGAGGAGGCTAGGACAAATGACGGTTCAGAGCAACGTGATCAGCCTGCGGTCGGCGCAGGAGTATCGTCCCACGCTGGAGCTCACCGCGAGCGCGGCGGAGCGCCTGCTGAGCATGATGAACGAGAAGCAGGTCTCGAGCGGCGAGTACGGCCTGCGCGTGTTCGTGTCCGGCGGCGGCTGCTCCGGCCTGCAGTACGGCATGTCCTTCGACAACGAGCAGCGCGACGGCGACTCGGTCTGGAGCGCCCACGGCCTGAAGGTGATGATCGACCCGATCAGCGCGCGCTACCTGTCGGGCGCCACCATCAGCTACCAGACCGACAACATGCTCGCCGGCTCGTTCAAGATCGACAACCCGAACGCGGTCTCGAGCTGCGGCTGCGGCCACTCGTTCCGCACCCGCGACCAGGCCGCCGCGAGCGATGACGACGGCTACTCGAGCGGCGGCGGCTGCGGCAGCTGCGGCCACTAGACCGCGTCCTAGAGCGAAAGCTACCTACCTCCGGTGGGTAGCTTTTTGATTCAAACGGAGGTTTGGGAGCTGCGCCCCCAAGGAACAACCGAACCCAACTTTTTATATCCGGCAGGATTGCTATATAATGCCTGCGTGACAACAGATGCGCACGGCACGCACTTCCTCGAAGGCCTCCGGCTCTTCAATGAGGGCCATTACTGGCACGCGCACGAGCAGTGGGAGATCTGCTGGCTCGCCGCGGACACGCCCGACGCGCTCTTCTTCAAGGGCATCATCCAAGCCGCCGCCGCACTCGTCCACTGGCAGCGGGGCAACCCGCGCGGCTTGCGACGTAACTGGGAGAAGGGGCGCCCAAAGCTCGTTGCGGTCGCGCCACAGGTAACGCGCATCGACCTACGAGCACTGATCACGGAGATGGATCGCTTCGTCCTCGACAACGGCCTGTCCTGCCCGCCGCCCCGGCTGCGCCTCGCCGGGTAGCGCGAGCCTCGGAGAGACCTCGCCCCCGCAGCCCCGCTCTGTTCAGAGGAAGTCTTATGGTAGCGCATATCCTCGTGGTGGACGACGACCCAGCGATCGTGAGCCTCCTGCAGCGCATGCTCTCGCGCGAGGGGTACCAGGTGCTCACCGCCCGCGACGGGCTCGAGGCGCTCGAGAGCGTCGCCGCCCACCGGCCCGACTTGGTGCTGCTGGACGTCACCATGCCGAGGATGGACGGCTTTGAGACCTGCCGCCGCATCAAGGACGACGAGCGCACCGCCCTGATCCCGGTCACGATGCTCACCGGCCTCGACGCGCAGGACCACCGGCGCCGCGGCATCGAGGCCGGCGCGGACGACTTCCTCACCAAGCCGATCGACCAGATCACCCTCCGCGCCCGCATCCGCACCCAGCTGCGCCTCAAGCGCCTCACCGACCACCTCGAGCACACCGAGAACGTGATCTTCATGCTGGCCCAGGCCGTCGAGGCCAAGGATACCTACACCGAGGGGCACCTGCAACGCATCAGCTCCTACTCCGAGCAGCTCGCGTTTGCCACCGGCATGGACGACGAGGACGCAATCTTCGTGCGCTACGGCGGCCTCCTGCACGATATCGGCAAGATCGGCGTGAGCGATACGGTGCTGCTCAAGCCCGGCCCGCTCACCGAGGAGGAGTGGGCCCAGATGCGCCAGCACTCGGTGATCGGCGCGCGCATCATCGAGCAGATGCGCTTCGCCCGCGAGGTGGCTCCGATCATCCGCAGCCACCACGAGCGCTGGGACGGCCGCGGCTACCCGGACGGCATCACCGGCGAGCAGATCCCCCTCGGCGCCCGAATCATCGCGATCGTCGACGCCTTCGACGCCATGACCACCGACCGACCCTACCGCCGCGCGCTCTCGCACGAGGCCGCGGTCGCCGAACTTCAGCGCGGCGCCGGCACCCAGTTCGACCCGGCGCTGCTCGCGGTGTTCGTCGATCTGGTCTCTTCCGGCCGCCTGCGCCTCATCTAGATCTGCGAGCGACACGCCATGTATGCCGATGCCCTTCCCTACCTGCGCTGCATCGCCTGCGGCGCCGGCCTGCGCCTCGAGCGCCCAGTCTACAACGCTGATGATATCGTGAGCGGGGCGCTGGGCTGCGCCGGGTGCGGCGCGTCCTTCCCCGTGCGCGAGGGCGTGGCCGATTTCCTCGGGCCGCCGCGCCCACCCACGCCGGCGCAGCTGACGAATGAGTGGCCTGCTACCGCCTGGGTCTACGAGCGCGCCTGGCGCCCCTTCGCACTGACGCTCCTGGCCCGCGAGCGCTTCCCCTACCGCCGCGAGCTACCGCTGGTGATGGGCATGCTCCGGCCGGAGCGCGGCGGCCTGCTCCTCGACGTGGCATGCTCCAACGGCCTCTATGCCCGCGCCATGGCCCGCACGATGCGCGGCGCGACGGGACACGTGGTGGCCGTAGACCACGCGCTGCCCATGCTCCTCGAGGGACGCCGCCGCGCCCACGAGGGCGGGCTGCGGATCACCTTCGTGCGCGCGAAGGCTCAGGCGCTGCCTGTGAGCCCCGGTGCCGCCACGGGCGTGGCGGTGGGCGGCTCACTCAACGAGATCGGCGACCTGGACGCCTGCCTGGCCGAGGTGCGCCGCGCGCTGGCCCCCGGCGGCCACTTCGCCGCCATGACCCTGGCCCGCGCCGCGACGCCACCCGGCCGGCTCGTGCAGCAGGCGCTCGGCCCCGGCGGCGTGGTCTTCTGGACGCCCGACGAGCTGGCGGCATACTTCGCCCGCCACGGGCTGCGTACGATCCGCCGCGAGCAGCACGGGATCGTGCTCTTCACGTTAGCAATATAATTCATCAGCGGGTCTGCGTCCCTCCAAACCTCCCTGCACAATGCGCACGAAAGTGAGGCACCAATGGCAAAGGCAGGCCTTCTCTTCGTGGGGACCGACGACGGCGTCGTGCTGTTCAGCAACCCCGGGGCCGTTGGGCGCTGGCTGCGAGTCGGCCACGAGCTGCGCGGCAAAGCTGTGGGCGCTGTCTGGGCCCGGCCCGATAACCCACTGCTGGTGCTCGCCGCCTGCGGCCCCGATGGGCTCTGGCGCAGCGCCGACGGCGGCCAGAGCTGGGCGCAGACGCTCGAGACACCCTCCATCCCCCGCTCGGGGATAGGCGATACCTTCGCGGTGCTGGGCGGCAATGAGCCGACTCTCCTCGCGGCGAGCAGCGGCCTCTACCGCAGCCCCGACAACGGCGCCACCTGGCAGCCCGCCGCCGTCGAGCCACCCCTCGGCGGAGACGTGTCCGTCATCGTCCCCGCCAGCTATCACATCGACACCGCCTTCGCAGGCACCGAGGCCGGGCAAGTGTACATCACCACCGACCGCGGCCGCTCCTGGCTGCTCCTCAAGGACGGGCTGCCTCCGGTGCGCGCCATCGGCGCCGCTCGCCTCGCGTAAGCACGTCCCTCGTGTGCAATCTTTTGACAACAGCTGTGCGTCATGATACACTTCTTTGGAAGTGTTAGTGATAGCGAGCACAGTGATGGCGCATCCCCCTTCTCTCGCCAACCTCTCAACAGCGCCGATCTTCAACACGAAGGCCGTCGCCCGCGAGACCGGCGTGCCCCCTGACACCTTCCGCGCGTGGGAGCGCCGCTATGGCGTCCCCCGTCCCCAGCGCACCCCCGGCGGGCACCGGCTCTACTCCGAGCGCGACATGGCGATCATCCGCTGGCTGCGTGACAGGACAAACGAGGGGATGAACATCAGCCACGCCGTCATGCTCCTCACGAGTGTCATGGAGGAGACGCCCCAGCCGGCAGGCAACGGCGAGGCCCGCGCGCTCGAGCGCATGGTCGAGGAAATGGCCGCCGCCCTCATCGCCTTCGACGCCGCGACTGGCGAGCGCATCATCAGCGAGGCATTCTCGATCTACCCCTTCGAGACCGTGCTGCTCGAGCTCGTGCAGCCCACTATGGTCGAGATCGGCGAGCGCTGGCACCGCGGCGAGATCAACGTCGCCTCCGAACACTACGCCACCGAGTTCGTGCGCCGCAAGCTCGCCAGCCTGCTCAATGTCTTCGAGAACAACACCTCGCGCGAGACGATCGTCGTCGGCTGCGCGCCCCAGGAGCTCCACGACCTCGGCGTGCTCTTCGCCAGCCTGTTCCTGGTCCGGCGCGGCTGGCACGTGGTCTACCTCGGCCCTCAGGTTCCCCTCCCGGACCTCCTCGAGACCGTCCAGAAGGTTAAGCCCGAGCTCGTCTGTCTCTCCGCCTCCACTATCGAGACCGCCATCCTGATGCAGGAGGTCGCCAGGGCGCTCCAGCAGCGCTTCCCCAACGTCCGCTTCGGCTACGGCGGGCGCATCTTCAACGTCAACCCTGAGTTCACCCAGACGATGCCTGGAATGTTCCTTGGCCAGGACGCGCGCGACTTAGTGGATAATGTCTCAACGCTCCTCTCCCGCGGCTCGACATCCGGCGCTGACTAGCGGCCGTATATGATCTGTGGTGGAACCCGTAAGTTGCGCTATAATGCGCCTGCACGGGGCACCAATCAGAATCCGCGTCGTGGCAAGAGGAAGGAGCAGGGAATGTCGTTCAGCCATTCCCACCGCTGGTCCGTGCGTCCGTTTGCAGAGCAAGAGATGCACGTCCGCGAGGCGTCCACCCTGCTCGCGAGCTTGCGGCACCACGCCGAGACCAACGGCCTGAACCCCACAGCCCTCCCATCCGAGCACCTGGCGCACACGCTGCCTGAGGCGTATCGGCACTGCGTGGCTCTAACACGCGCCAACTCACGCAGTTTCTTCCTCAGCACGCAGCTTCTCACACCCGAGAAGCGGCTCGCTATCCGCGCGCTCTACGCCTTCTGCCGCACCAGCGACGACATCGTCGACACGAACGAGCACCAGGCCGAGCGCGCCCTCGCCACCTGGGTGGCGCAGGTGCATGCGCCGCACGCACAGCCGGACAACCCTGTGCTCCTCGCCTGGAACGATACCGTCGCGCGCTACAATGTGCCGCAGACGCTGGTGGACGAGCTGCTGGCAGGGATCGCAATGGACCTCACGGTCAACCGCTACGCGACGTTCGACGAGCTCTGGCTCTACTGCTACCGCGTGGCCTCCGTGGTAGGCCTGGTCTCGATGCACATCATCGGCTACCGCGAGGGCGCCACACCCTACGCCATTAAGCTTGGGGTAGCGCTGCAGCTCACCAATATCCTGCGCGACATCGGTGAGGACGCGCGCCGCGGCCGCGTCTACCTGCCGCTCGAGGACCTCGAGCGCTTCGGCCTGACCGACACCGACATCCTGGCCGGCCACCGTGACGACCGATTCCGCGCGCTCATGCGCTTCGAGATCGAGCGCGCCCACCGCCTCTACGAGGAGGCCTGGCCCGGCGTGGCCTTGCTCAGCGAGGACGGGCGCATGGCGATCGGCGCCGCCGCCGAGGTGTACCGCGGTATCCTGGACAAAATCGCCGCCGCCGACTTCGATGTGTTCAGCCGGCGCGCATTCGTGCCCACCCTCGAGAAACTGCTGATCCTCTGGCGGGTGCACCGGCGCGTGCGGCAGCTATAGCCGAGCGCTCGCGCGAACGACGCCGGTGGTGTGAGATCGCGTTCCCGTCTCCAACCATCGCCCGTCTAGCGTGCTAGACTCCAGAGTGCTGGGCATCTTATCGAACCGTGGCATCGAAGGCAGAGGGCGCAGCGTGCTGCGCCCTCTGCCGTCTAATAAAGGTCTCTGCGATGGACAACAAACGAGTCATTGTCACCGGCGCCACCGGCCACATCGGCCGGGCACTCTGCGCGCAGCTCAGCGAGCGCGGCTACGAGGTCGTGGCCTTCTCGCGCAACCCCGAGTCCGCCCGCCGCACCCTCCCCGGCGCCGCCGAGTACGTGGCCTGGCGCCCCGAAGAGCACGGCCCCTGGGCCGCCGCGCTCGATGGAGCCTACGGTGTCGTCCACCTCGCGGCCGCGTCGCTGTTCGAGAAGCGCTGGAGCCCCGAGTACAAGCGCGAGATCGCCGAGAGCCGCCGCCTCGGCACCCGCGGCCTCGTGCAGGCCATGCGGCAGGCCCAGGTCAAGCCCAGGGTCTTCGCCTGCGTCTCAGCGGTGGGCTTCTACGGGCCGCGCGGGGACGAGCCGCTCGACGAGACGGCCCCCCCCGGCGACGACTTCCTGGCGCGCGTCTGCCGCGAGGCCTGGGAGCGCGAGGCGGCCCCCGCAGCCGAGCTCGGCGTCCGCACCGCCCTGGTGCGCAGCGGCGTGGTGATCGGCGGTGACAGGTCCACCGGCCTCCCGATCGACCTGCGCGGCGCCTCGCTCGAGCGGCCCGGACTGGTGCTCAAGACCTCCGAGGGCGCGCTGCCGCTACTGGCGATGCCGTTCCACTTCTTCGCCGGCGGCCCGGTGCTCCCCGGCACGCAGTGGATCTCCTGGATCCACATCGCCGACATTGTCGGCCTGCTCGTCAAAGCACTCGAGGACGAGCGCGTGAGCGGACCGCTCAACGCCACGGCCCCCGAGCCCAGCCGCAACCGCGACTTCGTCGGCGCTATCGGCCGCGTGCTCGGCCGCCCCTCGTGGCTCCCGGTCCCCGGCGCGGCGCTGCGCCTCATGGTCGGCGAGATGGCCGATATGATCACTACCGGCCAGCGCGTCATCCCAAAGAAGGCGCTCGAGCTCGACTACCACTTCCAGTTCCCGACCCTCGAGCCGGCACTGCGCGATATCCTCGGCCGCTGAGACTCACCGTAGTCTCACCCGCAGCCGCGCCCTCGGTGGTGTATGATGGGCGTAGCTACGAACTCAACCGCGACTGGAGACCCTCATGCCTTTCATGCGACCGGCCGCCCTGCTACTCGGCGCCGCGCTGCTCCTCTCGGCCTGCTCGCTGCCAAGCCTCACGCTCCCCGGCGGCCTCGAGCAGAGCCCGCCAGCCACCGCTGCCCCAACGCGTGCGCCCGCGGCCGCCGCGCCTACCGCGCCGCCTACGCCGCGCGCCACTTCGGCGCCACTCCCCACCGCCCTGCCAGTGGCAACGCTGGCGCCCGACTTCACCAACGCGCTCGAGGAGGAGCAGGCTATCCTCACCGAGCTCTACCGCCGCATCAACCCCGCCGTGGTCAGCATCGAGGTCCTGGCGGACCACCCGCCGATCGATGGCGGCGGCGGCCCCAGCCAGATCCAGTTCGCCCAGGGCTCCGGCTTCCTGTATGACGACCAGGGGCACATCGTCACCAACAACCACGTAGTCGAGGGCGCCAGCCAGTTCCAGATCCGCTTCCACGACGGCTCGCTGGCCGAGGCGGTGCTGGTGGGCGGGGACAGCGGGAGCGACCTGGCGGTGCTTAAGGTGAACGAGCTGCCGCCGGGCACGGCGCCGATCGCCCTGGCCGACTCGCGCGAGGTGCAGGTGGGTCAGACCGCGATCGCGATCGGCAACCCCTTCGGCCTGCAGAACACCCTCACCGTGGGCGTGGTCAGCGGCGTGGGGCGCAGCCTGGTGGGGCCGGCCAGCCCGAGCGGCGGGCGCTTCCGCATCCCCAACGTCATCCAGACCGACGCGGCGATCAACCCCGGCAACTCCGGCGGGCCGCTGCTTAACATCCGCGGTGAGGTGATCGGCGTCAACACCGCCATCCGCTCTGAGACCGGTGTCTTCGAGGGGGTGGGCTACGCCGTGCCCGCCAATGCTGTGGAGCGCGTGGTGCCGGCGCTGATCGCCGAGGGGCGCTACCAGCACCCCTGGATGGGCATCGGCATGCGCGACGTGGACCCGCTGCTGGCGAACCAGTTCGGCCTGCCCGTGCGCCAGGGCGTGCTCGTGACCGAGGTCCAGCCGGACAGCCCGGCCCAGCGCGCGGGGCTGCGCGCCGGCGACCGCACCGAGGAGTACGGCGGCCTGCCGATCATCCTCGGCGGCGACATCATCACCGCGGTGAACGGCGAGACCGTGCGCGACGGCAACGGCCTGATCAGCTACCTGGAGCTCGAGGCCTCGGTGGGCGACACCGTCACGATGACGGTGATGCGCGACGACCAGGAGCAGCAGGTGGAGATGACGCTCGCCGCCCGCCCGGGGGAGTAACTATGAAGTGCTGAGTGCTGAGTGCTGAGAAACGAGTGTGTGGTGCAGCACTCAGCACTCAGCACTTTAGAACTTCGCGCTCACGCGGAGCGCCTCGGCCAGCCGGCGGTGGTACTCGGCGCGCGGTATCTCGGCAGTGCCGAACTGGAGCATGTGTGGCCCGACCACAAACTGCGTGTCCAGCAGTGCGAAGCCGCCGCGCCGCAGCCGCTCCACCAGGTGCACCAGCGCCACCTTGCTCGCGTCGCGCTCGCGGCTGAACATGCTCTCGCCCGCGAACAGCCCGCCCACTGCCACCCCGTACAGCCCGCCCACCAGCTCTCCCTCCCGCCAGGTTTCGACGCTGTGCGCGAAGCCCCGCCGGTGCAGCTCAGTGTACGCGTCCACAATCTCCCCGTTGATCCAGGTAGTCTCGCGGCCCAGACCCGGCTCGGCGCAGGCCTCCACCACCTGGCGGAAGGACGTATCCACCCGGATCTCCAGGCCGCCGTTCCGCACCGTGCGCGCCAGCCGCCGCGGCACGTGGAAGGTGTCGAGCGGGATCACCGCGCGCGGGTTCGGCTCGTAGAAGCGCACCACGCCGTCGTCGTCGGCCATGGGGAACACGCCCTGGCAGTAGGCCGAGAGCAGCAGCTCGGGGGTCAGCCGCATCGCTTGCGGCCTCCGGCACTCCAGGGAGAGCGAGCAGGGGTTTGGGAGCCGCAGGCCCCCGAGAAAAAAACGCTCATCGCCTCACAGGGGGCGGGCGCGAGGCGCCCGTCGCACACGCCCCGACAGGGGCTACATCTCCACGAAGTACGACCTCGCCGCCGCCGACAGCAGCTCGCGCGTCATAGCCGGCTGGGCACGGGTGAAGCGCGCGATGTCCACCAGCTGGTCGATCAGGTCGCGCGGGTGGACGGCGCGTAGCTCCATCTTGCGCTTGCCGTACTCAACCTCCAGCAGGTAGCGCAGCCCGTCGTCGCTGTAGGGCACGTTCTTCGCCTTGCACACCCGCCGCATGATCTCGCGGTACTCGGCCGGGTTCGGGTTCGGCACCTCGACCTTGTAGCGGATGCGCCGCAGGAAGGCCTCGTCCACCAGCTGCTTCGGCTCAATGTTGGTGGAGAAGATGATCAGCTGGTCAAACGGCACCTCGATCTTCTTGCCCGTGTGCAGCGTCAGGTAGTCCACCCGCTTCTCCAGCGGCACGATCCAGCGGTTCAGCAGATCGCGCGGGCGCATCTGCTGCCGGCCGAAGTCGTCGATCAGAAACAGGCCACCGTTGGCCTTCATCTGGAGCGGGGCCTCGTAGAACTTGCTATCCTCGTTGTAGACCAGGTCGAGCGAGGCCATGTTGAGCTCGCCGCCGGCCACGACGATCGGGCGGCGCGAGAGCACCCAGCGCCGGTCCACCGCATTCTCCTGCGCCGGATCCATGCCCACCGCCTCATGGTGAATCGGGTCGAACACCCGGATCACCTGGCCGTCGATGATCACCGCGTGCGGGATGGCGATCGAGTCCGAGAGCAGCTTCGCGGCCGCCTCGGCGATGCTGGTCTTGCCGTTGCCGGCGTTGCCGAAGAGGAAGATCGAGCGGCCGGAGTTGATCGCCGGGCCGAGCTGCTGCAGCAGCGCGTCGCTGATCACCAGGTGCAGGAAGGCCTGGCGGATGCTCTCCTCTGTCACGCGGACGCCCTGGGTGGTCTGCCCCGCCATGATCGCCGAGTAGGTCCGCAGCGGCACCGGCGCCGGCCCGAGGTACTGGGTGCGCTCCCCCACCTCCTTGGCCCGCACCACGCCCTTGCCCGTTGCCTGGTAGCGGTAGGCGCGCTCGCCGATGCCGCCCGCGCCCTTGACCTCGGCCATCTGCTCGCGGCGCAGGTACGCCATCGCCTGGTCGATCACGTTCTCCCACGGCAGGTGCAGCAGATCCACCAGCATCTGGCCGGTCATCTCGCCGATCAGGTACAGCCCGCGCAGCACCAGGTCCGAGAGGTACGAGAGCGAGAGCCCGGTCTCCTCCAGGCTGCGCGGCCGCGGCGGAAGCAGCGGCGCGGGCGCGTCGTCGCTCAGCTTGACGGTTGTCAGCGGTTGCATGGCATCTCCAGTGACGGCGGGCGGGCGCCCTGCCGGTGCGATCGCTTCGGGGCTTGACTGTAATACGAAGTATAGCAACCGGGCGGAGCGGATGTCAACGCGGGTTGTCGCCCCCCGGCGGATCGGGTACAATGCACGGCGCGTTAGAACGACACCGTATCATAGGTAGAGACCCTACGTGGGAACGAGCATCGACCCCGTACGCGGCATGCGCGACGTGCTGCCGCACGAATACGCCGCCCAGGCGTCTGTCGCCGCCCGCCTCGAGGCCGTCCTCGGCGGCTACGGCTATCAGCCGACCGACCTCCCGATCATCGAGCACCGCGACCTCTACCTCCGCAAGCTCGGCGAGGAGCTTGTGGGCAAGGTCTACGAGTTCTCCTTCAGCGGGCGTGAGCTGGCCCTGCGCCCCGAGTGGACGGCCTCGGTCCTGCGCTCCTACGTGGGCCACATGCAGGACCAGCCGCTGCCCCTGCGCCTGCGCTACGCCGGCCCGGTGTTCCGCAACGAGCGCCCGCAGCGCGGCACCTACCGGCAGTTCACCCAGGTGGGCGTCGAGCTGATCGGCGGCACCACGCCCCGCGCCGACGCCGAGTGCATCGCGCTGGCCTGCGAGGGGCTCCGCGCCGCCGGCGTGCCCGCGGTGCGCGTGCGCGTGGGCCACATCGGCCTGATCCGCGCGGTGCTCGCCGAGCTCGGCCTGGCGGAGCGCACACAGGGGCTGCTCGCCTGGAGCCTGGAGAAGATGCGCGAGCAGGGCGTGGACGCCGTGCGGGCGCTCCTCGAGGCCGGGCAAACCCCGGCGCCGATCGACCGCGCCCTGATCGAGGGTATGGACGACGCACAGGCCGAGGCGCTGCTGCTCCACGCGATGCGCGAGATCGGGGTCAACCTGCGCTTCGGCACCCGCCCCCCCGAGCAGATCGTCGGTCGCCTGGTCCGCAAGCTGCGCCGCGAGGACCCGCAGCCGCGCGTCGAACGCGCCCTGGCGCTGCTCGAGCGCCTCTGCCATATCCACGGACCGCCGGCGCAGATGCTCCCGGCCGCCGCGGCCCTGCTCGACGAGTACGGCCTCCCGACGGGCGCGCTCGATGAGCTGCGCGCCATCCTGGCCCTCGCCGAGGCACACGGCGTCCCCGCCGACCAGCTCGAGCTGGACCTCGGGCTCGGCCGCGGTCTGCACTACTACACCGGCGTGATCTTCGAGATCTACGCCCCCGACGGGATGCAGATCTGCGGCGGCGGCCGCTACGACGAGCTCGTTACCGCGCTCGGGGGCCGCAGCCACACCCCGGCCGTGGGCTTCGCCTACGGGCTCGAGCGCGTTGTTGCCGCCTCCTCCCTCTCCGCCGAGCGCCCCCACGCCGACGAAGTCCTGGTGGTGGCCGCCGACGACGAGAGCTACCCCTACGCGCTGCGCGTGGCCGCTGAGCTGCGCGCCCGCGGCTACGTCGCGATGGCGGACGTCCGCGGCCGAGCAGTGACGGGCAACCTGCGTGACGCAGCACGCCGGGAGGTGGCCTTCGTGGCGGTGGTGGGCGCCGAGGAGCGTGAGCGCGGCGAGGTGCTGTGGCGCTCGGTCGCGACGCGCGAGGAGCGCCGCATGGCCCTCGCCGACATCCCGGCGGCCCAGGCGATGTAGTGTGAGACGAGGGGCGTAATGAGGATCGCGGTGGTGGGAACAGGAGGCGTCGGCGGCTACTTCGGCGGGCTCCTGGCGCGCGCGGGGCACGACATTGCGCTCCTGGCGCGCGGCGACCACCTGCGGGCCATCCGCGAGCGCGGGCTGCGCGTCGAGGCCGCCGCCGGGGCATTCACCGTGCGCCCGGCGTATGCCACCGACGACCCATCCGAGATTGGCCAGGTGGACTTGGCGCTGCTATGCGTCAAGACCTACGACCTCGCCAGGGCGCTCGACCGCATCCCCACCCTGCTCGGCCCCGAGACCCCCGTCCTCACGCTGCAGAACGGCGTCGAGGCGCCCGAGCTGGCCGAGGCCGCCCTCGGCGCGGGCCGCGTGCTCCCGGGCATCGTCTACTCCGAGCTGGCCGTCCGCGAGCCGGGTGTGATCTTCCAGGGCATGGCCTCGGCGCGCATCGTCTTCGGTGAGCCGAGCGGCGCGGAGACGGCCCGCGCCGCACAGGTGCGCGACACGCTGGCCGGCGCCGGGATCGACGTCACACTCAGCCAGAACGTGCTCGGGGCCCTGTGGGGCAAATGCTGCTTCATCTGCGCCATGAGCGGCGTCACCGCGCTGGCCCGCCGCCCGCTCGGCCCGATCCTGACCGACCCCGAGGCGCTCGAGCTGCTCGTCACGCTTATGCGCGAGGCTCAGGCCGTGGGGCGCGCCAGAGGCGTGCACTTCGACGCCGACCCGGTCGAGGCGGGCCTCGCCACCGCCCGGCGCTTCCCGGCGGAGACCAAGTCGTCGATGCTGCGCGACGTGGAGCGCGGCGGCCCGCTGGAGGTCGAGGCCTTCAACGGTGCGATCGTCCGCATCGGCCGCGAGCTAGGCGTGCCTACCCCCGCCAACCAGGCCGTCTACGCGGCCCTGCGGCTGCTCCAGCCGAAGCCCCCTCAGGCGGGCGCAGCGACATGGAGGGCCACGTCATGACAGCGACGCCCCCCTGGGGCCGCTACGCCGAGCTCCACCCCGACCAGCTGGAGTCGATCGTCGCCGCCGCGCCGGTGGCCTACGTGCCCTGGGGCGCGCTCGAGTGGCACGGGCCGCACCTCCCCTTCGGGCTGGACGGCTACACCGCCGAGGCGGTGGCCGAGCGCGCCGCCCAGCGCACCGGCGGCGTGCTCCTCCCCACCACCTGGTGGCCGATCACCGCGCTGCCGCACCGCTTCTCGCTCTCCGTCCCCACCGAGGTCGTCCAGGCGCTCTGGGACTCCATCCTGGCCGAGCTGGCCCGCGCCGGGTTCCGCGTCGTGGTGCTCCTCAGCGGCCACTACGCCCAGGGCCACGAGCTCGTGCTCATGGACGCCGCCGAGCACGCGATAGCGCAGCACGGCCTGCTCGTCCTCGCGGTGCCCCCGCTCGCCCTGGTGGACGAGCAGATGCTCGACCACGCAGCGCTCTGGGAGACGGCCCTGCTGCTGGCGCTGCGCCCCAAGCTCGTGGATCTCGCCGCGCTCGACGGCGCCGAGCTGCGCCCCGCGACCTCCGCCGTGCTTGGCGACGACCCGCGCGCCGCCACGGCGGGCCAGGGGGAGTCCGCGCTGGCATTGGCCACCGAGCGCATCGCTCTGTCGGTGGGCGCGCTGGTCTCCCACGGCTCGCCCGACGCGCTGCGCGAGCTCTACGCCCGCCGCCGCGCCGGGTACCGCGCCTACGCCGAGCGCTACTTCCGCACCTCCTGGGAGCAGGCGATCGCGGACTGGTGGCGCGAGAAGACCGCCACAGCACCCGAAGATAGCCTGCCGCTATGATGAACATCGTCCGCAGGCACCTGCCGCTCGCCACGCTTGCCGCCGCCGCTCTGGCACTGGCGCTGCTGGCGATGGGCCTCGGCGGCATCGAGCTCCAGCCCGGCAAGCCGTTCGCGCTCTCCGGCCCCAGCCAGGGCGGCGGCGGCGGCGGAGGCGCCTCGCTCGATATCCGCCTGGTGCTCGTAGCCTTCATCTGGATCTGCCTGATCGTCAGCGTCATTGGCCTGATCGTCTCGCCCTCGCTCCGCCGCCAGCTCCTACGCGCGATCCCGGTCTACCTCGTCTGGGGGCTGCTGATCTACCTCGCCCTCAGCTGGCTTTACTCACAGGCCATGTCTCCCGGAGCCCCCCCCGCAGCACCCCCGCTGGCCGCGGACAACCTCCCGCAGCCGCCACCCGAGGTGGCGCCGGCCGTCCCGCCGGCATTTGTCTCCAGCCCGCCGCAGTGGCTCGTGCTGGCCGTGAGCCTGGCCGTAGGCCTGCTGGCGGTGGCCGCTGTCTGGCTGGTGGCGCGCGCCGCGCGGCGGCCCAGGCCCGAGAGCCAGCTGGCGCAGCTCGCCCGCGGCGCCCAGAGCGCGCTGATCGGCATTGAGTCCGGCGAGGGGCTGCGCAACGCAGTGCTACGCTGCTACGCGGAGATGAGCCAGGTGCTCGCCGAGCAGCGCGGCGTCCAGCGCGACAAGACCGTCACGCCGCGCGAATTCGAGACCCGCCTCATCGCGGCCGGCCTGCGCGACGAGCACATCCGCCGCCTCACGCGCCTGTTCGAGAGCGTGCGCTACGGCTCGCGCGAGCCCGGCCCGCGCGAGGAGCGCGAGGCCGTGGCCTGCCTCCAGGCGATCGTCGAAGCCTACGGCAGACCAAAACCATGACAAAAAACCGCGCGCTGCTCCTTGGCCTCGGCCTGCTGCTCGCCGCACTCATCGCGGCCACGGTGCGCGGCGCCGTGCGCGACACGGTGGTGGTGCCGCTGCTGTTCCTGCTCTGGGGCACCCAGCTCCTGCTCGACAGCCTGCCGCAGGCTCTTCCCTGGACGCTGCTCGTCGGGCTCACGCTCGCGCTGGCGATCGGCAGCCTCGACGACCTGCGCCTCCCGCCCGCCCGCCGCCGCGCCGCCGAGGGGATCCCCGGGCGGGGCACCGCCTGGCTGCGCCTCTTCCAGCTCACCGAGCGCGACGAGTACTCTCGCTACCGGCTGGCCCAGCGCCTGGCGCACACCGCCCTCGAGACTCTCGCCGCCCGTGAGGGGCTCAGCATCGCGCAGGCCCGCGGCCGCATCGAGGACCCGGGGCTCGACGCGCCGCCCGAGGTGGGCGCCTACCTGCGCGCCGGTCTGGCCGCCTTCCAGCCGCGGCCCGGCTCCCGCGGGCGCATCGTCCGCGGCGGCCCGTTCGACGTGCCCCCAGAGCGGGTGATCGGCTGGCTCGAGTCCCTGGCCGCACCCGATCAACCGCCGCCGGAGCGCCTCAGCCGCCCCTCGAACACCGAGCGGGACCGCTGAGCCAGAGGAGAGGTCGGCAAGCCCGCTGCACCACGCTTCCGCTTTGCGCTCACCCGCCTTGCGCCGAGCTATAGGAGAGAGCCCGTGCCTATCGGCATCAGCGACGTGGCCACCCTCAGCAGCCACGTCATCCACGAGGTCGAGCGCGCCATCGTCGGCAAGCGCGCCGTGCTGGAGAAGATCATGGCGGCCGCCCTCGCCGGCGGCCACGTCCTGCTCGAGGATTACCCCGGCCTGGCCAAGACCCTGATCGCCAAGAGCTTCGCCACCGTCCTCGGCATCGAGTTCAAGCGCGTCCAGTTTACGCCCGACCTGCTCCCCGGCGACATCACGGGCAGCTACGTGTACGACCGCGCCTCCGGCCGGTTCGAGCTGCGCCGCGGCCCGATCTTCACCAACATCCTGCTGGCCGACGAGATCAACCGCGCCTCACCCAAGACCCAGAGCGCGCTACTCGAGGCGATGCAGGAGCGCCAGGTCACGCTCGAGGGCGAGACGATGGAGCTCTCCGAGCCGTTCCTGGTGCTCGCCACCCAGAACCCGATCGAGTACGAGGGCACGTTCCCTCTCCCCGAGGCGCAGCTCGACCGCTTCCTGGTGAAGCTCTCGGTGGGCTACCCCTCCCCCGAGGAGGAGCAGGAGATTCTGCGCCGCCGCCGCGAGCGCCGCGCCGACGAGGTGGAGCTGCGCACGGTGACGAGCGGCCCGGAGCTGCTGGAGATGCGCGCCGCCATCGAGGAGGTCTACGTCAACCCGGACATCGAGCGCTACATCGTGGCGCTGGTGACGGCCACCCGACAGGACGCGCGCGTGGCAGTGGGCTCCAGCCCGCGCGGCTCGCTCGCCCTGCTCAAACTGGCCCGCGCCCAGGCCGCGCTCGACGGGCGCGACTACGTGATTCCCGACGACGTCAAGGCCTTCGTGCGGCCGGCTCTGTCGCACCGCCTGATCCTCACGCCCGACCTGTGGATGCAGCGCCGCGCCGCCGACGATATCCTGGGCGCCATCCTGAACGCCACGGCGGTGCCCTCGCTCGGGGAGACGCGTCGATGATAAGTGTGCGGGCTCCTGCCCCCCGCGCCCCCCGCTGGAGGTGTGCTGACCCCGCCACCGCCTGCGTCCCCAGCGGGCGGGCTCCTGCCCCCCGCGCCCCCCGCTGGAGGGGGCTTGGCAGCCCCCTCCAGACCTCCCCCGCAAGGGGAGCCCTATCAGACCGACATCACGCCGGCACGATGAATGAGCTTCCCTGGGGAGACGGGCGCTCGCAGAGTGACCCCTGCCGTGACAACGGGCGATTTGCACGCAGCCGCATCTCCTGCAGGGGGTCCGAGGGACGGCGTGCCCCCCGGCGGGGGTGCAGGGGACGGAGCCTCCCTGCGAAAGCCAGGCCTGGGCTGGACTGCCCGGACGAAGCGGGGTGCAGGGGGCGGAGCCTCCCTACGAAAGCCAGGCTCGGGCTGGACTGCCCGGACGAAGCGGGGTGCAGGGGGCGGAGCCTCCCTGCGAAAGCCAGGCTCGGGCTGGACTGCCCGGACGAAGCGGGGTGCAGGGGGCGGAGCCTCCCTACACCAACCACCACCGGAGGCGACCGATGAGTCGCACCCTCGTGCTCGCCCTCGCGCTGTACGCCCTCGTAGTCGCCGGGCTCGCCACCCTCAGCGGCGCGCTGCTCGCCCTCGCTCTGCCGCTGCTGGTCTACCTCGGCGCCGCGCTGCTCGCCCGCCCCGAGCCGCCGAAGCTCGCTGCAAACCGCTCCCTCGCCGAGCGCGCCGGCCCCGGCGAGCCAGTACACGTGCGCCTCGAGGTCACCAACGCCGGCACCGCCCCACTCGACCTGCTGATCGAGGACCAGCTCCCCGCCGGGCTCGAGCTCACCGACGGAGACGCAGCACTACGCGTGACCATAGCCCCCGGTGAGAGCGCGACCCTCTCCTACACCGCCAGCGGCCCGCGCGGCATGTACCGCTGGCAGCACCTCCGCGCCTCCATCACCGACCCGCTCGGCCTGCGCGGGGCTTCGGCCCAGGTGCCCGCCCCCGGTCGCCTGTTCGTGCTACCGCCCCACACCCGCCTGCGCCGGCTCGATATCCGCCCGCGCCGCACCCGTAACAACGCCGGCCTCATCCCCGCGCGCCAGGGCGGCCCCGGCATCGACTTCTTTGGCGTCCGCGAGTACCAGCCCGGCGACCCCACGCGCTGGATTAACGCCCGCGTCAGCGCCCGCTACCCCGAGACCCTGTTCGTCAACGAGTTCGAGCAAGAGCGCGTGATCGACGTCGGCATCATCCTCGACGCGCGCCGCGGCGACGGCATCCCCCCCGAGCTGTTCGAGCGCTCCGTCGAGGCTGCCGCCGCCCTCGCCGACGCCCTGCTCGACCGCGGCAACCGCGTCGGCCTCGTCACCTACGGGTATGGCCTCGACTGGACTTTCCCCGGCTACGGCAAGCGCCAGCGCGAGCGCATCATGCGCGCCCTGGCCCGCGCCGAGCAGGGCGACCATATCGCCTTCGAGAGCCTCGACAACCTGCCCACGCGCCAGTTCCCGGCTCGCTCGCAGCTGATCCTGATCAGCCCGCTCCAGCACGATGACCCGCGCACCCTGACGCGCATCCGCGCCCATGGCTACGAGCTCCTGGTGATCAGCCCGGACCCGGTGGAGCACGAGCGGCGCCTCCTGCCACCCGGCCCCGCAGCTGAGCTGACCTGCCGCGTGCTGCGCGTGGAGCGCGACCTGCTGCTGCACCGGGTCCGTGAGACCGGCGTGCGCGTGGTAGACTGGGGGCCAGACCTACCGTTCCAGCAGCTCGCCGAGCAGGCGCTGAGCCGGCCGTTCTTCACGTATTGAAAATGACAGCTGCCCACGTGCTCCGCAGCGCTATCACGGAGGTCTACCAGCCGATGCACCGTCTCGTCGCCGCCAGCATCACCGCCGCAGCCGCGGTCCCGGCGCTCGCCTACGCACTCGCCGGGCGCTGGCCCGAGGCGCTGCTCTGCGCCCTGGTGGGCGTCGGGTGGTTCGGAGGGCAGCGGCGCGGCCTGGGGTGGCCTGGCTCCATCGCCCTCCTGCTGCTCGTGCTCGCCGCGGGGTACGGAGTGCTCAGCGGGCTCGCGGCTGGCTGGGGCCTCACCGGGGTCGTCGCCGCGCTGCTCGCCTGGGACCTCGACGCCTTCGCGCTGCGGCTCGCCGCCGGCCGCGCCGTGGACGAGGCCGGGCTCTGGCGGGCGCACCTCCGCCGCCTGGCGCCCGT
>JBDLTZ010000131.1:0-22347 GCA_039805565.1 Chloroflexota bacterium | reverse complement strand
GATCGGAAGGCGCGCACACTGCTGGACTGGGCGAAGCAGATCGTCCGGCCGAACGGAGCCTGGACAGACGAGCGGGTCATCATTTTCACCGAGTACCGCGACACGCAGAAGTGGCTCGGGGAGCTCTTTGCCGCCGAGGGGCTCAGCGCCGATGGCCGGTTGATGCTGCTCTACGGCGGTATGAGCGACGAAGACCGCGAGATGGTCAAGGCTGCGTTCCAGGCCAGCCCAAACGAGAGCCGTGTCCGTATCCTCCTGGCAACCGATGCGGCCTCTGAGGGTATCGATCTGCAGCGCTACTGCCACCGGCTGGTCCACTACGAAATCCCCTGGAACCCGAACCGGATGGAGCAGCGGAACGGGCGCATCGACCGGCACGGCCAGCGCAAGAACCCGCAGGTCTTTCATTTCGCGCCGCGCGGGTTCGCCAGCGTACCAATTGATCGTGATGCACCGGTGGGACAGCTCGAGGGCGACCTCGAGTTCCTGATGCGGGCGGTGCAGAAGGTCGAGCAGATCCGCGAGGACCTGATGGGCAAGGTCGGTCCGGTGATCGCCGATCAAGTCACCGAGGCAATGCTTGGGACGCGCCGGCGCCTGGATACCACGGGGGCAGAACGGTCTGCCGAACCGACTCGGCGCATGCTGACGTTCGAGCGCAACCTGGGGGAGCAGATCAAGCGTCTCGCCGAGCAGCTCGAAGAAAGCCGCCACGCGCTGCACCTCTCGCCTGAGCACGTGCAGACGGTCGTGGAGATCGCGCTAGACCTTGCCGGGCAACCTTCGCTGATCGAAGCTACCGCCGACACTATCTGGCCCGACCCGAGCGGCGAGCGCCGGCGCTGCCCGGTCTTCCACCTGCCGGCCCTGCGCGGAAGCTGGGGGGCATGCGCCGAAGGGCTCGAGCACCCGCACACGCGCAAGGTACGGCCGATCGTCTTCGACCACGAGCTCGCCAAGGGCCGTGATGACGTGGTGCTCGCACACCTCAACCACCAGCTCGTGCAGATGGCACTGCGCCTGCTGCGCGCCGAGGTGTGGAGCAGCGAGGGGCGCAAGAAGCTGCACCGTGTCGCCGCGCGCGTCATTCCCAACCACATCGCCAGCACGCCGATCGCCGTGGCGCTCGGCCGTCTTGTGGTGATCGGCGGCGACAGCCACCGGTTGCACGAGGAGCTGATCGCGGCCGCGGGTGAGATCGAGCGCGATCGCTTCCGGCGGCTGAATGTCGGGCAGACTCAGGCGGTGCTGGAGGCGGCGACGAGCCGTGAGCCGTCCCCGGCGGTCAAGGATGACCTGGCCGGCGTGTGGCCCAGCATCGCGAATAACGCGCACCTCGCTCTGGAGGCGCGGGCGAAGGAGCGCGCCGAAAGTCTCCAGCGCAAGCTGGAGGAGCGTCGTGACAAAGAGATCGGCGACATCACGCGCATCCTGGAGGAGCTGAGCCAGGCCATTGAGAACGAGCTGGCCGAGGCGTCGAAGCCCGAGCAGCTGCGCCTCGATCTGTTCAACGAGTCCGAGCGCGAGCAGTACCGCCGCAATGTTGATGAGCTCCGAACCAGGCTCGCGCACATCCCGCGCGAGCTGGAGCAGGAGACGTCCGCCATCCGTGCGCGCTACGCCGATCCGCAGACGCGCTTGTTCCCCGTTGCCGTGATGTTTCTGGTGCCGGAGCGCCTGGTGCGCTGACCGCGTACCATCGACACCTGCTGAATAGCTGAGCGTACTTCTATGTCCATCGCCCGCCACCACGCCGAATGGCTCGCCCTGCTCGATGTCTCCGGCCCGTTCCTCTCGCTGAAGGTGCTCGCCGGCGCCTTCCCGCAGGGCCTCGACGCGCCCGATGCGGCGGTGACGCGCGAGCTGCGCCTGGCCTACGACGAGTGGCTCGACAGCGCCTTCGGGACGCGCGGGGACGAAACACTCCACCGGGCGTGGGTCGAGTGGGTGCTGCGGCGGGTGCTGGGCCTGCCGGACGAGGTGCTGCGCGACGAGCGGAGGCTGGCGGACGGCGCGGGCACCGTGGTGTCGGTGCCGGAGTATGGTATCGAGCTGCGGCCCGACTTTGCCATCGGCGAGCCGGGCGATGGCGGTAAGGTCCGTATGCTGGTCCAGATCGTCCCGCCGGGGCAGGATCTGGAGAAGGCCGCGGTGAAAGCCGCCTGGCAGGCCTCGCCCGCCACGCGCATGATGACGCTGCTGCGCGGCGCGGGTGTGCGCCTCGGCCTGCTCACGAACGGCGAGCAGTGGATGCTGGTGGACCGCCCGGCCGACGAGAACGTGACCACTGGCTTCGCCTCGTGGTACGGCCGGCTCTGGCTCGACGAGCCGCTGACGCTGCGCGCCTTCCGCACGCTGCTCGGCGCCCACCGCTTCTTCGGCGTCCAGGACAAGGACACTATCGAGGCGCTGCTGACCGCGAGCGCCGACGACCGCCAGGAGGTCACCGACCAGCTCGGCTACCAGGTGCGCCGCGCTGTCGAGCTGCTGGTGCAGGCGATCGACCTGGCCGACCAGAACGAGGCCCGCTCGCTGCTCACAGACGTTCCCGAGGAGCAGCTCTACGAGGCCGCGCTCACGGTGATGATGCGGCTGGTGTTCCTGCTCTTCGCCGAGGAGCAGAACCTCCTCCTCTTGGGCGACGATATCTACGACCGGAACTATGCGGTCTCGCTGCTGCTTGAGGCGCTGCGTGAGGCGGCCGACCGCGGCGGCGAGGAGGTGCTGGAGCGCCGCCACGATGCCTGGGCGCGGCTGCTGGCGACCTTCCGCGCGGTCTACGGCGGCTTCCGCCACGACCGGCTGACGATGCCGGCCTACGGCGGCGGGCTGTTCAACCCGGATCGTTTCCCCTTCCTGGAAGGGCGGACCGCGGGCACGACCTGGCTCGACACCCCGGCCGACCCGCTGCCGATCAGCAACCGTGTGGTGCTGCACCTGCTGGAGGCGCTCCAGGTGCTGCGGGTGAAGATCCGCGACGGCGCGCCGCTAGAGGCCCGCCGCCTCAGCTTCCGCGCGCTCGATATCGAGCAGATCGGCCACGTCTACGAGGGGCTGCTGGACCACACGGCGGTGCGCGCGAAGGAGCCGGTGCTGGGACTGGCCGGCACGCGCGATCAGGAGCCTGAGCTGCGCCTCGCCCTGCTGGAGCGCGAGGCGCAGCGCGGCGACGCGGCCTTTGTCGCCTTCCTCCAGGAGCAGACCGGCCGCTCGGCCAGCGCGCTGAAGAAAGCCTGGGCCGCCCCCGTCGATGCCTTCCGCGCCACGGTGCTGCTCGGCGCGTGCGGCAACGACCAGGCGCTCTACGCCCGCGTCGTGCCCTTCGCCGGCCTCGTGCGCGACGACGACTACGACCGCCCCATGGTCATCCCCGCCGGCAGCGTCTACGTCACCTCGGGGACCGAGCGCCGCGCCACCGGCACCCACTACACCCCGCGCTCGCTCACCGAGCCGATCGTCCAGCATACGCTGGAGCCGCTGGTCTACAACGGCCCGGCCGAGGGCCTGCCGCGCGAGCAGTGGACCCTGCGCCCCGCCGCCGATCTGCTGAAGCTCACGGTCTGTGACATGGCGATGGGCTCGGGCGCCTTCCTCGTCCAGGTCTGCCGCTATCTCTCGGAGCGGCTGCTGGAGGCCTGGGCCGCGGCAGAGGGGTCGGAGGGTGCGGAGGGGTCAGGGGTTAGGGTTCAGGGGTCGGAGGGTGCGGAGGGGTCAGGGGTTAGGGTTCAGGGGTCGGGGGTTCGTGATACGGGATTTCATGGTGCGGGAGCAGATATCGATGGCGTTGCAGACGTACCGCGATCTGACGGTGTGGCAGCGGGGGATGGATCTGGTCGTCGAGATCTACAGGGTCAGCAGGCCCTGGCCCAGGGAGGAGATCTACGGCCTGACGAGCCAGATTCGGCGCGCGGCGGTGTCGGTGCCGTCGAATATCGCGGAGGGCTATGGCCGCACACATCGCAAGGAGTATCTGAACCACCTTTCGATCGCGCGCGGCTCGCTGATGGAGGCGGAGACGCAGCTTCAGATCGCGATCCGGCTGGAGTATCTTCAGCGCGAGGAGACGCTACGAGCCTGGAATCTGATGCAGGAGACAGGTCGGCTTCTCCACGGCCTCACTCGCTCGCTGACGGGCAAGGAGCACGACGAGGCTCCCGAACCCTGAACCCTGAACCCCGAACCCTCATCACCCCCGACGGCTTCCTGGCGACCAACCCCGACGACGCGATCCCGTCCGACCCCGACGAGCGCACGGTCTTCGCGCGGCGCCTCGTGGCCGACCGCTGCCTCTACGGCGTGGACAAGAACCCGCTGGCCGTCGAGATGGCCAAGCTCTCGCTCTGGCTGATCACGCTAGCCAAGGGTCAGCCGTTCTCGTTCCTCGACCACGCGCTGCGCAGCGGCGACTCGCTGCTCGGCATCAGCGACGTGACGCAGCTCACACAGTGGACGCTGCGCCCTGACGCACGTGGGACGACGGTGAACCATGTGCTCCAGCCGCTCGAGCGAGCCTTGCACCGCTCCCTGGCTCTGCGCCGTCGCATCCGGCAGACACCCGTGACCGAGGCGCGGATCGCAGACCAGAAGCGTATCTGGCTCGATGAAGCAGAGGACGGCATGGGCCTGATGCGGCTTGCCGCCGATCTGCTAGTGGGCGTGGCGCTGGAGCCAAACCCGCTTCAGCGCAGAGTGCTGCTCAACGACTATGAGCATCGCCTCTCTGGCCTGGGAACTACGTTCGAGGAGCTCCACGCTAAGCGGCTGACACTGCTCGGGGCGATGGAGGGGCGTGGAGAGTTTGACCGGCTGCGCCGCGAGGCTGACCGGCTTCTTGACGGGCGGCGTCCGTTCCACTGGCCGCTGGAGTTCCCCGAGGTCTTCGACCCGAGCCTCGCCGAGCGTCCGATCGAGCAGCTGCTTGCCGAGGCGCAGGCCGGTACGTTGAGCGCGGAGGGTACAGCGGCGGGCTTCGCGGCGGTCGTGGGCAACCCGCCGTTCCAGGGCGGCCAGAAGATCACCGGGGCGCTCGGCGTCCCGTACCGCGACTACCTGGTGGAGCGCCTGGCGGGCGGGCAGCGCGGCTCGGCCGACCTGTGCGCCTACTTCTTCTTGCGGGCGGGCGGGATGCTGCGCCGGAGCGGGCAGGCGGGTCTGATCGCGACGAACACGATCGCGCAGGGCGATACGCGCGAGGTTGGGCTGGAGCAGCTTGCAGGGCAGGGTTTCAGCATCCCGCGCGCGCTGCCGAGCCGCCCCTGGCCCGGCGTGGCGGCGGTGGAGGTGGCGCACGTCTGGGTGCGGCGCGGCGCGTGGCGCGGGCCGTTCACGCTGGACGAGCAGCCCGTCGCCGGGATTTCGCCGTTCCTCACGGTCCCCGGCGCGGCCAGCGGCACACCGCAGCGGCTCAAGGCGAACGAGGATAAGTCATTTATCGGCTCGTATGTGCTCGGCATGGGCTTCGTGCTGACGCCGGATGAGGCCGAGGTGCTGATTGCGAAGGACCCGCGTAACCGCGAGGTGCTGTTCCCCTACCTCAACGGCGAGGATCTCAACAGCCGCCCCGACCAGTCGCCCAGCCGCTGGGTGATCAACTTCCACGACTGGCCGCTGGAGCGCGCGCAGACCTACCCCGAGCCGTTCCGCATCGTGCTGGAGAAGGTCAAGCCCGAGCGGGACAAACTTGCGGGAGGCGATGCAACAGCTAGAGATCGAGCTAGAAGGTGGTGGCAATTCGCGCGCCAAACAATGAATCTCTACGCCACGATCGCGGGTATGGAGCGGGTGCTAACAATCACAATTGTTACACAATATTTCGCACCTGAATTCTGCCCAACCGAGTGGGTATTTGCTCATCGCCTGTGTGTTTTCCCACTTTCTACCTGGCAAGACTATGCACTTATTCAATCAAACTTCCACGAAAGTTGGGCCAGAGCTTACTCGTCTAGCCTTGAGACACGTCTAAACTACTCCCCCTCCGATGCCTTCGAGACCTTCCCCTTCCCGGAGGCCCCCACCCGCCGGCCCCCTCTCCCTGCCGCGGGAGAGGGGGAGCGCGACGGTGCGAGCGCATGGCCGGGTGCGGGCGCGGGGGAGCGCGGCAATGCGGGCGCGGGGGAGGGTGGCGGTGCGGGCGCTGGGCGCGGTGTGGGAGAGGGGCGCTACGCTGAACCTGGAACGCTGGACCCCGAACCCTGGACCCTGAACCCTGAACCCTTGAACAGCATCGGCGAGGCCTACCACGAGCACCGCCGACAGATCATGCTCACCCGCCAGGAAGGTCTCACCAAGACCTACAACCGCTTCCATAGCTCCAGCGAAAGCGCGGAGGACATCGCCGAGCTGCGGCGGCTGCACGTCGCGATGGACCACGCGGTGGCGGCGGCCTACGGCTGGGATGACCTGGACCTGGGGCACGGCTTCCACCAGACCAAGCAGGGGCTGCGCTACACCATCAGCGAGCCGGCGCGGCGCACGGTGCTGGACCGGCTGCTGGCGCTGAACCACCAGCGCCACGCCGAGGAGGTGGCGGCGGGGCTGCACGAGAAGAAGGGTTCGGGGTCGAGGCGTCAGGGTTCAGGGGCGAAGGCCACACAGGCGTCACGGGTGAAGAAGGGCGCCGAGCAGCGCGGAGAGCAATCCATGGCGCAGCCCTCGCCTCAGCTCTCACTCGACCTGGGCGAAACCGAGGCGCCGCGCCCTCAGCACCCCACTGAACCCCGAACCCCGAGCCCTGAACCTTACGCGCGCCTCACCGCCCTGCTCCGCCAGCGCGGCTCGTTGAGCAACGGCGAGGCCCAGGAGGCGCTCGGCCTCGGCGCCGAAGAGGTGCGGGCGCTACTGCGGCGGCTGGTGGACGAGGGGCTCGCCGCAGTGGAGGGGCAGAAGCGCGGGACGCGGTACGTGCGGCGAGGGTGAGGGGCGGAAGCATTGAGGCGATCCCGTCGGCGCAAGGCGCGCCAGCGAAAGCTTCATCGCCTGGGTCGAGCGCGAGCTGCTGCCACAGCCGGATAGTTTCACGCAGCCAATGCTGGAGTGTCTGGAGATACTGTGCTCCCTACGCAATGCGATCATCCACACCAACGGCCAGTACGTGCGGATGGACGCCGCCACCCAGACCCGAGTCGACCTGGTAGTGGTGAGGAACGACGGTGTGCAGGTGCGCGAGGGGCGGCTCGAACTATCAAGCACGTTCGTCCGTGCCGCGCTTCTGTCGGCGGGATGGGCGATAACCACGCTCAGTGAGCCGTTTCGCACGGCAGCACAGGCGCCGCGTGACTGACCAGATCACAGTGTAGGCGCTGGACGACGGAGAATGAGGGGACATGGCTCGCCAGACATCCAACTACAGCATCCATATCCGAGCTGATGCAGCGGCGGTTCTCGCTGCGCTGCTTCCCAAAGATGTACCGCCCGCGGCGCAGTACCAGTTCTCGCGCACCCAGCACCTCCGGCTCGGCATCGTGAACCTGCCGATCACCTACACGGTCACGCTCTCCGTCACAGGCCCAGGGCGAATTGTGATGGAGGCCACCCCCGCGCCTGGTGTTCGCACACGGACCGATATCCTCTGCGACCGCGTACCTGACGGCACGCAGAGCTACTGGGCGCTCGCGCTTGAGGCGCCGTCGTTCGTGATCGGCCCGCTCATGCAGCAGCTCTACGATGTTCAGGTGACGGAGCTGGAGCAGCTGAAGGAGCGTCTTGAGCGAGAGGCGCCGCTACGCCGGCCTGTCCAGTCGCCCGCCGCTGCCCCCACTCCGCAGCCACGGCCAGTGCCTCCGTCAGCCCAGCCGATCGCATCTGATCAAAGCGCCCCTCTCACGCCGTCACCTGCCCCAGACCCAGCAGAGCCCATCGGTCTGCCTGCCGTGTGCTCAGACGCTCCAGAGCAAGGAGGCTCGCAGCCTGATGCGTCTCCACCCCAGCAGACCCGTGAGCAGGGCGAGGACAGGACGACAGCCGCAGTACGCCAGCATCACCTTACAGCTCTGGCAGCGTTGCTGCCGGTGCCGCCTGCCAGCACTCCCGCCGATACATGTCAGACCGAGTCTTCCCCAACCTTAAAGCCCGATTCATATCAACGTTTGGCGCCTCCGTCGGCCCAGCCGAGCGCATCTGCTCAAAGCGCCCCTCTCACGCCATCACCAGCCCCAGACCCAGCAGAGCCCATCAGTCTGCCTGCCGTGTGCTCAGACGCTCCAGAGCAAGGAGGCTCGCAGCCTGATGCGTCTCCACCCCAGCCGACAGTCCGTGAGCAGGGCGAGGACAGGACGGCAGAGGCAGTACGCCAGCATCATCTTGCGGCTCTCGCAGCATTGCTGCCGGTGCCACCACCTCTATCCGTAGTACGCCAGCATCATCTTGCAGCTCTCGCAGCATTGCTGCCGGTGCCACCACCTCCATCCGTCACAGCGCGAAGCCCGCGTCAGGATGCACCAGCGCCGCCGGCGCAGCCAGTTGCAGCTCCCCCCGCACCGACCGGAACACCAGGTGCTGTCACCGCGCCTATCGAAGCGCCACCCTCGCCGCCCTGGTGGTCCGTAGCGTCCGCCATGATGGCGCCAGTTCCGACGCCTGTATCGCCCGATCCTCAGCCAACAGCTCGAACACGGCCGGCGTCGCCGCCAGCGGCCCCCGCCCCAAACCCAACACCGCGTATCGCGCCTCCGCCGCCACCGCCCGTGACACCAGCCCCGGCTCCCAGGCAACCCGCACGGCCCCCGGAGCCACCCGCTAGTCTGCTCATCGATCCACCGGGCGAGGCGCCGACCGGCCGAGGCACGCGCCGCCCAGCAGTAGCGACGACGATCACCACGCCGCGCCCACGCACCACAGCCGAGCCTGCGCGCGAGGAGTGGCCGTACCTGTACCAGATTGGCGACCCGGTCAAGTCGCGTCGCCTCGGCCTGCGCGGCACGGTCGTCGATGTCAGCGTGATCCTCGACGATGTGTACTACACCATCGCAGTTGGCGACGAGGAGCATACCCTTCCCGAGAGCGACCTCGAGCGCCCGCGCGACGTGCTCGACCGGCTGGCCGACGGCAAGTACGGCTACGCCTCCGACTTCGACCTCTACGCCTACGCGACGGCCGTCCAGTGCGCGTTCCGCGAGCGGGGTATGTCGTGTCTGTCGAACGCGCGCCTGGACCCACGGCCACACCAGATTTTCGTGGCGCACCGGGTGCTCCAGGACCTCTACCCGCGCTACATCCTTGCCGACGAGGTGGGTCTCGGCAAGACCATCGAGGCCGGGCTCATCCTCAAGGAGCTGAAGGCCCGCGGTCTCGCGGCGCGCGTGCTAATTGTCGTGCCGGCCAGCCTGTGCGAGCAGTGGCGCGGCGAGCTCCAGACAAAGTTCAACGACACGTTCGTGGTATACAACGGCGCCACGATCCGCGACAACCTGCGCCGGGCGCCGGACGAGAACCCCTGGTCGCACGACACCAACGTCATTACATCGATCCAGTTCGCCCGCGGCCAGATCAGCCCCGCGCACATGCCCGCTGGGCGCGGCCGCCGCTCAGGCGCAGTCCTTGACCGCTGGATCGACGACGTCGATTGGGACCTCGTCATCTTCGACGAGGCCCACCACCTGCGCCGCTACCTCAAAGGCGGCTCGTACGACGACGGCCGCGAGACCACCCAGTCCTACCGGCTCGCCCAGGCGCTCGAAGAGCGGACGCGCGCGCTGCTGCTGCTGACGGCCACTCCGCTTCAGCTCAGCGACTACGACGCCTACTCGCTCATCGAACTGGTCGACCCCACACTCTTCCCGTCGTACTCGGCCTTCACCGATTACATGTCCCGGCACGCCCGCCAGCACTGGCGGCGGCTCGGCGAGCTCGATCGCGCGCTGCGGGAGCTGAACTCGGAGCGTGCCGCTGAGCACGACGAGAAACTTGGCCTCCTCTTCTGGCAGGCCCTCAGCACCAGCCGCGACCTGGGCGTGTACGAAGACTTCTGGAGCTCACTCACCGCGCATGTGCCAGCGGCCACTGCGATCGGCTCTGACTCGCGCTACACCCTCAGCGCCGTGCGGCACAGCTACACCACCTACTTCAGCCGACGGGATGAGCGCAGCGTGGCGACCCTCACCACCGAGCTTGAGGCCCAGGGACTGCGGGCCTTCCTCTACTGCCAGCGTGAGAGCATCGGCGACTGGATCAGCCGCCAGCACAAACTGAGCCAGGTGATGATCCGCAACCGCAAGCGCGAAGTGCTGCGTGGCGAGATTGTTGAGCGGCGCGCCCACAAGCTGCGCGTCAGGCTCACTGATGAGGAGCGCGAGCTGTATGAGGCGGTGAGCGGGTACATCAAGAGCACCAACGCCCGGGTCACCGGCAAGACCATGGCCCTCGGGTTCATCCTCACCACCTTCCGGAAGCTGCTGGTGAGCAGCCGCTTCGCGCTCGCGGCCTCCTTCGAACGCCGTGCCGCGCGGCTCGAGAGCGCTCTCCAGGCAGGGCGCCCGAGCACCTTTGACCTCGACGACGATGAGCTCGCCGAGCTCGCCGATGTGGTGGACACCGCCGAGAGCCTCGATAGCCTGATTGCGCTAACCGGCAGTACATCACCAGCCGAGATCCGCGGCGACATCCACATGCTGCGCGACCTCGCGCGCCAGGCCCGCTCACTCGTGACCGACAGCAAGGCCCAGACTCTGCACCGGAGCGTACGCACGATTCTCAGCGAGAACCCACGCGAGAAGATCATGATCTTCACCCAGTTCCGCGAGACGCAGTCGTACCTCAAGCAGCTTCTTGAGCAATCCGGCTACCGGGTCGTCCTGTTCCACGGTGAGCAGGCCAGCCCCGGCTACAGCAAACGGACCGAGTTCAACCGCTTCAAGCGCGACCCCGAGATCCAGATCATGATCTCGACCGACGTAGGCGGCGAAGGTCTCAACTTCCAGTTCTGCCGTGTGCTGTTCAACTACGATCTGCCCTGGAACCCGATGAACGTCGAGCAGCGCATCGGGCGCCTCGACCGCATCGGCCAGAAGCACACCGTCCACATCTACAACTTCTTCCTGGACGGCACGATCGACGGGCGCATCCTGGACGTGCTTCAGGAGCGCATCCGGATCTTCGAGGAGACGATCGGCACGCTCGACCCGATCATCGGCGAGGAGATCGAGCACGTCATACGCGCCATCGCGCTGGCTGACACACAGGCCGAGGCTGAACGACGCCTCCGCGACCTCGCATCGGTCGCCGAGCGGCGCATCCGCGAGGCGCGCGAGGCCGAGGAGAAGCTGGCCGACTTCATCATGGACGGCCGCAGCTTCCGGCGCGACACCGTGGACAGTATTCTCGGCCGGCGGCAGCTCGTGACGAACGAGGACATGGAACGGCTGACGCGTGCGTTCCTTGCTCGGTATCAGCTGCCCAGCAAGCCAAGCAATATCAAGCCAGCCGGCGAGCGCATCTACCAGATCACGGTGCCCGCCGCCTTCCGCGAAGCGTGCAAGCAGCACTACAGCCAGGAGCTTCGTGAGGAGTACATCGGCACATTCCACCCGCAGACTGCGATCGCCGAGGAGACGATCGACTTCTTCGCCTTCGGACACCCCCTGTTTGACGCCATCGTGCGCTACTGCACCGATCGCGCCCACAATAGTTTCACTGTTGACGGCGTGCTGCGGGTCGTCTACGACGACGCACTTGCCGGCTTCGAGGCCATCCAGTTCAACTACGTCGTGATCTCTGACGGTGTGCGAACCTACCGTACGCTCACGCCCATCGTACTGGACTACGACGGCGCCTATGCCGAGGAAACCTCACGCCGCATCTTCGAGCTCCTGGCAGATGAGCGCGCAGCCGACGGCATGCGTCTGAGCACTGACGCGGCGACACTACGCCGCCTGAAGCGCCGCAGCAAGGAGATCATCAACGAGGTGGCCGCCCGCGAGTTCGAGGCCGCCGAAATGCGAAACCTGCGCGAGTTCGCCGAGGTGCACACCAAGCTCAAGCGCATGTTCGAGTATCGCATCGAACACCAGCGCGAGGAGCTGAAAGACCGGCGGCAGCTCCTCACCGAGGCCCAGGCTGCGCGCTTCGACCAACGCGCCCGGCTGATGCAAGGGCAAGTCAATGCGACCCTGCGGCGGATCAAAGACCTGGAGAACCAGCGCGACGCCGAGCTCACAAAGCTCACACAGCAGCACGAGCTGAAGCGTGGCATTCAGCTGCTCAACGTCGCGCTCGTGAAGGTACTGCCAAAGCCGAAAGGCGCCTGAGGCAACCCATGCGAATCATTCTCAGCCGCAAAGGCTTCGACTCGACATACGGGGGCGTCCCAAGCCCGATTCACACGCCGACAGGAGAGATGTATTCTCTGCCCATACCTGAGAATCCACCACGCGAACATAATGTCCGCTACAGCGACATCCGCTTTGGCTCGCACACAGCCGGTGCCATCGTATCTGATCTTACAGGTGGAAAGATCTCTTCGGATAGTCAGGCGCATCTCGACCCAGACCTCAACCGAGATTGTCTGGATCGTCCACATGGCTGGATGCCGGCTTTTGGTCAAGCATCAGCTGCCGAGCGCCATCTGCAAAACAATGCTGTTCAGGCCGGTGACGTATTCCTGTTCTACGGCTGGTTCAGGGAAGTACAGAAGGTCAACGGCATCTATCAGTATAACCACGGCGCTCCCAATATCCACGTCATCTTTGGCTGGCTCCAGGTTGGCAGGCGCATCTGCCTCGATGATTATGAGCACGTCCCCCCGTGGGCACACTCGCACCCACACGGACAGCCACCAAAGCACCACGCGCTTGATAGCATCTATATCTCCAACGAACAGCTCAGAATACCGGGTGAGAAGCGAGTTATACCGGGGGCAGGTGTTTTCAAGACGTTCCATCCCCAGTTGCAGCTCACTGCTCGCGGTGCATCACGTAGTCTCTGGAAGCTCCCGCTGTGGCTCTTTCCTGGGGAGGACAAGCCGAATCTGACCTATCATCAAAACGCAGCGCGGTGGCACAAAACAAACGATAGTACACTACTCCAAACAGTGTCACGGGGGCAGGAGTTCGTGCTCGACGGCGATCGCCACCCTGAGGCGATTGAATGGCTCTCATCGTTACTCCGATTGTCGCAGTAGTGTTTGATCTACGGTATTGATCAAAGCGCACGTGTTTTAGACCGGTATCTCCTGTCAATCCACACGGTCGTTGTCGTCGATGCGGACAGAGCACAATGCGAGGTGAGTCATGTCGAACGTCATGCACCCAGGCGGGGAGACACTGCAGCAGCAGTTTCTGGCGGAGATTGACCATCGTGAGCGCGGACGCTGGAAAGTATCGATTGTCCGTGTGATGCAATCGTTCGGCTTCAACATCGCTCGGACCTTCGGCTCAGCACGCAGCTCTGCCTGAAGAGACTCTGCCGTAGCGTATCAAGCTCGCGCAACAACGAAAGCCGAATGGCATGAGCACACTCACGGTCGATAGCTTGACAACCCAACAGCAGCAGATCGTCCATGCACCTGACACAGGCGAGATCATCGTGGGTGGCGCTGCTGGCAGCGGGAAGACACTTGCGGCGGTTCATCGAGCTGCACAGCTATGCACCCTAGGACGATCACGAAATAACGAGCCCGCTGTGCTCTTTCTGTGCTTCAATGATGCTCTGCGCAAGAAGATCCAGGCACAGATCGCGTCGTTTCCGCAAGGCGTCTGGTCCAGGGTACGGGTGCGAACGCTCCACAGCTGGTGTGCGTCATACGTCAGCCGTGCCTACCCCGACTATAGCGTGGTTGCACGGGACCCTGAGCGCCTGGCCATCGTGCGTGATGCCATTCGAGAGACACGGCGCATCCTTGGCGTGCTCGATGTGTTCGAGCGTGATCCACAAGTGTTCCTTGATGAGATCCGGCTGATCAAGGGCTGCAACCTACACGATCTCGATGAGTACCTCGATCGGACGCTAGCTCGGACAGGAGCCTTGTCTGCTGACGACTATGCTGCGCTCTTCACCACCGCTCAGACTTACAACCGACTGCTCCGCACGCAGCGAAGACTCGACTTCGACGACTTTGCCCCTATCGCACTCGCCGCGCTGCGCCAGACCCGCTCGACTGCTCGGGTTGATCACGTGATCATTGACGAAGCCCAGGATCTTAGCGAGACGCAGATCACGCTCGGCCGCAGTCTTGCACGGAAAAGCCTGCTGCTCATTGCCGATCAGGCGCAGGCCATCTATCGCGAGTCACAGCTCCCGGATACGCTGCCCGCTCTCGATAGCTACGATGTCCTCCTGCCTGAGAGTTTCCGCACGACCGCTGAAATCTTCGACTATGCCTGCCGGTTGCTGTCTGATAGCCCATCCTACATCACACCAGCTCGCCATGGGCCGCCACCCGAGTATCACGCCTTCCGCTGGGCCGATGAGGAGGCAGCAGCGATCGCAGCGCGCATTCAGCGGCTGATCGACGACGGGATGGCGCCTGACGAGATTGCGGTGCTGGCGCGATACCGTGCGCTGCTCGAGCCTGTCTCGGGGAAGCTTGCGGAGGCAGGCCTCCCGTTCGACGACCCGAACAGAGCAGAGCCAGCCGCCGACCGCATGGTCCATCTCCTCACTATCCACGCAGCCAAGGGGCGCGAGTTCCGCGCGGTGTTTGTTGTCGGCCTTGTCGAGGGTGCTCTACCCTGCATGCGCCCTGAGATGGACCGGGTGGCCACGGCTCAGGAGCTCGCACTCGCCCGACGGCAGTTGTACGTCGCGATGACCCGTGCCAGCGAACACCTCTGGCTCTCTGGAAGCGAGGGCCAGCCATCGCGACTTCTCTACGACCTCGGCTTTCTGGCGCCACGGTTGGACGAAGAAGGGGAAGAAGCATGAGCTTCGCGTCCGGTACCCTCCTCCAGCAGCGCTACCGCATCGACCGCCGCCTCGGCCAGGGTGGCTTCGGGACAGTCTACCAGGCCTACGACATCGAAGATGAGCGGCCGTGTGCGTTGAAATGCCTCACACGCATCGACTCCGACTCGATCGCGCAGTTCGAAGTGGAAGCTGAGCTCCTGCGACGCATCCGAAGCCCCCGCGTGCCTCGCATGTACGACGCCTTCCCGCTAGCTGCATCTCAGGGGCGCGTCCTGGTGATGGAGTATATCGACGGCGAGACCCTGGGCGATCGGCTTGCTCGTAGCGGTCCCCTGCCCGAGGTCAAGGTGCTCACGATCGCGCTTCACATCCTGGAGGCGCTCATGCAACTCCACAGCCAGGAGCGGCCGATCATTCACCGTGACATCAAGCCGGATAACCTGAAGCTGGACGCGGACGGCAACACCTGGCTGCTTGACCTCGGTATTGGCAAGCCGCTTGATCAGCAGACAACGCGCGCTGCAAAGGCTGCCACCCTTGCCTATGCACCGCTGGAGCAGCTCCAGTTCCAGCCGACGAACCAGCGCAGTGATCTGTTCGCGCTCGGCGCAACGCTCTACCACCTTGTGACCGGACAGCTGCCCGAGAGCACCATCGAGCGGATGACAGGGTCACTGACACCGCCAGCGGACGCCCGCAAAGGAGTGAGCGACGCTCTCAGCGCCATTATCGTGCGCGCCATGCAGATGAACCCGGCGGATCGATTCACAAGTGCCTTCGAGATGCACCGCGAGGTCGAGCTTCTGCTAGACCCCGACTTGGCGCGACGCGAGATCCGTGCCCGGCGTCTGCGCGACCGGATCAGCCGCGGCCAGCCACAGTCCATCCGGGCCACTCACGTGCTCCCGCCCCAGCATGCCGTCTTCCGGCGTGTGTCACTCCCAGGGCCGCTCGATCGAGCGGTGCGCGATGTGTTCGGGCAGCCGACGGGAGACCTGCGGCTCTACAGCCACCAGGCCGAGAGCCTGGAACGCGCGCGCAAGCGCAAAGACATCATCGTGGTCACCGGAACAGCCAGTGGCAAGTCGATGTGCTTCAATCTCCCTGTCCTGGAGCGCTGTATCCAAGACCCGCGTGCGCACGCGCTGTACCTGTTCCCGATCAAGGCGCTGATCAACGACCAGACCGATAAGCTCGAGGATCTGGGCAGACGTATCGCCCAGCACGGCGGCCCCAACCTCGGAGTCGCGCGACTGCACGGTGACCTGAATGATGTGGAACGTCAGGCAGTACGGCGTACACCGCCGCGGATCGCGCTCTCCAACCCGGACTTCGTCCACTGGATGCTCGCCCGCCACACGGACTGGCGTGCGCTCTTCACACGGCTACAGTTCATCGTTCTCGATGAAGTCCACGTCTACCGCGGCATGTTCGGCTCACACGTCGCCATGCTCCTGCGGCGCCTCCAGCGCATCTGCGCCCACTACGGAGCCACCCCGCAGTTTATCTGCTGTTCGGCCACCGTCAGCAACCCTCTTGACCTGGCGCAACGACTGACAGGCCGCGACAGAGCGTTCCTGATCGACCGGGATGGTGCGGACCGGGTGCGGCGCCACGTGCATTTCTGGGAGCCGCTCGCGGTTGGTGAGGGCCAGCGACGTGCGGTGGATGAGGAGGCCATCACGGTAACGACCCGCGCGGTAGAGGAAGGGCAGCAAGTCATTACCTTCGCACGGGCGCGCCAGGAGGTCGAGCAACTACTGGCGCGATCACGGACCGCAGTCGCAGGTCAAAGTGACCCAGCGCAGTACAGCGCATACCGTGGTGGCTACACGCGAAAGGATCGCGAGCAGATCGAGCAGGCCCTGCGCGACACGCAGCTTCGAGCGATCTACTCAACCAGCGCGCTTGAGATGGGCATTGACATCGGCAGCCTGCAGATGAGTGTTTTGACCGGATTCCCTGGCAGCAAGATGTCCTTTTGGCAGCAGGCCGGTCGGGCAGGGCGTAAGCGAGAAGACGCACATGTCTTCCTCATCGGCGGACCGAATCCGTTGGATGCCTATTACCTCGCACGTCCGGAGACGCTTCTGTATGGACCATCCGAAATGGCAGTGGTTGACCTCGATAACCAGTATATCGCCAGAGGCCATCTGCAATGTATGGCACGTGAGTGGCCTATCCAGCAACGAGATATCCAACACTTTCGCGAAGAAACGAGGAGAGCATTTGAGAGCCTGACACGCGATGGCAGCCTCGTTGAGCAAACCAGTCCCTCAGGGTATCGAGAGTACGCCTACAGTGGCGCCGATCTACCACATAGCCGCGTCAGTCTACGGTCAGTTGATTCCGAGCGGTATGAGATTGTCTGTCCGGGGCGGAGCGAGCCACTTGGCGAGATTGGGCCACCGCAGCTTTACCGTGAGGCACACCCAAAAGCTCTGTATTACTACCTCGGCGAAGATTTTCGTGTCGAGACAATCGACGAAATCAATAAACAGGTGATTGTCAAACGAGAGCCCGTCCAGCTCTCACGTCAGACTCGCCAGCCGCTAGGCAGACACGTGACACGGCCGATGCTTGGCGTATCCATCCTGACACAGCATCCTTTCGAGATAGCTTCAATTGGCACTTCCACAACGACTGCCACGTGTTCCTACGGGTCAGTGAGAGTAGTCGAATCAGTAGAGGGCTACCGTGAGCTCTGGCTGCACAACCTCGAGAAGATCGGGGAGTTTACCTTTGTAGAACCGCTCAGGAACAAGCCGCTCGATACAAAAGGTTTATGGCTTGACATCAACCCGACGATTCAGAGTGCCCTGTTCTATGACAAGCGGTTCGACCTCGAGCCAGATGAGAACGGCTTGCGGGCCGCCCTCCACGGGCTTGAGCACCTGCTTCTCAGTATCGTGCCGACTGTCGCCCTGTGTGACCGGCGCGACCTCGGCAGCCAATACGTCGAGCTCTTCGGAGCACAAGAATCGGTTGCGCGCATCTACATCTACGACCCTGTGCCGGGCGGCGTCGGGTTGGCGGAGCGGGCGTACAGGAATATTCCCCAGCTGCTCCACCGTGCCTACGAGGTCGTCTCCTGCTGTATGTGTAAGGCCGGTTGTCCGTACTGTGTCCACGCCAGTTGGTGCTACCAGGAGAACAAACACGTGGATAAGCAGGCAACATTGGCATTGCTCGAGTACTTGCTGGAGCTGCCAGTAACCCTTTAGCTGGAGACCCGAACCTTGCCCATGACCTACGAGCTCTCGTTCACCCCAACGTTCTTCAACGAGTCGATGAACCTGCCCAAGCAGGTCAGCAAACTCGTCACTCAGAAGCTCAAGGTGCTCTCTGATGATCCAGCCTCGGCCCAGGGGGACGCCAAGAAGCTCAAGGGTTATCAGAACGTCTACTGTGTACGGGTAGGCGACTACCGCGTGTTCTACAGTATCGGCGCGGGCTGGGTCAAGCTCCTCAGCGTCCGCAAGCGCGATGAGCGCACCTATGAGGACGAGCTCCCAGGAGTGTCGTCCTCTACAATTCCGCCTGATGCGTCGTCGCTGACCCCGCACGCCGTAGCTGAGCGCGCCGAGACGTACCAGTGGGAGACAAGGGCAGCTCAGCCGGCTGACCACACGCCCGCGGGTGCTCGGCCTACCCCACTCCCATACGCTCTGAACGGCGATCTGCTTGCCCAGTGGCAGATCCCGGCGGCCTTCCGCCCGGCGATCCTTGGCATCAGCAGCGCCGATGACCTCCTGGATCTCGATGTGCCGGATCGGTACGTCAGCCGTGTGCTCGATAACCTCTTCCCGCGCCCGCTCGCGGAGATCGCAGCGCAGCCGGAGTTCGTGCTCCAGGACCCAGCCGATGTCGAGCATTTCGCCGAGGGCGATCTGAGCGCGTTCCTCCTCAAGCTCTCCCCGGAGCAGGAGGCGCTGCTCGATGTCGGTGTCACCGGCCCGACCCTGGTGAAAGGCGGCCCGGGCTCTGGTAAGTCCACCCTCGCCATCTATCGTGTCCAGCGCCTGCTCGCACAGGGCGCGGGCCCAGTGCTGTTCACCACCTACACCAATCCGCTGGTGAATTACTCGAAGCAGCTCCTCACCTATCTGCTGAAAACAGACCTCGACAAGGCCGGCGTGAAGGTCAGCACAGTCGACAGCTTGGCAAGCCACTACTACGCCCGCGCCCACGGCTGGCCAACATTCGCCACAGAGGGGCAGGCGCTTGCCTGCCTCGAGACCGCGCTCACCACAGCCGAGATCCCGGCGGCCAACGTCTTTGACCGGCAGGTGCGACGCCAGCAGTTGGAGCGCCTGGCTGGCTCCTACCTGCTCCAGGAGTTCGCAACGATCATCGACGGCTGGGGCCTGGAGAGCGCCGAGGCCTACCTCAATGCCTCTCGCCGCGGCCGCGGCACGCCACTTCGCCCGGCGGTGCGCGAGGCGGTCTGGGCCGTCTACCACGCCTGGCGCGCGGCTATGGCCGAGCAGAACCTCGTGACCTGGGAGCAGGTGCGGCTCGGCGCACTCGCCCACGTCGCAACCCTTCCGGCGAAGCCGTACCGCGCCATCGTCGTTGACGAGGCGCAGGATCTGTCGCCTGTTGCGCTCCGCCTGCTGCTCGCGCTGGTCGAATCCCCCCAGCACGTCTACCTGACGGCCGACGCGTCGCAATCCCTCTACCAGCGCGGATTCAGCTGGAAACAGGTCCACGACGACCTCCAGATGACGGGACGAACGCTTCTGCTGAAGCGCAACTACCGAAATACCGCTCAGATCTCCTCCGCGTGCCGTATGATCCTCGCCGGTACAGACGCGGGGGACCCGGAGAGTATCCACCAGGAGCCGTCACCCTACGAAGGCCCGCCCCCCACCGTCCTGCTCGCCGACGAGCCAGCGCGGCAGCTCCCCGCGCTCCGAGACTTCCTGGCCGCCGCCGCCCACCGCTACCGCCTGCCGGTCCACAGCGGCGCCATCCTCTGCCCGAACCATCGCTTAGCACGTGAAGTCGCCGAGCGGCTCACGGCGCTGGGAACGCCTGCAGTGGCAATGGCGGCCAAAGACGTGGACATTACTCGGCCGCAGGTCAAAGTGATGACGTTGCACGCCGCCAAGGGTCTGGAGTTCCCGTTCGTCGCGGTGGTGGGGCTCGACGCGGACACGCTGCCGCGCATCGATGCCGAGGCTCTTCCCGACGAGGCGGCGCTCATCGAAGGCGAGCAGCGGCGGCTGTTCTTCGTCGGCTGCACCCGCGCGATGCGCGCGCTGCTCGTGTGTGGGTCGCACACCGCCCCTTCTCGGTTCCTTGACACGCTGACATCGCCACTGTGGGAGCGGAAGGAGCTCGCATGATCGCAGTGAAACTTTCCGCTGTGCTGCGCCAGGGCCCGGCAGCGATCGCGGAGACCGGCGCCCGCATGGCCCAGCGCCGCGTGACCCTCGACTGCTCCGGTGTCGAGCGTATGGAGCCTGACCAGATCGAGTTCCTCTTCGCGGGTATCCCGGCGCACTGGGACTTTGTGGAGCTGGGGGAGGTCATTGACGCCACAAGCCTTCCACCTGCGCTGGCCGAGCAGCTCACCGAGTGGGTCCACCGACGCCACGGGCGCGAGCCTGTGGCTGATGAGGGAGAGAGTCAGGCCTCGTCTGCTGAGGAGCCGCTGGCGGTCCCATCGGACGATCACACGGCAGAACCAGGTGATAGCTCCGAACACCCGAGCCCCGCGACCGAGCCCTCGAGCCCTGAGCCCTACTCGTCCGCGGTGCTGCGCGAGCGCCTTGAGCGTCTTGTGGTCAACGAGCTTCTCGGTCCGGCAGATGGCCCGCAGGAGATCATCGACGAGCGCTCCGTCCGCAGCCGCTACCTCGTCGGTATGCTCGCACCCCGCGGCAGCAGCGGCGTCCCCGAGGAGTACGACGATGGCGACCTGGGCGGCGCGGATGGCGAGGATGGAGCAACCGACGCGCCGCCGCCCAAGGCGACCACCGCGATGCTCCCCTCGTCGATCGGCCTGACCTTCGCGGTAGACGCCGAGGCGAACGAGCTGTGTGTGACGGCGCGCTGGGGCCGCTACGAGCGCGTCAAGGTCGAGGACGAACGTTTCCGACAGCAAGACGGAAGCTACCGTCTCGTCTGGCAGCGCATCCACGTCGAGGCCACCTCACCGCCGCTGCCCCTCAAGCCCGGCAAGATCCCTGCCTGGTCACCATACCCTGAGACGCAAGAGGTGACGGTCCAGGGGATCATCCGCAAGCGCGCCGGCCAGTGGATCGTGTCACTCTTCCTCGTCAACGGCCAGCCGGAGCCGAAAACCCGCAAAGACACAGCCTGGGTCTTCCAGCCCGAACTTGCGGTGTCCGCACCCGATGGTGCGCCCATCTTCCAGCGACGCGCTCTGCCAAACGACCAGTATGAGCTGGACGAGCAGCTGATGGCGATGCTCTACCGCCGCCAGGTCGAGTTTGCTGTCGGTCACGGTGTCGCGGTCGACGCGGAGGTCGCACGTGACGCGCAGGGCCACCCGATCTTCGACCGGGCGACACGCGTCTGGACCAGCGTGGCCCCAGCCTACGAGGTGCCCCAGACGACACCGCCGCTTGCGACCGACCCCGGCTATGAGCAGCTCGCCGGGCTCACGGTCGACATGCAGGCGCTCGCCGATCTGCCGGACGGCGCATTTGCCACGCACCTTGCCCCGCTCGCCGACGCCTACGCGAGCTGGGTTGCGCGCCAGGAGCAACGCCTCCATTCACCATCGCACGACCTCCTGCCCTACCACGCCGCTGCTCAGGTGGCCCTCGCGAGCTGTCGCCAGGCGCTTGCGCGTATCCGCGCCGGGATCACACTGCTGGACCAGGACCCACAGGCGGCGGCGTCATTCCGCTTCGCCAACCGTGCGATGGCCCTTCAGCGTACCCGCTCGCTCTACGCCGCGGCGGTCCGGCGCGGTGAGAAGACTACGCCGGCGGCTTTCGACACCCCCGAAAATCATTCCTGGCGCGCCTTCCAGCTCGGCTTCATCCTGCTCAACCTCCCCAGCCTGACCGACCTACGTCACCCGGAGCGTGCGACACCGGCGGACGACCCCGACGCCAACCCGGCCAGTGCGGTCGCCGATCTCTTGTGGTTCCCCACCGGCGGTGGCAAGACCGAGGCCTACCTGGGTCTCACTGCCTTCACGCTCGCCATCCGGCGGCTCCAGGGCGAAGTAGCCGGCCGCAGCGGTCATGCCGGTGTCGCGGTGCTGATGCGCTACACGCTGCGCCTGCTCACACTCCAGCAGTTCCAGCGCGCCGCCGCGCTGATCTGCGCCTGCGAGGTCATCCGGCGCGAGGACCAGGCGCGCTGGGGCGCGGAGCCGTTCCGTATCGGCCTCTGGGTCGGTCAGCGCTCGACGCCGAACTGGGTGGAGGACGCCGACGAGGCGATCAAACAGTTCAAGAAGGGCAGCGTGGCCGGCGGCGGCACTCCGTACCAGCTCAAGCACTGCCCATGGTGCGGCACACCGATCGA
>JBDLTZ010000130.1:0-37929 GCA_039805565.1 Chloroflexota bacterium | reverse complement strand
TCGACAGCTACCGGGGAGTAACCAGTGCCAGTGCTGAGTACTGAGTGGCGCACGCTGAAGGCGTTCTCGGCGCAACCCAGTGAGCCGAGTGTTGAGTGCTGTTCACTGAGATATACTCAGTAGGCACTTGCGTTCCGGTGCGGCTTCTGCCGTTCTTCTGCCCCGCTCAACACTCAGCACTCAGCACTCAGCACCCAGTACTTCCTACGGGTCGACCCCGCGCTCGCCGAGGCCGAGCGGCAGCGCCGCCGGGCGCGGGCAGCCGCTCGTCACCTCCACGTGGCGCCCCTCGCGCGAGGCGTCGTGGAAGGCGTGCATCAGGTCGAGCACGTGGAAGGCCAGATCGCCCGAGGCGCGGTGCGGCCGGCCGGACTGGATGGCCGCTGCCATGTCGGCCACACCGAGGCCGCGGCTATTCTTGGCGAAGCCGTGGGTCAGCGGCACCTCGCTCCACTCGCTGGCGCCCATGCGGCGCACCTTGACCGGCCCGCCGAAGGTGTTGGGGTCCGGCACGCTCAGCGTCCCCTCGGAGCCGTAGATCTCGATGCGCGGCAGGTTGGCTCCCCAGACGTCGAAGCTGGTGATGATCGTGCCGACCGCGCCCGCGGCGAAGTCCATCACGCCGGCCACGTGGGTGGGGGTGTTGACCTGGATCTTGTCGCCGTAGTTCCACTGGTTGGTGATGGTGCGCTCGGGGAACGAGACGCGCGCCGAGCCGGTGACGCGCGCCACCGGGCCGAGCAGCGAGACCAGGGCGGTGAGGTAGTAGGGCCCCATGTCGAACATCGGGCCGGCGCCGGGCTGGTAGAAGAAGGTCGGGTTGGGGTGCCAGGACTCGGGGCCGTGGCCCATCATGAAGGCCGTGGCCGCCACAGGCACGCCGATCCAGCCGTCATCGATCAGCTTGCGGCAGGTCTGGAGCCCGCCGCCGAGGAAGGTGTCGGGCGCGCAGCCGACGCGCAGGCCCTTGGCCCGGGCGAGCTCGAGCATCTTGCGGGCGTCCTCGCGGCTCACGGCGAGGGGCTTCTCGTTGTAGACGCTTTTGCCTGCCTCGAGCACCTGGAGCGCCACCGGACCGTGGGCGTCCGGGATGGTCAGGTTGATGACGATCTCGATCGATGGGTCGGCCAGGAGCTCCTCGACGGTGCAGGCCTTCGGCACGCCGTGCTCTGCCGCGCGGGCGCGGGCGCGGTCCATGTCGATGTCGGCCACGGCCGCGACGTCGAAGGCCTGGAAGACCTTGCTGTTCTCCAGGTAGATGCCGCTGATGTTGCCGACGCCGATGATACCTACGTTGGTTGGCATGTGTCTATCATCTCCGATGACGGCCCGGGGCCAAGGCCCCGGAAGAAAAAATATCGTGGGGAGGCTACGCCTCCCCACACCCCTCCGGAGCGGGCCGCTACCGGCTGGCCCAGAGGAAGCCGCGCTGCACCATCTCGCGCGCCTCGAGCACGTCGAAGTCGCTGGCGACGTGGCCGACCGAGCTGTAGGCAACGCGCCCCTTGCCCCACATGCGCGTCCAGGTCACCGGCATCACCGTGCCCTCGATCCAGGGCGCGTACTCGCCGCTGAAGGTGGTGGTGGCCAGCACCTGGTTCGACGGGTCGACGTGCATGTAGTACTGCTCCGAGCGCATGTCGAAGTCGCTCAGCCCGGCGGTGATCGGGTGGTCGTGGTTCGTGATGTTGACGCGGTAGGGGATGATATTGCCGGGGTGGGCCACCCACTGGCCGCCCACCATGAACTGGTACTCGGTGTTGTTGCGGAAGGCATCGGCCATGCCGCCGTGCCAGCCGGCGAACCCGACCCCCTCCTTGACCGCCTCGAGCAGCCCGGCCTCCTGCTCCCTGGTGATCGTGCGCATGGTGTAGATCTGTACGATCAGGCTGTAGGCGTGCATCCTCTCGCGGTCCAGGTAGGAGTCGAGCGTGTCGGAGACCGTCACCTCGTAGCCCTGGCCCTGCAGGAAGGGCACAAAGATATCGCGGCACTTCTCAGGCTCGTGGCCCTCCCAGCCGCCCCAGACAAACAGCGCGGACTTCATTGGGGATTCCTCCAGCATAGCAGCGTCCGGTGCGTAGTGCGGTCATCATAGCACAGGACGCGCGTGCGGGGGTTGTCATGTGTGGCCGGAGGACGAAGGACGTTAGGCCAAGGGCGAGGGCCGATGGCCGATGACCAAGAGCCCTCCTATGGCGCGCAGTATTACTCGATCGGGCCGCGCTCCGCCCGAGCCCTTCGGCGGCATTCTGGCGTGCTATGTCTTCAGCGTCTCGCGCTCGGCGCTCAACGTGCCGTACGGCCGCAGCCATTTCTGCGCCCAATCGCAATCAAACTGAGACCGACACATCTGGCGGGCGCGCGTACAGTACTAACAGCGGCAGCTCTGCCCGCCTGCTGAAAGGCGACACTATGTGGCGAAACCTGAATCTGCGTGCCCAGATCCTGATCGGCTACGGCGTGGTGCTGGCGCTGGCCGGTGGGCTCGCGCTGTTCCTGGTGCTGCAGGTGGGCGATCTCAACCGTCGGATCGCCACGATCAACGCCAGCGTGGCCGCGGACGCCGAGGCGGGGATGCTGGTGGCGGCGCGCGCGGCGGATGTGCAGCAGGCGGTGAACTTCTACCTGCAGCACCCGCGCGCCGAGTCGCGCGATGCGGCCGATGCGTCATTCGCGGCGCTGGACGCGGATATCGCGCAGCTCAGCGCGGGTGCGTCGGGCGAGAGCCAGCGCGCCCGCCTGGCCGGCGTTATGGACCAGCTGAGCATCTACCGGCTGACGTTCCTCTCGCTGAGCGCGCTCATGGACAGCCGCGCCAAGCTGAGCGAACGACTGAATATGCAGCTGTTCGAGGCGAGCTCGCTGGCGGGCGGCGAGATCAGCGGCGAGTTCCTCGTCCGGCGCGGCGGGCTCAACGCCGTGAGTGAGCTGACCGAGGCGCAGCAGCGACTCCAGCTCACGAACCTGCTGATGAGCCGCGCACTGGCCGAGCACGACAGCGAGCGGGCCGCGAAGGCGCTCGACCAGATCACGGCGGCGCAGGAGCGCCTGCTGCGTAACAGCCAGCGGCCCGCCCCCTCAACCGGGCTGCTCGAGGCGGTGGACGAGGCGACGTCGGCCGTGGTCACGGTGCGGCAGCTGGCGGACAATATCGCGCACGTGCGGCAGACGCGCGACGAGCAGCTCAAGCCGCAGGCCCAGGCCCTGAAGCGCAGCGCGGACGCGGTGGCCGCCGGGGCGCTTGGGGCGCTTACGGACGCCACGGCAGACCTGCAGCGACAGGCGCAGGGGGCGCAGCAGCTGGCAGGGCTGGCCATGATGGCCACGGGCGTGGTGGCGCTGCTCGCCGGGCTTCGGCTGGCGCGCGGGGTGCTGCGGCCGGTGGTTGATCTGGCGCGCGCCGTGGAGCGCGTGAACGGCGGCGACTACGACGCTGCTGTGGCGCACGGCGGGGGCGGCGAGATCGGGCGGCTGGCGGCGGCCTTCAACCAGATGACGGCGACCCTGCGCAGGCAGCGCGGCGAGGTGCGCGCCCAGCAGGAGGCCCTGGCCGAGCACAACCGCGGGCTTGCGCAGGCGCTCGATGACCTGCGGGCGGCCACCGACGCGCGCGAGCAGCTGGCGACCGCAGTGCAGGCGATGAGCGTGCCGGTGGTGCCCATCCTGCGCGGCGTGATCGTGGTGCCGCTGGTGGGGGAGATCGATGCCGAGCGCGCCCAGGTGCTGCTGCGGCGGCTCCTGGCCGGCGTGACCGACGAGCAGGCGCGGATCGTCATCCTCGACATCACCGGCGTGCCGTTTGTGGACGCGGCGCTGGCTGGCTGGCTGCTGCAGGCCGCCGCCGCCGCCGAGCTGCTCGGGGCGCGCTGCGTGCTGGTGGGTATCAGCCCCGAGGTGGCCCAGGCGCTGGTGATGAGCGGCGCTGACCTCGGCCGCCTCACCACCTACGCCGACCTGCGCCAGGGCGTCGAGCACGCGATGCGTGCGATGCGATCCCGCGCCCAGGCGAACGTCTAGGAACACTGCGCACATCCCGCGACTCGCTCACTCATGTCCCGGTGAACTCCCTCACGTGCGAACAGCGTGTGTGATAACCGCCCGACATATGGTGTCGCGGCGCCCCTCTGCTCCCCTCCGCGCGGCACCCTCCACGCACGCTGCACCCACGCTCTCCCCGCCCCCCTGAATCTCGTGAGCCAGGGCCGCCGCTTGCACTACCTTGCCTGTCACCGGCTGTGGTATGATGGTCATGTTCTCGAGCACGACAATCGAACAGATGCCGCCCAGCAGTGTGTCCGCTGACCATCGAGGAGGACCCACGGTGAAGATCTCTCGGCGTACGTTCATCAAGACCATGGCCGTCGGTACGGGGACGATCGCCTACCTGGCGACCGGCGTCACCGTGCATGGCGCCGGCCCCGAGGCCTACACGCTCCGCATCGTCCACACCAACGACCACCACGCGCGCATCGAGCCGGTGACCGGCGGCACCCCGCCCGCCCCCGTGCACGGCGGCGTCTCGCGCCGCAAGACCCTGATCGACGCCATCCGCGCCGAGGGCGGCAACCAGCTGCTGCTGGACGCGGGCGACGTCTTCCAGGGCACGCTGTACTTCAACCAGTACCGAGGCCTGGCCGACCTGGAGTTCTATAACGCCATGGGCTACCAGGCGATGGCGGTGGGCAACCACGAGTACGACATCGGCCAGCAGGCGCTGGTGGACTTCATCAGGGGCGCGACGTTCCCGGTGCTCAGCGCCAACACCCAGGTGGAGAGCTCCTCGCCGCTCAACGGCCTGATCCAGCCCTGGACGGTGATCTGGGTCGGCGGGCAGCCGATCGGCATCATCGGCCTGACCACCGAGGAGACCGGCATCCTCAGCAACCCCGGCCCGGGCGTCGCCTTCACGAACTACATCGAGGCCGCCCGCCGCGGCGTGCAGACCCTCCGGCAGCAGGGCGTGAACAAGATCATCGCGCTGACGCACGTGGGCATCGAGGCCGACCGTGAGCTGGCGCGCCAGGTGGACGGGATCTCGGTGATCATCGGAGGGCACTCCCACACCCCTATGGGCCCGATGCTGACCCAGGCGAATGCCAGCCGCCCCTACCCCGAGGTGATCGCCTCACCCTCGGGCAAGCCGGTGGTCCTCGCACACGACTGGGAGTGGGGCCGCTGGCTGGGCGACCTGACGGTGGGCTTCGATGCCAACGGCGATGTGACGCGCGTCGTGGCCGGCGAGCCGGACGAGGTGGCGGCGTCGATCGAGCCGGACCCAGGCTTCGAGCAGCGCATCGCTGTGCTGCGCCAGCCGATCGAGGCGCTTCGCAGGACCCCGGTGGGCCAGTCGTCGGTGGCGCTCAACGGCGCCCGCGCCGACGTCCGCACGAAGGAGACCAACCTCGGTAACCTGATCGCCGACTCGACGCTGGCGAAGACACAGGCGGCGGGCGCGCAGCTTGCGATCGTCAACGGCGGCGGCGTTCGCACCAGCATCCCGGCGGGCGAGGTGACGCTCGGCCAGGTGCTCGAGGTGCTGCCGTTCGGCAACACACTGGTGGTGATGACCCTCAACGGCGCCCAGGTGCGTGAGGCGCTGGAGAGCGGCGTGAGCCAGGTGGAGACCACGGCCGGCCGTTTCCCGCAGGTGGGCGGCATGCGCTATAGCTTCGACCCGTCCCAGCCGGCGGGCAGCCGCGTGACGGGCGTGCAGGTGGCCGACGGCAGCGGGGGCTTCACGGCAATCGACCCGAACGCCAGCTACCGCGTGGTGGTGAACAACTTCATCGCTACCGGTGGTGACGGCTACACGGTGCTGACGCGCGGCACCGATGTGCTGAACACCGGCTTCCTCGACTCGGACGTGCTGGCGGAGTACATCCGCAACAGCTCGCCGGTGAGCGCCCAGGTCGAGGGGCGCGTCGTGGTGAGCGGCGCGCTGCCGGGCGCTGGCACGTCGGCGGGCGGGGCGGCGGGGAGCCCGCAGGTCCCGGCGCGGCTGCCGAACACCAGCGGCCAGGTGGACGCCTTCTGGCTCCTGGCGGCGATGGCGGCGGGCGCGATCGGCGGCGGCCTGCGGCTGCGCGGGCGGGCGAAGGCCGAGCCCGAGGCTGTCGAGGATGAGGTCGCGGCGTAGAGCCTCGCCACACTCCTGGAGCGACGGGGGCACGAAGACAGATCAGTCTTCGTGCCCCCGTGCTTCGTGGTAATATACGCCCGTCCTGCAACCGCCCGCTGCACAGGAAGGAGCCGCGCCCTATGAGCGTCGCCGACGATATCATCACCAATGACCAGCAGTATGTGCTGCAGACCTACGCCCGCCCGAACTTCGTGGTGGACCGCGGCGAGGGCTGCTACCTGTACGACACCGACGGTCGGCGCTACCTGGACTGCGTGGCCGGCATCGCCGTCAACGCGCTGGGCTACGGCGACCCTGATGTGACGCGGGCGATCCGCGAGGCGGCCGGCGGCCTGCTGCACCTTTCGAACCTGTACTACGCCCGGCCGGCGGGCGAGCTGGCGCAGATGCTGATCGAGAGCTCCCCCGGGCTGGACCGCGTCTTCTTCAGCAACTCCGGCGCCGAGTCGGTCGAGGGCGCGCTGAAGTTCAGCCGCCGCTATGCGCGCGACGTCCACGGCGAGGGGAAGACGACGATCGTCGCCTTCACCGGCTCGTTCCACGGCCGCACGATGGGCGCCGTGGCGGTGACCGCGCGCGACAAGTACCGCGAGCCGTTCATGCCGGTGATGCCGGGGGTGCGCTTCGCGCCGTTCAACGATGTGGCGGCGGCCGAGGCGGCGATCACGGAGGACGTCTGCGGTGTGATCGTCGAGCCGGTGCAGGGCGAGGGGGGCCTGAGTGTGGCGACGCCCGAGTTCCTGCGGGCGCTGCGCGCGGCCTGTGACCGGGTGGGCGCGCTGCTGATCTTCGACGAGATCCAGTGTGGCGTGGGGCGCACCGGCACGCTCTGGGCGCACGAGGCGACCGGGGTGCGCCCGGATATCATGACGATCGCCAAGCCGCTCGGCGGTGGGCTCCCGATCGGCGCCATCCTGCTGACGCAGGCCGTGGCGAACACCATCCACGTAGGCGACCACGGCACGACCTTCGGCGGCGGGCCCTTCATTCTCACCGTGGCGCAGACGGTGTTCCGGAAGATCAGCGCGCCGGCGTTCATGGCCCACGTCCGCGAGGTGGGGGACTACCTGGGCGAGTCGCTGAATGAGCTGGCCCACGCCCGTAAGGACGTGGTCGAGGTGCGCGGGCGCGGCATGATGCGTGGCCTCCAGATCCGGGGCAACGCGAGTCTCGTGCGTGAGGTGGCCCACGACCAGGGGCTGCTGGTGGCAACCGCCGGCGACGATGTGCTGCGCCTGGTGCCGCCGCTGGTGATGGAGCGCGCCCAGGTGGACGAGGCGGTGACGAAGCTCACCGCCGCGCTCGACGCCGCCAGGTAGCCTCGACGAGCGAGCAGCGAGTTTTGAGTCGTGAGTCGTGAGCGCGATAGACTCACGCCTCACGCCTCACGACTCGTCACTCACGTCTCACGCCTCAAGACTCACCCCTCCCCGTCGCCGTACCCCATCTCCGCCAGCGCCGCGCGCGCCTCGCCGGCCTCGTCCCACGGGGTCTTCTCGGTGCCCACGATGATGCTGCCCTCGTGGCCCTTGCCCAGCAGCACCACGATATCGCCGGGGCGCGCGCGCGCGAAGGCCTCCCGTATCGCCTGCGCGCGGTCGGGGACCTTGAGGTAGCCCAGGCCCTCGCGCAGCCCGGCGCGCTCCACGCCGGCCGCGATCTCGTCGATGATGGTCCGGGAGTCCTCCAGACGCGGGTCCTCGTCGGTGATCACCACCAGCCCGCAGGCGCGCCCGGCGATCTCCCCCTGGATCGGCCGCTTCTCTCTGTCGCGCTCGCCAGCGCTGCCGAACACCGCGATCAGCTTCCCCTTGGTGAGCGGCCGCACGATGCCGAACACCTTGGTGAAGGCGCCGGGGGTGTGGGCGTAGTCCACCAGCACGGTGAAGGGCTGGCCTGCCTCGACCCGCTCCATGCGCCCGCGCACGCCGGGCACTCGCTCCAGCGCCTCCACGCAGGCGTCGAGCGGCACGCCCTCGGCGCAGGCCACGGTGAGCGCTGCGAGCGAGTTGTGGACGTTGAAGTCGCCGGTGAGGCGTAGCCGCGGCGCCGCCTCGCCCCAGGGCGTCACCAGGCGGAACGCTAGCCCGTCGCGGCTGGCGCGCACGTCGAGCGCCCGCACGTCGGCCGGGGTGTGGACGGCGTAGGTGAGTCGCTCGGCCGACGCCGGGGCCGCGTCGAGGAACATGCGGTGGTGCGGGTCGTCGGCGTTGACCACGGCGATCTTGCGGCGCTTCAGATCGCCCGCGCCGTACTCCCCCAGCATCTCGAACAGCCGCGCCTTGTCGCGCCGGTACTGCTCCACGGTGCCGTGGAAGTCGAGGTGCTCGCGGGTCACGTTGGTGAGCACCGCCACGTCGAAGGCGCAGCCGCGCAGGCGCTGCCACCTGGCCGAGAGCGCGTGCGAGGTGGCCTCGAGCACCGCGTGGCCGCACCCCTCCTCCACCATGTCGCGCAGCAGCGCCTGGACCTCGGGTGCTTCGGGGGTGCTCTGGCGGCTATCGTTGGCCCACTGGCGCCCAGCCACCTTGAAGTCCACCGTGCCCATGAGCCCCGTGACCGTGCCGCCGGCCTCGAGGGCCACGCTGGCGAGGTAGGTGGTGGTGGTCTTGCCGTCGGTGCCGGTGATGCCGACGACGCGCATCTGGCGCGCGGGGTGGCCGTAGAAGGCGGCGGCGATCGGCGCGAGCGCGACGCGGCCGTTTGGCACGCGCACGGCCGGCACGCTCAGGCGATTGTCCCAGCCCGCGTCCTCGTAGACCACGGCGGCGGCGCCGCGGTCCAGGGCCTGCTCGATGTAGGCGTGGCCGTCGGCGTGGAAGCCGCGGTAGGCCACGAACAGGCTGCCGGGCCGCACGGCGCGCGAGTCGTACGTCACGGCAGAGATATCGGCCACGGGTGGGCCGGAGACGTGCTCAGGCTGAATGTCGGTGATCAGGTCCTGCAGGCGCATAGGTGTCCCATCGGGTGAGCGGTGTGTCAGCGCTGGGAGTATAGGGAGGGCCGGCAGATCTGTCAACGCGCCCCGTGGCGCGCCGCTTGCTTTCTCCTGATGCGAGCGTGGGGAGATGGCGTCCCACACACGCGATGCGCTCAGGAGGACACCCGATGACAGCTCAGGAGAACGTGGCGGCGAAGGCCGGGGAGGCGCTGAACGCGGCACAGATGAAGGCCGGGGAGGCGCTGGCAGTCGTGCGGGATCAGCTCCCGCCGCAGCACGTCAACATCAGCCAGGACGAGCGTGCGTGGTCGATGCTGGGCGGCAGCACACTTGTAGGCTACGGCCTCAGCCGGCGCTCGACGGGCGGGGTAGCCCTGGCGCTGCTTGGTGGCTACCTGGCCTACCGCGGCCTCAGCGGCCACTGCGCCCTCTGCCAGGCGATGGGTATGAATACGGCGTCGGCCGGGATGCCCCGCAAGCCGCCGCCGCGCAAGAAGGACGTCGTGATGGAGGCCTCGGAGGAGTCCTTCCCGGCGAGCGACCCGCCCTCGTGGGGCGAGAGCGGCATCGCCGGGTAACGCAGGCGTTTTCTCCGGCGGCGCGTCAGCGATCAGGGACTACGGAGGGCAAGCTCCCTGACACTTTCTCCTCTGCGCCCCTCTGCGACTCGGTGCGCCAATCTCGCGCGGCGGGGGCCGCCGGGCGTGCTACAATTTCGACTCCTACTTGTTGGAGTTGGAGCACGATCTGATGGCAACCGACGTCTCGACGACCCGCCCTAGCCCGGTTCGCACCTGGGTCATGGCCTCTCGCCCGCCGACGCTGCCCGCCGCTGTGGTCCCCGTTCTGGTGGGCTCGGCGGTGGCGTATGCCGAGGGGGCCTTCCGCCCGCTGCCGTTCTTTGCCGCGCTGCTGGCCGCGGTGCTGATCCAGATCGGCACGAACTTCGCCAACGACTACTTCGACTTCCGCAAGGGGGCCGACACCGCCGCACGGCTCGGGCCGACGCGCGTCACGCAGAGCGGGCTGATCGCGCCCGAGACGGTCCTGCGCGCCACGGTGCTCACCTTCGGCCTGGCCGCGCTGCTCGGCCTGTACCTGGTGTGGGTGGGAGGCTGGCCGATCCTGCTGATCGGCGTGCTGTCGATCGCGGCCGGCGTGCTGTACACCGGCGGCCCCTTCCCGCTGGGGTACAACGGCCTGGGCGACCTGTTCGTGTTCGTGTTCTTCGGGCTGGTGGCCGTGTGCGGCACCGTCTACGTTCACCTGGGTACGGTCCCGGCCGCTGCCTGGGCCGCGGCACTCCCGGTGGCCATGCTCGCCACGGCGATTATCGTCGTCAACAACCTGCGCGACGCCGACACCGACCGGGTGGCGGGCAAGCGCACGCTGGCGGTGCTGCTGGGCAAGGGCTTCGCGCGCGGCGAGTACGCCGCACTGGTGGTGGGCGCCTACCTGGTTCCGCCGCTGAGTGTGGTGCTCGGTCTGGCCTCTCTGTGGGCGCTGCTCCCGCTGCTGACTCTGCCGCTGGCCGCGCCGCAGGTGCGGGCGATGCTGACGCGTGACGGGGCGGTGCTGAATCTGGCGCTCAAGGGCACCGGGCGGCTGCACATGCTCTTCGGCGCGCTGCTGGCGCTGGGGCTGGCGCTGTAGGTGAGGCAAGGGGGGGCGTCGCCCCTCCTGAGGAGGATAGTCGCGCGGACGGCAGGTCTCCGCTCCCTCGGCTCAGGCAAGCCCAGCGGCGATCTTCGCCGCAATCTCCTTGAACACCAGCGAGCCGGCGGCGTCCGGCGTGGTCTGGAGCAGCGGGTGTCCTGCGTCGATGCCGCGGCTGATGTCGATGTCCATCGGGATGCGCCCGAGCAGCCCCACCGACTCCTCCTCCACCGCCCAGGTGCGCCCGCTGCGGTGGAACACCTCGATCCGCTCGCCGCAGTGGGGGCAGTGCAGGTAGCTCATGTTCTCGATCGCCCCCAGGATCGGCACCCCGGCTTGGCGGAACATCCTCAGCGAGCGCGAGGCGTCCAGCAGGCTCAGGTCCTGCGGCGTCGTGACCACCACCATCCCGTCCACCGCGAAGGCGCGCAGCAGGCTGTGCTGTGGCTCGCCGGTTCCTGGGGGTAGGTCGATCAGCAGATACTCCAGCTCGCCCCACACCACATCGCGGATGGTCTGCGTCACGATGCGGCCGGCGTCGTGCGGGTCGGGCATCACCGCCTCGCCCTCGGCTACCAGGAGCCCGGTGGACATCATTTTGAGGCCATAGCGCTCGAGGGGCTGGATGTACGGCTCGGAGCCGGTGCGGGCGATCGGGAGCATGCCGCGCCCGGAGGCTTTGCGGCTGACGCCGAGCATCAGTGGCACGTTCGGCCCGTAGATGTCGGCGTCGAACAGGCCGACGCGCGCGCCTGTGAGGGCTAGGGCCAGTGCGAGGTTCACGGTGACGGTGGTTTTGCCGACGCCGCCCTTACCGCTGGCAACGACGAGCGTGCGCGCGACGCCGGGGATACGCTTGGTCACAGCGGCCTCCTTCCGTTTGGTGGCGCGTTCGCCACGCGTGTTCGGGGGAGGGCCAGGAGGGCTTGCCCTCGCAGAACCCACCTTCCGTTTGGTGGCGCGTTCGCCACGCGTGTGAGGTGGAGGATCAGGGAGGGCAAGCCTTCCCTGAAACCCTACCATGTGGCAACGAACGTCAGCGAAGTTACCGGAAAAATCACCTAGTACTGGATCAGCGAGAAGATCGGGTACTTCGTGAGGTGTTGGCGGCCGTTGAGGAAGGCGAGCTCGATCAGAAACGCGACCTCCTCGACCGTCGCGCCGGCCTGCTCTACCAGGCTGCACGCGGCGGCGATCGTGCCTCCGGTGGCGAGCAGGTCGTCCACCACCACGACGCGGGCGCCGGGTTGGAACGAGTCGCGGTGGATCTCGAGCTTGTTCGAGCCGTACTCCAGGTCGTACTCGACCTGGTAGGTAGAAGCGGGCAGCTTGCCTGCCTTGCGCACTGGCACGAGCCCCACGCCGAGGCGGTAGGCCAGCGGCGCGCTCAGGATGAACCCGCGCGACTCGATGCCCACGACGGCGTCCAGGCCGCGGCCGGCGTAGCGCTCGGCCAGCGTGTCCACAACCTGGCGGAAGGCCTCGCCGTCCCGCAGGAGGGTTGTGATGTCTTTGAACTGGATCCCGGGGATCGGAAAGTCCGGCACGTTGCGCACCTTGTCGGCCAGATTCTGAGAGGTCATGGGCGGCTCCTTTGCGATTACGTTGGCAGCAAAAAGGTCAGATGGCGCACCATCTGACCTGGGAAGCAGAGCGGCCTGAGGAGGGTCTAGACAAGGCTGAGAAGCTCGTTGGCGGTGCGCTTCATCTCGAGGAAGACGAGGCCGAGCTTGGCACGGCTGAGGGCGAGCGCGGTCAGCACCGCCTCCTCACCGATCGACACGAGCACCACGTAGCCATCCTCGCCGCGGACGAATACCTGGTCGAGCTGACCACGCTTCAACTCGTTGGCGATACGCTCACCGAGGGAGAGCATGGCGGCGCTCATCGCGGACACGCGATCTTCCTCGACATCGGCGGGCAGTGCCGACGCCATGATCAGGCCATCAACACTCACGACAGCAGACGCTTCGATGTCTGGCGTGTTCATCTGCAAGGCTTTCAGATGCCGTACCATCTCCTCGGTTCTGCTTGCCATTCAGGTCCTCCTCAAAGGCCGTCCGAGATATGTTGGGACGATGCTGTAGTCGTAGAGTTGCGATTCATGTGTATGAAGACTGACACGATCTTTCGTGCGGCATACGTTAGCATTCTACTACATGTTTTGACAGAGAGCAACTAGGTATGTCGTACGGATGACGTCAGCACGACTGATTCGACGATATTTTGTCACTGATTCGCAAACTGTTCCAGCCGCTCACGCAGCCTGCGGTCGGCCTCGGTTACGGCATCGGACGGTAAGGCGAGGCCCATCAGCACCTGGCGCTGCATGACCTTGAGCTCCTGCTCGACGACGCTGCGGGCGAGGCCATTGGGCATGGGCAGCCCCTCTTCGGCCTGGGTGCGAAAGGCGCGCGCCGCGATGAGCCGCTGGTCGTCTCCCTCGAGCGGGAGGTCGCGACGGGCGGGCTGCATGTCGATCGCCAGCAGCGCCAGCTGGGCCTCGTCGCCGGCCATGAAACGCATGAAGGCCAGGGCCGCATCACGCTCGGCAGGGGAGGCCAGGCTGTTGATGGTCAGCACATCGCTGCGTACGTAGGGCCGCGGACTCCGGCCGGTCTCGCTCAGGCGCGGCAGGGGGGCGACGCCCATGCGCTCGCCCCAGAGGTTGCGGTAGACGCTGATCTGGTGGGCCCAGTCGAACGTCATCAGCGCGCGGCCATCCTGCAGCTCGCGGTCGACGTGGATGCTGCTGTCCGGGCGGGCGAACATCTGCGCGTCGACGCTGAGGCCTCGGAGCCACGCCAGCCAGCGCTCGGCCCCTGCGCGCCCCTCGGTGCCCAGCGCCAGGCCGCCGTCCTCACCGAAGATGCGTCCGTCGAACGCGTACATATAGCCCAGGGTATTGTCGAGCGAGAGGTTCAGTGCCAGCCCCCAGATTGGCGGCTCAGCGCTCGGGTCGCCTAGGCCGCGGGCACTGCTGATCAGCGTGCCCGTGTCGGCTGGGGGTGCGGACAGGTTGGCGGTGTTGTAGTACAGAGCCAGCGTGTCGAAGACGATCGGCAGGCCGTACAGCCGCTGGGCGCCCTCGGCGTCCGCCGCCTGGGCGCCGCCGAGGGCTGCGGGGATCATCGCCGCGCGCTCGTCCTCGGTCAGCAGCTCGTCCACCTGCAGCAGCACGCCCTGCGCCGCCAGCTCGCCAACCCAGCTGTTGGGGATGAGCGCCAGGTGCGGCCCGCCTCCGGCCGCGGCCGCGCTGCGAAGCTCCGCGGCGAAGGTGGCGAGCGGCACCGACACCATGCTGACGCGTCCCTCGGGGTGCAGGCGGTTGTAGCGCTCCACCAGACGGCCGAGCGTCTGGCGCTCTTCGCCAGACCAGCCGTGCCAGATCACGAGCGTTACACCGCCGGGTGCGGGCGCGGCGGTGGGCGCGAGCCCAGAGGTGGATGGCCCGGCACACGCCGCCAGCAGCGCCAGCAGGAGCGCCAGCGCGGCGAGTCGGGCGAGGCCGGCCAGCCGGCGTGGTGCCATTCTGTTGCGTTCCCTGCGGCGCATATCGAGTTCGACGTGTAATTGAGACTGGATTATAGCATGCGGGCGAGTGTTGAGGCGTGAGTGTTGAGTCTTGAGCAGCTCTGCGCTCACTGCCCGAGTATCCTGGGCGCGTGCTATGCGGCGCCGACGGCTCTGACTCAAGACTCACCGGCTTACAGCTCGATCCGGTGCACCACGCGCGGCAGTTCCGCGGGCTCGGTCATACCTTCGGACTGGTAGACGTAGGTGCGCTCCTCGGCGGAGGTCATCGCGCAGTGATTGCCGGCGCGGTCGATCGCCACCAGGCTCATGGCGTTGGGCGTGCCGCGCATGATCGGCTCCAGATCGTGGAAGGCCTCACGGCAGGCGTCCTCGAGCGACAGGCCCTGCTTCAGGTACAGCACGATGCTGCGCGCGGTGCCGGCCCGTATGGCCGCCTCGCCCCAGCCGGTGCAGGCCGCCGCGCCGTAGCGGTCATCGGCGTAGTTGCCGGCCCCGATCACTGGCGAGTCCCCCAGGCGGCTCGGGTACTTCCATGCCCAGCCGCTGGTGCTCACGGCCGACGCGATCCGCCCCTGGCTGTCCTGCGCCAGAAAGTTGACGGTCCCGGTCACGTGCTCGGGGTCCTTCACCAGCCGCGCGGATCGGTTGAGCAGCGCCGCCACCTGCTCGCCCACACCGTGCCAGTCGATCATGCCGCGCCCCTCGACGCCGGCGCGCCAGGTGGCCTCGGCCTCGGGGCTCAGCAGGTGCTCGCGCTGCATGCCGATCTCCTCGGCGAAGCGGGCGGCGCCCTCGCCCACCAGGAAGACGTGCGGCAGCTCCTCCATCACGCGGCGCGCCACGCTGATCGGGTAGCGGTAGCCCTTGAGCGCGCCCACTGCGCCCGCCCGCAGCGTGGTGCCGTCCATGATCGAGGCGTCTAGCTCCACCTCGCCGAGCAGGTTCGGGTAGCCGCCGTACCCCACTGAGTGGTCCTCGGGGTTGTCCTCCACCAGGCGCGTCGCGGCCTCGACCGCGTCCAGCGCCGATCCACCGGCCCGCAGGATTTCCCAGCCGGCCGCCATGCCGACAATGCCATTCGAGCTTGCGATGATGATCACGACGTTGCCTTCCATCTACTACCGCGAACCAACCAGGGCGGATGATAGCACACCACCAGTGTGCGGCGGCGCGCCACGTGTGGTATCGTACCGCTGTCCGAACCCGCAGTGAGGAACAGCAGTGACAGACCCTCTTCTCGGCCGGCGGCTCGACCGCTACGAGCTCCAGGCGCCGCTCGGCCGCGGCGGCATGGCCAGCGTCTACCAGGCGCTCGACATCACCCTCCAGCGCCCTGTGGCCGTCAAGGTGCTGCGCGCCGGCCCCTACGCCGACGACTCGGCCGAGCGCTTCCTGCGCGAGGCGCGCACGCTGGCCTCGCTGCGCCACCCTCACATCGTCAGGGTGTATGACTATGGCGAGCAGGGCGACCTGCGCTATATCGTGCAGGAGCTGCTGCCCGGCCCGACGCTCCAGCAGGAGCTACTTGATCTCCAGCTGCGCGGCACCGCGCCCGCGCTCGCTACGGTGGAGCAGGTGGTGGCCCAGGTGGCGGGCGCGCTCGACTACGCCCACGGCCGCGGGGTGGTCCACCGCGACTTGAAGCCGGCCAACCTGATCCGCAACAGCGATGGGGCGATCGTGCTGGCAGACTTCGGCATCGCCCGCGTGGCCGAGGAGCAGGGCCAGACGCGCACGGGGATGATCGTCGGCACGCCGAGCTATCTGTCGCCCGAGCAGGCCGCGGGCCGGGGCGGGATTACGGCCGCGGCCGACATCTACGCGCTGGGGGTGGTGCTGTTCGAGCTGCTCACCGGCAGGCTGCCCTTCGACGGTGACTCGGGGATGGCGATCGTGATGGCGCACCTGACCCAGCCGCCTCCGCCTCCCAGCGCGGTGCGCCCCGGCCTGCCGCACGCAGTGGACGCTGTGGTGCTGCGCGCGCTCGAGAAGGACCCGGCGGCGCGGTACGCTACGGCCGGCGCGCTCGCCGACGCGCTCCGCGTGGCGCTGCGTCAGCCGCCCCCGCCGCCCCAGCAGCGCGTCTACGACGCCCCGACGACAGTGGCGCCCGCGTATCCGCAGCGCCCTGCTCCGAGCCAGGAGATGGCACGGCGGCCTGCTCCCCCGAGCCCTGGCCTGACTGGTGATCCCCGTGGGGCCGAGGCTCCCACCCGGCGCACGGTCCCGCCGCGCCCTACCGTGCCTGCCCCGGAGCACTACCGGCCAATGCCTGCCTCTCGCCCGGCGTATCCACCAGAGGCGTACCGTGCCGCGACGCCCCGGCCGCCTGTCAGGCGCTCGCCCCTGGCCGGGTGCCTCCCCGCGCTTCTGATCATCGGGCTGCTGGGGCTGGGTGTTGCTGTGTTCCTGGTCTGGCGCGGCGCGTCGGCGATCGTGCCTGCGCTGCCGCTCGCCACCGCCGAGCTGCCGCTGCCTGTCGCCCCCACTGCCGCGCTCGCCACCGCCGAGCCGCCTACGGTCCCTCCGCCGCCTACGGCGGAGCCGCCCACACCCGAGGTCTCCACGGCGGAGCCGCCCACAGGCACTCCTGCGCCCACGGCTACATCTCTCCCGCCTACAGCAACGGCGCCTCCCACTGCCACGCTGCCTCCCACTGCCACGGTGCCTCCCACTGCCACGCCCATCCCGCCGACGGATGTGCCGACGAGTGCGCCGGAGCCGTATCCCGCGCCGGCCGCGGCCGCGCAGGAGACCGCGCGCACGCTGCTGACGCTGGTCGAGCGGGCGCGTGAGAGCGGCGAGATGGATGAAGCCACCGCCGTGCGCCTGACCGAGCAGCTCACTGCCCTGGAGTCGGGGGAGGAGAAGGACACGCGCAAGGCGGCGCGGGATCTCCAGCGCGAGGTTATCGACGCGGCGGGCGACGGGCGGCTCAGCCCTGTGGTGGCGGCGGAGCTGCTGGACGTGCTGGCAGACCTTTAGCCGGCCGCGCGGCCAGGGCGAGCACCGTGCCTACGAGCAGTGCGATGGCTGCCCAGCCTGCCAGACCGTGCCACGGGTGGCTCATCATCGCCAGCATCAGCGCGTCGGGCAGGGCCGCGGCAAGCCACAGGACCAGGAGGAGCGCCGGTAGGCTTCCGCGCAGCGCCCATGCCGCCAGCAGCGCCAGCCCCCACGCCGGCAGCACCACGAGCAGACCCTGTGTCGTCTCAGGGGCTACCGCCGCCAGCATGGCCCCGAGCGTCACCAGGGGCCAGGCCAGGGTGCGTAGCGGTCGCCACGTGCCGATCAGCGCCGCCGAGCCGGCCAGGAGCAGCGCGGCCCGCAGCGCGTCGAAGCCGCTCTGGAGCAGCAGCGCCAGCGTGGGCAGCCACGAGCCGGCGCCCTCGGGCGTAAGCGCCGCGCCTGGGAGCGACGTCAGCCCGAGGTTCAGCGCCTCGATCGTAAGCAGGGCGGGAAGCGCGGCGAGGCCGAGGGAGAGGGGCAGACCGCCGACCGGGGGCCACCAGCCACCAGTCGTCGCTGGTCGGTGGTCGGTCGTCGCTGGTCGGTGGTCGGTCGTCTTGCCGCGCAGCGCCGCGGCGCACCCGTAAGCCAGCGCCAGCTCGGAGCCCGCCAGGATGGCCCAGTAGGCCGCGCTGCTCATGCTCTGGATCAGCCGCTGCGGCTCGGCCAGGTCGGCGGGAGCAAGGCGCAGCAGGTTGGCGAGGAGTGCAGCAAGCCCGCCCGTCAGCCCCACCGCCACCATCGCGTGCAGCGGCAGCGGGCGGCGCAGGGCCAGCAGCAGCGCGGCGGCGCTTAGAGCCAGCCCTGCCAGCGCCGGGAGCGCCGGGAGCGACTGCGCCAGCGTCGTGGTCAGCGTGGTCTGCTCGCGCTCGCGGCGGTACTCGGGTGGCGTGAAGTGGTGGCGCGAGAGCAGACCTACTCGCTCGCCCTGCACCCCCACCGTCACGCGCGGCCTACCTGCCTCCCCGAGCGGCGCGGCGTGCTCCCAGGTGAAGCTGTGATCCACCCGCAGCGGCCGGGTGATCGTGGCCGTATCCACCAGCTCCCAGACCGCAGGGTCGACCCCCTGGCCTCGCAGTAGCTCCTCGGCGCGCGCCAGCGCCTCCGGCCGCGCCAGGGTCGCCCCAGGAGCGTCCTCGGGCAGCGTGCGCTGGAAGGCTAGCACCCGTCCCTCGGCATCAAGCCAGAGCGCCAGCGGGTCGTCGCGGTCCCACGCGCTGAGGCGCACGTACCAGCTTGCGCGCAGCCCTTCACGCGCGGCGACCTCGGCCGGGTCCTGCGCGCCGGGGTGATCCGCCAGGTAGCGCGTGTCCAGGTTCACCAGCGAGTCCAGCGGCCACGCGGCTCCGTACAAACCGTCGCCTGGCTGGTCCAGCTCCGCGGCCGCGGCCACGCCCCGCGCCAGCGCCTCATCTCGCGTGAGCGGTCGGTCGAGCACCGGCGGGAGCGGCACGAGCACGAGCGCCAGAGCGAGCGCCGCGAGGCCGACGGGTACCGCCAGCCATCTGGATCGGTGGGAGGAGCCGAGCGGGAGGAGCATGGGAGCCAGAGGCTCGTGGGCACCCCACAGGCTATGGAGTCGAACGCGCTGAACGGGCATCGGCGGGCTCCAGAGCGCGCCGTCACTGCCGACGGGCGCCTTTTCCTCCGCGCTTTTGTCTTCGAGCCGCCCGCCGCGCATCTTGCGCACCAGGGCAGGGAGCAGCAGCAGCAGACACGCGCCCACTGCGAAGGCCGCGCCCGCCCGCGCCCCCCAGTCTCCGTTGATCAGCAGCGGCAGCGACACCGCCGCGTTGTAGGTGTAGTGTGCGGCCACCGAGGCCAGGATGCCGTAGCGCAGGAAGAGCGCGCCGAACACCACCCCCACCAGCGAGAGCTCCAGCACGCGGATGTAGAACGGCTGCTGCGCGTAGGTGGCGTGCAGGGCGGCCCAGACCACCGCGGTGACCACCACGGCCAGGCGCGGCATGCCGGTGGCGCGCCGCAGCAGCGTGATCCCACCGAGCCGGAACAGGAGCTCTTCGGCTGCGGCGGGCAGCAGACCGATCGCCAGCGCGTAGAGCCAGGGCAGCGGCGTGGAGAGCAGGTCGCTATACTGCGGGAACACCGGGTACCACACCCCCAGCCACCGGCGCCCCGCCCAGTAGAACAGCGTCACGTAGCCGAGCTGAGCCGCGCCGACGCAGGCCCCCACCAGTACCGCGCGCGCCGCCGGCCGGCTCGCCAGGCCATCGGCCGTGAGCAGCCGCGAGAGCGAGACGCGCCCGCCGCTCTCGCGCCGCAGCAGCGCCTCGCCCGCCATGCCGCCCAGTACGATCGCCCCCGCAACTGTCACGAACGTGCCCCCGTAGCCCGTCAGCTCCCGCAGCAGGTAGGCCGTCACGCTCGTATTGGTGGGGTAGTCGCGCAGGAGCAGCGGCAGGCTGTTGAGCGCCGTGGCCGCGCCCACAAACGCCACGGCGCTGAGCGTCACGGCGGCGAAGCGCAGCCGGAGCAGCCCCTGGCCGGCGGCCCACAGCCACGCCACCCCCAGCCCGGCCGTCAGCGCCATGGTCAGCGTCCAGCCGACCCAGCTCAGCAGCGCGCCGCGCCGGTAGTGCCAGCTCTCAAGGCGGCCCCAGCTCGCGGGCAAGTGGTAGTACTCCTGCACCGCGCCCACCTTGTCGCCCTGCACCGTCACGGCCAGGCGGTAGGTGGCCTCGCCGCGCCGCAGCCCCGGCGCCTCCCACACGAAGCGGTGGTCGAGGCGGCCGGGTCGCTCGGTCGCGGCGTGGGAGAGGAGCGTGAGTCTTGAGTGCTGAGTGCTGAGTGCTGAGTGCTGAGTGCTGAGTGCTGAGTGCTGAGTGCTGAGTCTTGAGGCGTGAGTCTTGAGGCGTGAGGCCTGAGTCGTGAGGCCTGAGTCTTGCGAGTCGAGTCTTGAGTGTTGAGGCTTGAGTGTTGAGGGTGGTGCGGCGTTCGCGAGGACGCCGGTGGTACTCAGCACTGGGGGATCAGCGCTCAGCACTGCGGAGAGCGCCAGGTCGCGCGCGGCGTCGTAGCTCAGCGCGGCGCCGGGGGCCTCCTCGCGCAGGGTGTGGCGGTAGCCGAGGATGCGTCCGGTGCGGCTCGAGACCTCCACCTCCCACGTCTCGGGGTCGAGCGGGGTGAAGAGCCGCACCCGCCAGCGCGCCAGGTTCAGGTCGCGCGCCGCCAGCGCCTGGAGCTCGCCAAGGCCCACGGAGGCGGTGAGGTAGTCCTGCGCCGGGTCGGTCTCGAAGCTCAGCGAGCGCCAGCGACCCGCCGCCTCCACCCCGCGCTCGTCCAGGAACGCCAGCGCGCGCCGCTCGGCCTCCGCCCGCCCTACCGAGAGGTCCACCGTCGCGGCCGGGAAGGTCTCGCCGGTGAGCAGCAGCGCCGTCACGACCCCGGCCACCGCCAGGGCGACGAACAGCGGGTGGAGCAGGCGGTCGCGCACTCCTACGCCAGCGCCTTGTAGGCGTTCTGCAGCATACGCTCGGTGGTGTCCCAGCCCACGCAGGCGTCAGTGATCGAGACACCGTACTTCAGCTGGCTCAGGTCGGCCGGGATGGGCTGCTTGCCCTCGTGCAGGTTGCTCTCGATCATCATGCCCACCAGAGAGGGCTGCGCGCGGTGCTCGGCCAGGATCGTGTTCCAGACCCCCTCCTGCCTGGTGTGGTCCGAGCCGGAGTTGGCGTGGCTGCAGTCCACCATGATCGCCGGCGGGAGGCCCGCCTCGGTCATCAGGCGCTCGGTCTCCCCGATGCTGGCGGCGTCATAGTTTGGGCCCTTGCTGCTACCGCGCAGGATTACCAGCCCGTCGGGGTTGCCGGTGGTCTTCACCAGGCAGCTCTTGCCGTCCTGGTCGATGCCGAGGAAGCTGTGCGGGCTGCGCATCGAGACGATCGCGTTGACCGCCGCCTTGATGCTGCCGTCGGTGTTGTTCTTGAAGCCGATCGGCATCGAGAGGCCGCTGGCGAGCGCGCGGTGCGTCTGTGACTCGGTGGTGCGCGCGCCGATCGCCCCGAGCGTGAGCAGGTCGCTCATGAACTGCGGGCTGATCGGGTCGAGCATCTCGGTGGCCACCGGCAGGCCGATCGCGTTGACGCGCAGCAGCAGCTCGCGCGCCATCGCCAGGCCCTCGCCCATGTCGAACGAGCCGTCGATGTACGGGTCGTTGACCAGGCCGCGCCAGCCCACGGTGGTGCGCGGCTTCTCCAGGTAGACCCGCATCAGGATGAGCAGCCGGTCGCGGTAGCGCAGGTGCATCTCGTGCAGGCGGTGGGCATACTCCAGCGTCGCGTCGCGGTCGTGGACGGAGCACGGCCCCACCACCAGCAGCATGCGCTGGTCCTCGCGGCGCAGGATGCGCGTTATGGCCTGGCGGGCCTGGAAGACCGTGTCGCTGATGGCGTCGGTGATCGGGAGGCGGCGCTTGAGCTCGCGCGGCGAGGCGAGCGGGCTGAACTCGGCGACGTGAAGGTTGTCTACGCGATGCACTCTGGGTTGCTCCTCAAAAAATCGGAAGGATATGTTCTCGGGGGCTGCGCCCCCAAACCCCCGCTCAACGCTCCTCGAACCGCGTCACCGCCACCACGGCGTTTTGTCCGCCGAACCCGAAGGCGTTGGCCAGCGCCGCGCGCACCTCCTGCCGCCGTGGGGCATTCGGCACGTAGTCCAGGTCGCAGGCTGGGTCGGGCGTCTCATAGTTGGCCGTGGGGGGCACCCAGCCGGTCTCCACGCTCTTCACGCAGCCGATCACCGCCAGCGCGCCGGCGGCCCCGGCGGTGTGGCCGAGCATCGACTTGATGCCGCTCACTGTGACCTTGTGGGCGTGCTCGCCCAGCGCCAGCTTGATCGCCGCCGTCTCGGCTGCGTCGTTCAGCGGGGTGCCGGTGGCGTGCGCGCTGATGTGGTCCACCTCCTCAGGAGCCAGCCCGGCGTCCTCGATGGCGCGGCGCATCGACAGGGACGCGTACTCGCCGCCGGGGGCGGGCGCGGTCAGGTGGAAGGCGTCCTCGGTGGCGCCGAAGCCGGCCAGCTCGGCGTAGATGCGGGCGCCGCGCGCCAGGGCGTGCTCGAGTTGCTCCAGCACCAGCACCCCGCACCCCTCGCCGCCGGCCGTCCCCTTGCGCTCGGCGTCGAAGGGGCGCACCGCGCGCGCGGGGTCGTCGCCGGGCGGCGCGATCGCGCCGATCACCCCGAACGACATGGCGTTCAGCGCGGTCACGCCCGCGTCGGTGCCGCCGCACACCGCCACCAGCGCATCGCCGCGGTGCACCGCGCGCGCGGCCTCGCCGATCGCGTAGGTGCCCGTGGCGCATGCCAGCACCGGGGTGGTGGTGGGGCCGTGCAGGCCGTACTGGATCGCCACCTGGCACGACGCCATGTTGTAGATGAATGTCGGCATGTAGAAGGCGTCCACCCTGCGCCGCCCCTTGGCCTCGAAGGAGAGGGAGGTCTCCTCCACCGTTGCGGTACCGCCGAGCGCGGTGCCGATGTTCACGGCCACCAGCGAGCGGTCGAGCGCGTCGAGGTCCAGGCCGCTGTCGCGCAGGGCCTCTCCGGCGGCGGCCACGGCGAACTGGGCAAAGCGGGCGGCGCGGCGGGCTGCCTTGGCGTCCATGTGGTCGCGCGGGTCGAAGCCCTTGACCTCGGCGGCGATCACATAGGGGAAGTCGGCGATGTCGTAGCGGGTGGCGAGCGCCACGCCCGATCGGCCGGCGAGCAGAGCTTCCCAGTAGGCCTGCACGCTGTTGCCCAGCGGGGTGATCGCGCCCATGCCGGTGACGACGACGCGGTGGGTGGGGTTGGCTCTCATTGATTCCGTCTGGATGATTCGTTATGTCGGCCGGTATGATACCACGTTATCGGGCCGAAACAGCGACCGACGACTGACGACGAGTGCCGTTGGTCGGTAGTCACTGGTCGGTGGTCCGCTTTACGACTCTGCCCACTCGCGGTACCATAGCCCCCCGTGACGAACAAGTGTGACATCCTGCTCGAGCTCGACGACGTCGGGCTGGACTACGGCGCACGCCGGGTGATCGAGGGCGTGAGCCTGACCCTGCGCGCCGGTGAGACGCTGGTGGTGGCCGGCTCGAACGGCAGCGGCAAGAGCACGCTGCTGCGGGCAATCTGTGGCCTCCAGCGCCCGAGCCGCGGCGCGGTGCGCGTGCGGCTTGGGGACACGAGCTACCAGCCTGACCAGGCCCCCTGGCTGTTCGGCTGGGTCGCGCCGGACCTCCAGCTCTACCGCGAGCTTACCGCGCTGGAGAACCTGCGCTTCTTCGCCGATGTGCGTGGCCTGCGGCGCAGCGACGCCGACCTGGAGGCGCTGCTGGCCGACGTGGGGCTCGGCGGGCGCGGCGGCGACCTGCTGGCAGCCTACTCCTCCGGCATGACCCAGCGCCTGCGGTACGCCTACGCCACGCTGCACGGCCCCTATGTGTTGCTGTTGGACGAGCCGACAGTGACCCTGGACGAGCGCGGCGCCGCGGTGGTGGACCGGCTGGTGGCGGCGCAGCGCGCGCGGGGCATCACTGTGGTGGCCACGAACGACCCGCGCGAGGAGCGCTTCGGGGACTACGTGCTGCGGCTTGGCTGAGTGCTGCGTGTAGCGAAGCATCTCCGGTATGGAGACCTCGCTGTGCTCAGAGTGGCAAAACTCTTCTAAATAATGAACGATATCGTGATCGTGGCTGCTATGGACCTTGTGAACAAACACGAAACCCGCGGAGGCCCGGATCTCATACAGTCGAGCCTGGCCGTCTTCCGCAAAGACCTGCGGAGCGAGCTGCGGACGCGCTACGCCCTCAACGCCGTGCTGCTCTTTGCCGTGAGCACCGTTGTGGCGCTGAGCCTCGGGCTTGGGCCGCTCTCGGCCATGCGGAACCCGGACCTGCCGCTGATCCACGCCGGCCTGCTGTGGGTGGCGATCCTGTTCGCGGCCTTCACCGGGCTGGCGCGCGCCTTCGTGCAGGAGGAGGAGGCCCGCACCGCCGCCGCCCTGCGCCTGGCCGCTCGTCCGACGGCAGTCTACCTCGGCAAGCTGCTCTTCAACCTCGCGCTGCTGCTGGTGCTGGTGCTCGTGACCACGCTGCTGTTTGTAGTGATGCTGCGCGTGCGCGTGGCCGACCCGGTGATGCTCGCCGCGCTCCTGCTGGCCGGGAGCGTTGGGCTTGTGGCCGCCACGACGCTTATCGCCGCGATCATCGCGCGCGCCAGCGTGAAGGGCGCCTTGTTCGCTGTGCTCTCCTTCCCGCTGCTGGTCCCGCTGCTTGTCACCGCCATTCGCGGCACGGCCAACGCGCTCGAGGGGCGCGGCTGGGAGACGGGGGCCGCTCCCCTGCAGGTGCTGCTTGCCTACGCGCTTGCCCTGTTCGTCGCCTCGCTGTTCCTCTTCGCAACCGTCTGGGAGGCGTAGCACCTCTGCGCAGGATGCGCGCGCGATTCTCATCCGATTCTTATGCGCCATAGGGTTTCTTATGCGCCATAGGGTGATGTCTCCCTCCCCTCTTGTGATAAAATACACGAGATTTCTAGAGACACGTCGAGGTATCTGTAATCGGGGTTGCTCTGGCGGATCATATGTAGTATCATAGCGCTTGCAGAGCGCCAGTAAGCCTAGAAAGAGGGTCAGATGGGAACACTGACGCGCATCGCACCGGTCGCCAAGCTGCTGCTCGGGCTGTGGATAGCCGGTGTTGTGATCGCGATGTTCCTGTTGGTCCCTCAGTACGTCGGTCTAGGCGACGCCGGGCGCATTATCATCATGCACGTGCCCACCGCGTGGGTCACCACCGTCGCGTTCACCGTCTCGGCCGTCTACAGCGCCCGCTACCTCTGGAAGCGGCGCGTGCAGGACGACGTGAACGCCGTGGCGGCTGCGGAGGCTGGTTTCCTCTTCTGCGTCCTCGCCACCGTCACAGGCGCGATCTTCGCGCAGGTCGTGTGGGGCAGCTTCTGGAACTGGGACCCCCGCGAGACCACGATCCTGGTGCTGCTGCTGATCTACGCCGCCTACTTCGCGCTGCGCTCGGCGCTTGACGACGACCAGCGGCGAAGGCGGCTGGGCGCGGCGTACAACCTCTTCGCCGCCGTCACGATGCCCTTCCTGCTGTTCGTGGCCCCGCGCGTGGCCGACAGCTCGCTCCACCCGAACTGCGCCTTCATCCAGGGCAGCCGCTGCGAGGGCGTGGTGCTGAGCGTGAGCGGTGAGAAGATCGGCCAGCTTGGCGATCTGATCGTCGAGCTCCAGGGGCTCGAGCAGCGCGGCGACTTCGCCGTGGCGCAGGTCGAGGTGCGCACCCCCGGCCTAGCCGAGCGCATTGTGCTCACCCCCTCGCTGGAGCTCGCCAACGGCAGGCCCGCCGACCGGCCGGAGTTCCCCGGGCAGCAGTTCATGCTGGCGCTGGAGCGGGCCGATGTGACGAAGGGCGAGGCGCTGCTCAACATCGAGGCCCCCGGCACCGGCCTGCTCAGCAACAGCCGTACACTCTGGACCTTTATGGCAGCCAACCTCGGCTTCCTTGGCCTCTTTATCTGGCTTTATCGCCTGCGGGCGGACGTCCTGCTACTGCAGGAGCGCGTCGCGCGGCGCGGAGGTGCGTATGAACTTCCTGCTTGACCCCGCCGTCGCGATCTACTTCGCGCTGGCGGTGGCGCTCGCCGTGTGGATCGGGATTTTCGTCTTCCTGTGGCGCATCGACCAGGTCACCCGTGAGCTGCGCCGCAAGCTCGATCAGGAGGCGCCGACGCAGGCGACCGCCCCGCGCGCGACGCTCGAGAAGCGCCCGCAGGCCACTGGAACCACAGGAAACACGCAATAGGCTACCAGGAAGCCTAGGAGAGAGCTATGGCAACCGCGACCCCCGACATCGTCCGGCGTCCCTTCCCCCTCAAGCCGCTACACATGATCGGCATCGGCATGATCGTCATGTCGATCGTGCTCGGCTACCTCGGCCTGACGCAGTCCTTCCGGCCCTACACCACCAGCGTCGACGAGGCCACCACAAGTGGGCGTAGTGTCCAACTTGCCGGGTTCCTCGGCAGCACCGGCGCGTACGACGCCCAGGGCAACTTCACCTTCGACCTGCAGGACAACACCGGCAAGCTGGTGAAGGTGGTCTACGCCAAGCCCAAGCCGGCCAACTTCGAGCAGGCGGTCAGCATTGTGGCGATTGGCCACTACGACTCCGCCAAGGGCGTGTTCATGGCCGACGATATGCTCGTCAAGTGCCCGTCGAAGTACCAGGAGATACAGGGCGAGTCGCCGCACTCGAGCTAGAAGCCGGTAGCCGGTAGCCGCCACCGTCGGCTACTGACCTCTGATGATTGACCACCTCTACGAAAGGTTTGAGGCATGTACCTCCTCGGCACAATCTTGATCGCTTGTGCGATCGCCGCCGCCATCCTCGCGGCCGTGAGCTACGCGCTGGTGCCGCGCGGTAACACGGCCGCGCTCACCTACGGACGGGTCGGCACGCGCGCGGCGCTCGTGGCCGTGCTGCTGGTGGTGGGCCTGCTCAACTATCTCTTCGTGGCCCAGCGGTACGACATTCAATACGTCTACGACTACAGCTCCAAGGAGCTCGAGCCGCACTTCCGCGTGGCGGCCGTGTGGGCAGGCCAGCCTGGCTCGTTCGTGATCTGGGCGCTGTGGGGCATCATCGCCGCGCAGTTCCTGGTGCGGCGCTCGCGCCACGCCGAGCCGTACGTCCTCAGCGTGTTCATGGGCATCCAGGCTGCGCTGCTGATCTACATGCTCATCCGCAACCCGTTCGTACCCCACATGGAGAACGGCGTGCCGGTGGTCCCGGCCGACGGGAAGGGGCTCAACGAGGCGCTGCACAACATGTGGATGCTCATCCACCCGCCGATCCTGTTCGTGGGCTTCGCCCTGATGGCCGTGCCGTTCGCCTATGCGATCGGCGGCGTTTGGCGGCGCGACTACGACGGCTGGGTGCGCGACTCGCTGCCGTGGACGCTGGCGGCCTGGGCCTTCCTGGGCCTGGCGCTCCTGCTGGGCGGCTACTGGGCCTACGAGACCCTCGGCTGGGGCGGCTACTGGGCTTGGGACCCGGTGGAGAACGCGGCGCTCGTGCCGTGGCTCGCCGTCACCGCGCTCATCCATGGCATGCTGGTGCAGCGCACCGGTGGTGGCCTGCGGCGCACCAACCTGACGCTGGCCCTCGTCACTTACCTGACCGTCTTCTACGCCACGTTCCTCACCCGCTCGGGTGTGCTCTCCTCCTTCTCGGTGCACTCGTTCGTCGAGGAGGGTCTGAAGTCGGTCATGATCGGCTCGCTGGTCTTCCTCTGCGTGGCAAGCCTGGCCGCGCTGTTCTGGCGCTGGCGCGACATCCCCACCCGGCCGCTTTCGGAGAAGCTGCTCTCACGCGACAGCTTCTTCGTGCTGATGATCCTCGGCCTGGTGGTGATTGCCACCGTCGTGACACTTGGCACCTCGATGCCGGTGATCTCGGCCATTCCCGGCGTGGGCCACTGGCTCCAGGATGTCTTCTCGGGTGCCTTCAAGATCGACGACGGCACCACCTATGGCTCGGAGGCCTTCACCGACGGCCGCTTCGGCCTGATCGGCGACTTCTACAGCGGGACAGTGCCGCCCCTCGGGCTGATCCTGGTGCTGCTGCTGATCGTCGGCCCGCTGCTCGGCTGGCGCGACACCAACCCGCGCAACCTGCTGCGCGCTCTGCGCTGGCCCGCCGTGGTCGCGGTGCTGGTGAGCTGCGTCGGCCTGGTGCTTGGCGCGCGCGACCCGCTGCCGCTGGCGTACATTGGTCTCTGCACCTTCGCCGCCGGCACCAACATCGTGATGATCGTCCGCACGCTGCGCAGCGGCTGGATGCGGATCGGTGGGTATCTGGCGCACGTCGGCCTGATGGTGCTGCTGGTGGGGGCCGCGGCCTCCACCTGGTATGCCACGCCGGAGCAGCGGCTGCTGGTGCCCGAGGGCGACACGATCAGCATGTACGGCTACGACTTCACCTTCAACGGCTGGGCGATGCAGCCGAATGGCAAGGGCACGCTCGACCTGACGGTGACGCGCGACGGGCAGGAGTGGCGGGCGCAGCCGCAGCTGTACTTCAACCCGCGCATGGGCGCTACGATGGCGACTCCGGCGATCAAGTCTGAGCTCTGGCAGGACCTGTACGTCTCGCCGGCGGAATACCAGCCGCCGCTGGACCGCAATGTGGCCGACCTGACCATCGGTGACATGAAGACCGTGGGGCCGTACACCTTCACCTTCCTCGGCTTCGAGGTGCCCGATGCGCACACCGCCGGCTCAGCCGACGTGGGCGCCAAGCTCGAGGTCACCTACCAGGGTGAGATCGCCAAGCTGACGCCGAAGATCACGCTGCTGGCGAACGCTACCGACCCGGCCAAGGCTATCCAGGACAATCCAGTGACACTGACCGGCGGGCACACTGCGTCGCTGGCCGCCTTCGACCCGGTGCAGCGGCGCGTGATCATCCGCGTCAACGACCTTGGCCTGCCGGTGGACCCGGCCAAGGCGGTGGTGACGGTGAGCCTCAAGCCGGGCGTGATGCTGGTGTGGCTCGGCACGGCGATCGGTGTCATCGGCGGCCTGATCGCTGTGGCCAGGCGTACCCTCGAGGGGCAGGCGCAGCTCGAGCGGCGGCGCTTCCCGCTCGGGCGCAAGCTCCGCGCACCGGGGACGCTCGGGAGCGTGGCGCCGCCGGCGGGCAGCAGCGAGTAACCACTATTCCAACGCGGGCGAGTCTGCCACAGAGAATCAGAGCACGCAGAGATAGGGAGCGAGCACGTTTCTCCTCTCTTCTCTCTGTGCCCTCTGTGGCGAACCTTTCGTTGTACTACGAAGAATAACATGGCAACGCAGGACTACTACGAGACCCTCCAGGTCCACCCGAAGGCCGACACGGCGGCGATCGAGGCCGCCTACCGCCGGATCTGTGAGCTTTACGACCCGGCGCGGTTGGGAGGTGCGGCCGAGGACCTGGTGGCCCTAGCGCGCGCCAAGCGCGAGGCCGCCGACCAGGCCTTCGCTGTCCTCTCTGACCCTGAGCGCCGCGCCGCCTACGACACCGAGGCCGCGAGCCGAGGATCGAGCGCCGATGACCGAGGGTTGGCCGCGGAAGATGTGGCGCCGCCCTCTGAGGGCGACGAGCTTAAGACACGCGACTCAAGGCTCACGACTCAGGACGCCGCCCTCGACTACCGCCCCCTGGTGCCGGCACGGCGCGAGGAGCGCCCGCGCGGCTTCGAGGATCAGCCCAAGAATGTACCCGGCAGGGATGCGCGCTCGCCGCTCGCAGCCCCCGGCATCGCCGTGCTGCTGGTGGCCGCCGCGGTGGTGCTCCCGGCGCTGGTGGTGAGCCTCGTGCTCACGGGCGGCGGCGTGACCCCGCCGGCCGTCGCAACCCCCACCCCGTCCCCAGAGGATCAGTTCGAGGCGCTGATCACGCAGGCGCGGGCCGCCGCCGAGCAGAACCCGACCGACGCGCGGGCGTGGATCGACCTCGGCAACCTGCTGTACGACAGCGCGCAGATCATCCGTGAGCAGGCGCCCGACAGCATCATGTACCAGCAGCGGCTGCCACGCTGGCTCGAGGCGATCGAGGCCTATGACCGCGCGCTCGAGCTTGACCCGAGCAACGCCGCGGTTCTGGCGGACAAGGGTGCGAGTGCGTGCTTCTACGGCACTGGGACTGGTGAAACCCTCTACGTAGAGCAGGGTACGACCGACACAGCTCGGGCCCGTGAGCTGAACCCCGATGACCCGCGCGTGCTGCTGAGCCACGGCTACTGCCTGGTGAGCGCGCGGCCTCCCCAGACCGAGGAGGCGGTGGCCGGCTGGCAGCGCCTCCTCGAGATCGTCCCGGCTGACTCGCCGCTCGCGGGCCAGGCTGAGCAGCTGATTGAGCAGTACAGCGAGCAATAGCGCAGGCGCGGTTGCCAAGGTTGACACTACACACCCGTATCTGCGTGTGTTAAAATATTATCTACTCCCGTTTAGGGGGTAGGGATACCAGAGTATATGCTATGGCCACACCACGTTCGGATGTAGCAAGCCGACGAGCCGTAAGCCGGCGTGAGCTGAGCTTCGCCGCGCTCGGAGTCCTTATCGGTCTGGCGATTATCGGGGGTGTCTGGTTTGTGACCGCTGGCAGCGCCGAGCCGGAGCTGCCCGGGGTGGGCGAGATCAACCGCCCCGCGCCGGACGTCGCGCTCCCCGCGCTGGGCGGCGGCGAGATTCGCTTGAGCGACTACCGCGGCCAGGTCGTGCTGGTTAACTTCTGGGGCACCTGGTGCGAGCCGTGCAAAGAGGAGACGCCCGCGCTGCAGGCCTCCTACGAGCAGCTGAAGGACCAGGGTCTGGTGATCGTCGGCGTGAACCTGCGCAAGCAGGAGACTGACGACGACGCAGTGCGTGCGTTCCTGAACGAATATGGCGTGACCTACCCCAACGCGCTCGACGTCGAGGGTGAGATGGCGCGCCAGTTCCAGATATCGCCGATACCGACGAGCTATTTCATCGACCCGGCCGGCAATGTCAGATATGTTCGTGTCGGCACGCTGACGCAAGAAGAGGTTGTGGTCCTGTTCAACAGATTACGGCAGGACGTCTCGGCTCTTCGCTGAAACGGGAGCGTAGCATGCAACGCAAGGACCAGCGCAGGATCTTGGTAGTGGACGATGAGCCCGGCCTGCGCGAGCTGGTGCGGATCAACCTCGAGCACGAGGGGTTCGCTGTCCTTCAGGCGGAGAATGGCGCGCAGGGGCTCCAGATGATCCAGCAGGAGCACCCAGATCTGGTGATCCTCGACGTGATGATGCCCGAGATCGACGGCTGGGAGGTGTGCCGGCGCCTGCGCGAGTTCTCGCAGGTGCCGGTGCTGATGCTCACGGCCCGTGTTCAGAGCCAGGATATCGTCACTGGGCTGGAGAGCGGGGCAGATGACTACCTGCTCAAGCCGTTCAATATGGACGAGCTCATGGCCCGCGTTCGCGCACTGCTGCGCCGTGTTCCCTCGCCCAACCGCCCCGTGATCGGCGGCGGCGGCGAGATCTCGATCGATAAGCAGAAGCGCGAGGTGCTGGTGCGTGGCGAGCCGGTGGACCTGACTCCCACTGAGTACGACCTGCTGCTGCTGCTCGCTGAGCACGCCGGCGCTGTGCTGGACCACGAGACGCTACTGCGCGGCGTGTGGGGCCAGGAGTACACCAAGGACAACGACTACCTCAAGGTCTATATCTGGCACCTGCGGCGCAAGCTCGAGCAGGACCCGCGCGACCCGAAGCTGCTGCTGACGGAGTGGGGCGTGGGCTACCGCCTGGTGCCGTAGCATCATCCCCCACGAGAACCGTGGGAGGGGTTTCAGGAGAGGGCCCTGCCCTCCTCTGGCCCCTCCCTTTTGTATGGCTGCACCCCCCATGAGACGAATCGTCATCAAGCTCGGCACCAATGTCCTCACTGCCGGCACCGACCGCCTCCACCGCCCGCGGATCGTCGAGCTCGTACGCCAGATCGCCGACGCCCGCGCCCTGGGTGTGGAGGTTGTGCTGGTCACATCCGGCGCCCAGGCCGCCGGCCGCGAGCGCCTGAGCCTCTACGGGCGCCGCCGCGACATGCCACTCAAGCAGATGCTCGCCGCCGTGGGCCAGAGCCGGCTCATGCACCTTTACGAGCAGATCTTTGACCTCTACAGCATCCCGGTCGCCCAGACGCTCCTCACTCGCGACGACCTGCGCGACCGCCACCGCTATCTCAACGCGCGCAACACGCTGCTGGCCTGCCTGGCCCACGGTGTGCTGCCGATCATCAACGAGAACGACGTGGTGGCGGTGGATGAGATCAAGGTGGGCGACAACGATAACCTCTCGGCTCTGGTTGCCAACCTGGTGGACGCTGAGCTGCTGCTGATCCTGACCGACATCGACGGTCTGTACACCGCCGACCCGCGCAAGGACCCAGCGGCCACGCGCATCGAGGTGGTTCCCGAGATCACCGAGGCGATCTACGCGCTGGCGGGCGGCACCGGCAGCGCGCGCGGCACCGGCGGCATGATCACCAAGATTCAGGCGGCCGACCTGGCCACGCGCGGCGGGACCAGCGTGGTGATCGCCCCCGGCGCCGAGCGCGAGGCGATCGGGCGGGTGCTGGCCGGCGAGCCGCTCGGGACGCGCTTCCCGGCGCTCCACACCCGCCTCGAGAGCCGCAAGCGCTGGCTCCTGGCCGAGACGGCCCGCCACAGCCGGCTTGTGGCGGACGACGGCGCGGCGCGCGCGCTGCTTGAGGGTGGCAAGAGCCTGCTCCCGGCCGGCGTGGCGGTGGTGGAGGGGGACTTCGAGCGCGGCCAGACGGTGCGGATCTACGCCGCCGGGGGGCGCGAGATCGCCCGCGGCCTGGCCCAGTACGGCGCGCAGGATCTGCGCCGCATCAAGGGGCTGCGCTCAACGCAGATCGCTGAGACGCTCGGCTACGACTACGGCCCCGAGGTGGTGCACCGCGACGACATGGTGCTGCTATAGGGCGTGGTGCAGCGGGAGGGTCGCGGCGAGCGCCATGAGCCCGCGCCGCGCCACCCTCCGCCGCTCGGAGCGCCGGTTTGCCGCGGCCGCCTGGGCCTCCAGGTACGCTGCGAGGTGCGCGGTGATGCGGCGGGCGTCCACCCCGACGCCGCGCAGCGTGGCGGAGGCGGCGCTGCTCTGGCGCGGCAGCCCCACGTAGTACAGGCCTGGCACCGAGGTGCTCACGCCGAGCTGGTGGAGCACGCCCCCCTCGGCGTCGAAGGCGTCGACCCCCGCCAGGAACGGCAGGCTCGGCCGGTAGCCGGTGGCCAGCACCACCGCATCCACCGTCTCCCCCTCCCCATGTGCCCACACCACCCCGCGCTCGCTGAGGCGCTCGAACATCGGCCGGCGGTCAGGCGCGCCCGCCCGCAGCGCCGCCCGCTCGGGGGCGCTCACATACACCGGCGCTGTGCGGTTGCCTAGCCACTGCGTGTCGTCGAGGCCCGTCAGGCTCAGCCAGAGGTGAACGTCCTGCCCGAGGAGGCGCTGCGGCAGCGTGCGGATCGGCGCGCGCGTCGCCAGCGTCACGTTCGCCACCGACGCCAGCTCGACGCCGATCTGCACCGCGCCGTTGCCCGCGCCAACGATCACCACGCGCTTGCCGACGAAGGGCTCGGGCCGGCGGTACTCGGCGGTGTGGAGCAGCTGGCCGGCGAACAGCTCCTGGCCTGGCAGGCGCGGGCGGTAGGGGCGACCGAAGAAGCCGGTGGCCGCTACCAGCGTGCGGGCGGTGTAGGTGCGGCCGTCCTCGGTCTGCACGCGGAAGCTGCGCCCCAGGCGTGAGACGCTTCGGACGCGCGTGCAAGTGGCGATCGGGAGGCGGAAGAGGGTGGCGTAGGCGCGCAGGTAACCCACGACCTCGTCACGCAGCGGGTAGCGGCGCGGGTCGCCGGGGAAGGGGAGGCCGGGGAGGGACGAGAAGCGCGCCGGGGTGTTAAGCTTGAGGCTGTCGTAGAAGTGTGGCCAGGAGCCGGCCGGCTCGCCGCCGGCCTCCAGGATGAGGAAGCTGAGCCCGGACTGCTGAAGGTAGTAGCCCGCTGAGAGGCCGGCCTGACCGGCGCCGATCACAAGCGCATCATACAACATCAACGTGCTCTTCTTTTTTCAGTGCCTTGCCGCGAAGCCGCGGCCGCTTTTCTCGCCATGGCTATCATAGGGCTGGCGCGCCGCGGGGGGATGATCCGGGGGGGCGATCCGAGGTACACCATTCGGAGGGCGCGGTCTCAGCCTGGAGGCGGCGTGGGGCCGCGGGTACAACGAAGCGCCGCCCCAAGCGGGGCGGCGCAGCAACAGCCTGAAACCTGCTCTTGAGCCGTAGAGCGCGCAGAGGTCATAGAGATACGAGCATGCTACCCTCCGCGCGTTCTGTGGCTCAGCTCTACCGGGGCGTGAGCGTGTTGTCGTTGCTCCTCCCGGCGGCCGCGTCATCCAGGTTCTGGATGGTGGTCTCGGCGATGGTGGTGTAGGCCTCCTGCGTGAAGAAGGCCTGGTGGCCGGTCACGAGCACGTTGGGGAAGGTCATCAGGCGCGCCAGCACGTCGTCGCCCATTGGCTGGTCCGAGAGGTCGCGGAAAAACTTGCCCTGCTCCTCCTCGTAGACGTCCAGCCCGACGCCGGCCAGGTGGCCGCTCTGGACGGCGTCGATCAGCGCAGTGGTGTCAACCAGGCCGCCGCGGCTCGTGTTGATCAGGAAGGCCCCGTGCTTCATCTGGCCGATCGTGTCGGCGTTGATGATGTGGCGCGTCTCGGGGAGCAGCGGCGCGTGCAGGCTGACGATATCCGCCTGGGGCAGCATCTCGTCGAGCGGCACGTAGCGCACGCCCATCTCGACGCACTCCGGGTTCTCGCGCACGTCGTAGGCGAGCACGGTGCAGCCGAAGCCGATCATGATGCGGGAGAAGATCGCGCCGATCTTGCCGGTGCCGATCACCCCCACCGTGCTGCCGTGGATGTCGCGGCCCATGAGCCCAGCGAGGCGGAAGTTGAACTCGCGCGTGCGGTTGAAGGCGCGGTGGACACGGCGGTTGAGCGTCATCAGCAGAGCGACGGCGTGCTCGGCCACCGCGTAGGGCGAGTAGTACGATACGCGCATGGCCGCGATGCCGAGGCGCGCGCAGGCGTCGAGGTCGATGTTGTTGTAGCCGGTGGAGCGCTGGGCGATGGCGCGCACCCCGCCGGCGTGGAGCCGCTCCAGCACCTCGGCCGAGGCGTGGTCGTTCACGAACAGGCAGACGGCGTCGTACCCGGCGGCCAGCGCGGCCGTGTGCATGTCCAGCACCGCTGGGGTGTACACCAGCTCGTGCTTTCCGTCGTTGGCCTTATTCAGGAATGTCTGGTCGTAGGAGTGCGCGTCGTACACCAGAACCCTCATGCGGCAGTCCTTTCCAGGGTTGCTCGCGCGGGAGCTACACTTCACAAGGTAGGACGATTGTAGCACGCGGCGCGCCGGGAGATGAGGGTTCTGGCCAGAGCCAATAACGCTGTAAAACGATCGAAGAAAGACGTATCTGCCGTATGACAAGGTTCTTATCGGTAGAGGGTGGCGTTTGATACGCCGCCCAGCTAGAACACTGGCAGCCCCAGTGATGCGATGATCGCGAACGCGACGATCAGCAGCACGACGATCAGCCCGACGGCGATCCCCGCGATGGCGCAGCCGGAGAGCTGGCGCGCCGGGCGGACCTGCGCGCCCTCGACGACCTGCCGCACTGCCTGAACCGCACGGCCGGCGACCTGCTCGGGCGCGGTTCCTTCGACGCCGACCCACTCCCAGCCGTTCACCGGGGCGGGGGCCAGCAGCTTGCGCGCCGGGCTGGCCGTGAGCGCCGCCGCGACCTCCGGGGGGACGTGGCTGGCGTCGGCGGCGGCGAGCCACCACGGCCCGACGACGACCCCGCCCGCCGCTATCTGCTCCGCCAGGGTCTGCGGGCTCTCCCCCGCGCCCATCGCCGCGGCCGCCTCCGGCGTGAGCCCCACCGGGATCACCGTCACGCCCGCCAGCTCGCGCCGCAGGGCCTCGGCCACCGACCGGCCGAAGCTGCCATCGTGGCCGTCCACCACCGCGACGCGGGTGGAGGCCATGAGCTGGGCCTGCTCACGATCGCGCATGCGGCCGTCGTGGCGCAGCGCGTCGGCGTGGTAGAGCCAGACGGCCACGGCGATCAGACTGAAGGCGATCGCCTGCGCGAGCTCGGTCGCCATGTCGGACGGCGCGGGCTCGCCGAGCGCGACGCTCACGAGCTGCGACACAATGTAGACCAGCCCGGCGAGCACGGTCATGGCCGCGATGAACAGGAAGAAGTAGAGGTAGATCTTTCGCACCACGCTGCCGCGCTCCGCGGCGCCCGCTGGCGTGTCGGCCGTGGCGGCGCGCTGTGCCAGCCGCCAGGGGAGCGCCCAGACAGGCAGGCCCACCAGCAGGGCGGCGGTGGACCAGGCCAGCTGCTCGCGCAGGTCGTCGCCGAACGCGCTCTCGCCGAGCGAGCGGATGAGCACGCTGGTGTCGCTGGCGAGCCCGACGAGCAGCGCCACGAGCCCGATGCCTGCGACGAGGTACCACGACGTCTGGCGCAGCGCGACCTGGCGCGGGGCCTCCGGCCAGTGAGCGTAGTCGGCGCGCAGCACGGCCGCGTGGTAGGCCCAGACCACCGCCGCGCCGAGGACGCGCGGCAGCACGTCGCGGATGTCGCCCTGCGGCTCGAGCCCGAGCGCGCCCCGCAGCACACCCGCGAGCACCAGCGCCCCGCCGCTGACGGTGGTGAGCGTGCCGATGAATACGGCCGCGTAGAGGTAGAGCTTGCGCAGGAGCGAGTCGCGCTCCTCGGGCGCCGGCCCCGCGAACAGGAGCTGCGCCGCGCGCCAGGAGATCAGCCAGACCGGCAGGCCCACCGCCAGCGAGGCCACGGCGGCGGCGACGCCCGAGGCTGGGGCAAGCACAGTGTCGCCGAGCTGGAAGAGGGTCCAGCGCAGCGTGTCGATCGCGCCGACCGCCGTCATCGCGAGGCCGATGGCGCTGAAGACCAGCACGTACAGCCGCCGTGCTGTGGCGGGGCCCTGCGGCGGAGGCAGCGCCCGCGCATCGGCGGCCGCGACGCGCCGGTGGTAGAGCCAGAGGACCGCCAGTACCGCGATGTCGATCACGTCGCCGGTGATCGCCTCGCGCGGGGAGAGCCCGACGCCGAACGGCTGCCCGCCGCGCCACGTGCCCGCGTCTCCCAGTGCCATACCGAGCAGGCCGGCGACCAGATCGAACGCGGCGACCAGCAGCCGGCCAAGGAAGATTGCCATCGTCGCGTGGAGGTAGACCGCGCGGAGCGTCGACGCGCGCTCGGACGGATCGGCCGCGGCGAGGCGCTGCGCCCAGATCCAGTGCGCCAGGAAAAGCGGTAGCGCGATCACCACCACCGCGATCTGGAATGCCGTCGCCGAGGGTTCTGCGGGTATCACCAGCAGGCCGCGGAGGAGCGCGATCGTGGCGGCGGCGGCAGCCTGGAGGCTGAGAGCGCTGACGAGGAGGATATACCAGCGTCGTACGGTGATCAATTGTGGCCTCCTGCGTGTTCCCGGGAGTAGAGCGTCTAGCTGCAGCCGTCCTCGGAGTCCCAGCACCAGACCCAGTACGAGTCGGCTGAGATGATCTTCCAGCCGCCGGTCTCGGGGCGCAGCGTCATCGTGGATGTGCGTGTGGATGGGGAGCTGTCGAGCAGGCCGCCCTGCTGGAAGCTCGTGGTCCGCAGCCAGACCTGCGCCTGCTCCGTGAGCGCCTCGGTCTTCTCGACCTGGAGCGTGCCGGCCTGGGGCTGAAAGCTCCAGAGGTTCTGCTGCACGTCGGCGGCGAACGCATCGGCGCTGTCGGGGTAGCCCTTCAGCGAGGGCGACAGGTAGCCGTAGGCGCGCGGGTAGTCCTTGCGCTGCAGCGCGAGCACGTAGTTGTAGGCGATGTCGGCGGGCTCGGCGCCCTCGCGGTAGCTGGGCGCGGGGCGTGTGAGGGTGACCGCGAACGCGACGACCACGAGCAGCAGTGCGCCCGCGACGATGGCAACGAGAAATCTGTCTGTGCGCAGCATAG